>JBAQKO010000249.1:0-4286 GCA_049301075.1 Rhodoferax sp.
GTGAAACAGGTCGCGTATGCCCTGGGCGTCGCTGGAGAGGGCCAGGCGCAGCTTCACGGCGCGGCCGTCTTTCAGGACGACGGTGCGCTCTTCTTCCACCGGGTAGGCGCGCAGGTTTTGCAGCGTCTGGTCGGCGGCGAGGTAACCCAGCGCCTGGGCCTGGGCAAACAGTTCGGGGCGGAACTGCGGATGCGCCAGCTCGATCAGCGCCGTGGCCCGTTCGCGGATGGATTTGCCAAACAGGTAGGCAATGCCGTATTCGGTGACCACATAGTGCACGTCGGTGCGGGCAATGGTGGCGGCCTCGCCGGCCAGCAGCGCCGGGCGGATGCGCGAGGCCTTGCCGTCTTCGGTGGTGGAGCTCAGGCAGATGATGGGCTTGCCCCCGGGTGAGCGCGAAGCGCCGCGCAGGAACTCGTCCTGGCAGCCTATGCCGCTGTAAAACTCGCCGCCAAACTGGTCGATGCAGACCTGGCCGGTGAGGTCCACCGCGAACCCCTGTGCAATGGACACCATCTTGTACTGCGCCGCGATGGTCACCGGGTTGCACACGGCCTCAATCGGCTGGAACACAAACAGCGGGTTCTGGTCGATGCGGTCGTACAACGCGCGCGAGCCCAGTGCCAGGCTGGCCACGATCTTGAAGGCCTGGCGCGTCTTGCGCGCACCGGTCAGGCTGCCCTGCTCGAGCAGCGGCAGGATGGCGTCGGTGATCAGGTCCGAGTGGATGCCCAGGTCCTTGCGGTCGGTCAGGTACTGCAGGGCTTCGTGGGCTACCGGGCCCAGGCCGATCTGCAGGGTGGAGCCATCGTCGATGATGCCGGCAATGTAGCGCGCAATGCGCTGCACGGCCTCCGCCTGCACGGGCAGGCGGCCCATTTCGGTAATGGGCGTGTTAATAGGCACCAGGTGGTGAATGCGGCTGATGTGCAGGGTGGAGTCGCCCATGGAGCGGGGCATGTTGGGGTTCACCTCGGCAATGACCAGCCGGGCGCGGGCCACGGCGGCGGGAATGATGTCCACCGACACGCCCAGGCTCACGTAGCCAAAGGCATCGGGCGGCGAAACCTGAATGAGCGCCACATCCACCGGGATGCGGCCCAGCGCGATCATCTCCGGCACGCGGGCAATGGACATGGGCACGTAGTCCACCAGCCCCTGCTTGATGGCTGCGCGCATGTCGGTGCCGACAAAGAAGGTGCGGTGGCGAAAGCGCGTGGTGCTGTGGCCCTGCGCGTCGTGGCCAAAGGCCTGGATGGTGAGAAAGTGCAGCAGCTCCACGTCGGCCGGCGGCACGGCCATGGTCTCTAGCACCTGCAGCAGACTGTGCGGCGCCGCACAGCCGGTGCCCACAAACACATGCTCGCCGTTGTGGATGAGTCCCACGGCTGCTTTGGCGGTGGTGATCTTGTCGGCATAGGGCTGCAGTGCGGCGTGGGGGTCCGGGGCTTTTGCGGGCATGGGGCAAGGGGCAGGCTGTAAGTGGAGTCCGTATCATCAGCGATATCGGTTTTGTTTGGCAACAGCGGCACGGGAGAATCAGCATGGATTTGGGCATTCGCGGTAAATGGGCGCTGGTGTGTGGCGCCAGCAAGGGGTTGGGCCTGGGCTGCGCGCAGGCACTGGTGCAGGAGGGTGTCAACGTGCTGATCGTGGCGCGTGGCGCCGAGCAGCTGGAAGCATCTGCTATCAAATTGAGAGCTGTTGACGCAGGTTCCACGGGCGCCAACGTGCTTTTTTGTGCCCAAGATATCACCACCGAGGCCGGGCGGGCAGCCGTGTTTTCCATGCGCCGCGACTTTGACATCGTCGTCACCAACGCGGGTGGTCCACCACCCGGCGATTTCCGTGACTGGGACCGCGAAGCGTGGATCAAGGCCGTGGACGCCAACATGCTCACACCCATTGAACTCATCAAGGCCACGGTGGACGGCATGGCAGCGCGCGGCTTTGGTCGCATTGTCAACATCACGTCCAGCTCGGTGAAGGCGCCCATTGACATTTTGGGCCTGTCCAACGGCGCGCGCAGCGGCCTGACGGGCTTTGTGGCCGGTGTGGCGCGCAGCCCCCTGGCGGCGCAGGGCGTGACCATCAACAACCTGCTGCCCGGCGTGTTTGATACTGACCGCATCAAGACCACCATGCAGGCGGCGGCACAACGAACCGGCCAGTCGGTGGAGGCGCTGGTTGCCGCCCGCCGCCAAGGCATTCCGGCACGCCGCTTTGGCACGCCGCAGGAGTTTGGCGCCATCTGCGCCTTCCTGTGCAGTGTGCAGGCGGGCTACATCAACGGCCAGAACGTGCTGGCCGATGGTGGTGCGTACCCGGGCACGTATTGAGGCCTTCGTGAGGTCTTTGCGCGTGAACGACAACGCACGGCGCCTGCCGCCGCTGGCTGCGCTGGTGGTGGTCTTTGGCGTGTGCACGCTGGGGCTGCAACTGTGGCCGGGAGCCGCCGAGGGGCTGCAGTTTTCGCGCTTGCGCTATGTGCAGGGCTCGTACTGGCAGTTGCTGACGGCGCAGTGGGTGCATCTGAGCCTGGCGCATGCGCTGGGCAATGCCCTGGCGTTTGCCGTGCTCGTCGTGTTCAGCGGGCGGTGGCTGGGTTGGCGCCCGCAGTTGCTGGCCCTGTGCGGCGGCTATGCCGGCGTGGCGGTGGTGCTGGCGCTGGATGCCCAGTGCAGCTATTACGCAGGTGCCTCCGGCGCCTTGCATGGGCTGTTGGCGGGCAATGCCTTGCGCCTGGTCTGGGGCGGTCGCCTGCAGGGGCTGCAGACCGATGCGGCGGTCGGGCTCAAGCCCGGTACCACTCGCCGGGTGGGCCTGGCGCTGTTGGGCGCCGTGGCCCTGAAGCTGTGGTGGCAGTCGGGTGGCACACCCGCCGCCGCCCCGTGGGGGGGCTGGAGCTTCCCGGTTTACCACCCCGCCCACATAGCCGGGGCCTTGGGGGGGATGGGGCTGGTGCTGCTGGCGTTAACCGCGCGCGCCGTGCGGGCGACGCCCGAACAGGCCCAGCGCGGCCAGTGACAGTAAGGCCAGGGCGTCCAGCCAACCCAGCGATCCGCCGCCACCGCCGCCCGTTGCAGGTGCAGGCGCAGCTGTAACTGTGATGGATACGGTTTGCGGGGCTCCATCGACATAACCGTCATTCGGTTTGACAGTGAACGTATAGCTTCCTACTGGACCGGCGGCATTCCAGGTAAATACGCCCGTAGTGGCATTCAGGCTGGCACCGCTGGGCAGGCCGCTTGCGATGAATGTCACGGCATTGCTATCTGCATCGGTGGCCGTGGCGGTGAAGCTCAGGTTGGCGCCCGCCACCACGGACTGCGCTGGTATCGATGTCAGAACTGGGGCCGTGTTGGTGATGACGCTGACGTAGTTCGACGCCGTCAGAGGTGTGGCGGCGCTGTCGGTGGCCGTTACCTTGAAGGTGTAGCTGCCGCCAGGCGTGGGGGCGACAAAGGACGGCGTGGCCGTCGTGGAATTGGTCAGGGTTACTGCACCACCGACGACTTTTGTCCACACGTAGCTGATGGGAGCGGTGCCGCCGCTGGTGGTGGCCGTCAGGTTGACGGTGGAGCCAGTGAGACGAACACCCGTCTGGACCACTGATGCAGCCACCGTGGGCGCTCCTGATGTGATGCGAGCGAGGGCGGCATTGGCGTCCAGCAGGCCTGCGCCGCAGTCGGTACGGCTTGCGCAAAAAGTACCTACCGGGTGGACACGGGCTGAGCTGATCAGTATTGAGCTCACGGCGTCCGGGGTAAGAGCCGAATCCTTGCTGAACAGAAGCGCCGCCACACCAGCCACATGGGGTGTGGCCATGCTGGTGCCTTTGTAGCCCACGTAGCTGTCGGCAACGGGCCCGGTGGTGCCGCTGTTCATGGTGGAGTACACCAGGGCGCCGTCACCCGCAATGGTGCTCCCAGTGCCCCCGCCGGGGCCGCTGATGGTGGTTCCGGCGCCGATGTTGGCGTAGTCTGCGTTGTCACCGAGTTTGGTATGGGCGGTTACTGCAATGACTCCGCTGCAATTGGCGGGGCGGCTGACGCTGTTAAGGCCGTCATTACCGGTAGCCACCACCACCACGCTGCCGGCGGTACGGGCGGCATCGACCGCATCTTGGTAGGTTTGACCACAGATGCCTCTGCCGCCCAGGCTCAGGTTCAGAACCTTGGCCTTGTTGGCAGGGGGATTGTTTGGCACACCGGGAATGCTAACGCCGACGGCCCACTGCATGCCGGCAGCAATGTCCGAGATATAACCACCGCACACACCCAGTG
>JBAQKO010000250.1:0-3386 GCA_049301075.1 Rhodoferax sp.
GCCCCTACCTGTGCCGCCCGTTCGAGCACGGGGCTGACATTGTGGTGCATTCGCTCACCAAGTACCTGGGCGGCCACGGCACCACCATTGGCGGCGCCATTGTGGACAGCGGCAAGTTCCCCTGGGCTGAGCACAAGGAACGCTTCAAGCGCCTGAACGAGCCCGACGTGAGCTACCACGGCGTGGTCTACACCGAGGCCCTGGGCGCTGCCGCCTACATTGGCCGCGCCCGCGTGGTGCCCCTGCGCAACATGGGCGCCGCGCTGAGCCCCATGAATGCGTTCCAGATCCTGATGGGCATTGAAACCCTGGCCCTGCGCATGGACCGCATCTGCACCAATACCAAAAAGATTGCCGAACACCTGAAGGCGCATCCCAAGGTCAGCTGGCTCAACTACGCGGGCCTGCCCGATCACCCCGACCACGCGCTGGTGCAAAAGTACATGGGTGGCCGTGCCTCGGGCCTGATCAGCTTTGGCCTCAAGGCCGCCGACAGCCTGGAGGCGGGCGCCCGCTTCCAGGATGCGCTGCAGCTGTTCACCCGCCTGGTGAACATTGGCGACTGCAAGTCCCTGGCCTGCCACCCGGCCACCACCACGCACCGCCAGCTCAACCCGGCCGAACTGGCCAAGGCCGGCGTCAAGCCCGACATGGTGCGCCTGTCCATCGGTATCGAGCACATCGACGACCTGATCGCCGATCTGGACCAGGCCCTGGCGGCGGTTTAAGCATGGCTATCCAGTGGTTCCCCGGTCACATGCACCTGACGCGCAAGGCGATCGAGGAGCGCATCAAGGAAATCGATGTGGTCATCGAACTGCTGGACGCACGCCTGCCGGGCTCCAGCGCCAACCCCATGCTGGCCAAACTCACGGCGGGCAAGCCGGCGCTCAAGGTGCTCAACAAGCAGGACCTGGCCGACCCCGCGCGCACGCAGGAGTGGCTGGCCCACTTCAACGCCTTGCCGGGCACCCGTGCGCTGGGGCTGGACGCCAGCGTGACGGCGCCGGCCAAGGCGCTGATTGACGCCTGCTTTGCCCTGGCGCCGCACCGCGGTGCCAGCATGACCAAGCCCATGCGGGTGCTGATCTGCGGCATTCCCAACGTGGGCAAGTCCACGCTCATCAACACCCTCAAGGGCAAGCGCGCCACCAAGACGGGCGACGAGGCCGGCGTGACCAAGATCGAGCAGCGCATCGTGCTGCAGGATGCCTTCTATCTGTTTGACACCCCAGGCGTGCTGTGGCCACGCATCATCGTGGCCAAGAGCGGCTACAACCTGGCCGCCAGCGGCGCCATTGGCAAGAACGCCTTTGATGAAGAAGAGGTGGCCCTGGAGCTGCTGGACTACCTGCGCCAGCACTACCCGGCCCAGGTGGAGGCGCGCTACAAGCTCACCGGTGTGGCCGAGCAGACCGACGAACAGCTGCTCGAAGCCATTGGTCGCAAGCGCGGCGCGCTGCAAAGCGGTGGCCGGGTCAACCTGCAAAAGGCGGCCGAGGTGGTGATCCACGATTTCCGCGCCGCTGCCATGGGGCGCATGACGCTGGAAACCCCGCAAGAGTTCGCACAGTGGCTGGCCCACGGCCAGAAGATGGATGCCGAGCGCCAGGTGAAGAAAGACGCCATCGAGCTGGACCGCGCCATCCGTTTCAAGAAGGTGCCGCGGCCACCCCGCGTGCAAGCATCGGACGACGAAATTTCAGACTAAAAGGCCGCGCTATCGTCCGTATTCATTGCGCATGCTGCTATAAAAATAATAGCGAAAATGAAGGTGCTCAGATCGGCTGGGCGTGCTGGAGGACGAAATCGGCAATGGCGCGCACGTCCTGCAGCGCCAGGCGCGGCGGCTGATCGGGGAGGGCGGCGTCGCTGGCCTGCAGCGGCGTATCGCAGGCAATGCCGACGATGTTGGGCCAGTCGGGCCACAGGGTAGTGCGCTCTTGCGACGCCCGCCAGACCTCCAGCTTGGGGAAATCGCCCTGCTTGAAGCCTTCGATGAGCACCAGATCACAGGGCTGCAGGCGCCCCAGCAGGTAGGGCACCGACGGCTCCGGCTCGCCGCGCAGCTCGTGCATGAGTGCCCAGCGCTCGTTGCCCAGCAGCACCACTTCGTTGCAGCCTGCTTCGCGCAGGCGGTAGGAGTCCTTGCCGGGGCGGTCGATGTCGATGGATTTGTGGCTGTGCTTGATGAGCGACACGCGCAGGCCGCGGGACGCGAGTTCGGGTACCAGCCGCTCCAGCAGCGTGGTCTTTCCCATGCCGGAGTGGCCGGCAATGCCAAAAACTTTCATGGGGGATCGGTATTCCGGGCTAGGGGTGTGAAGGGTGGCCAGGCTCAGGCCGGGGTTCCGACGATAACACTGGACGCCTTGAAAATGGCCGTGGCCGGCTGGCCCACGGCCAGGCCCAGCGCGGTGGTGCTTTCGTTGGTGATGACGGCCGCAATGGCGCCGCCGCCGGGCAGGTCGATGACCACTTCCGTGTTCACCGCCCCGGTCTGCAGGCGGCTGATGGTGCCGGCCAGCCGGTTGCGCGCCGAGAAGCGGGCGCCCTGCGTGTCGGTCACGACGATGATGGAAGAGGCCTTGATGAGCGCGAATGCTTCCGCGCCCAGCTGCAGCCCCAGGCCTTCGGTGCTCTCGTGCGTCACCGTGGCCACCAGCTTCTGGTCGCCCACGATGGTGAGTTCGATTTCGTCGTTGACGGCACCGCGGTGCACGGCGCTGACGGTGCCCAGAAACTGGTTGCGCGCACTGGTTCGCATGGTCATTTTCCGAATTAAAAAATAGTCGCTGGTGACCCCCTCGGCCTGCTGGCTGAGCTGGTCGATGAAGCGCCGGTGTTCCGATTCGATCAGCCGGAAATTCTCGACCAGCTGCTGGCCGCGCCGTGTCAGGCGGGTGCCGCCGCCGCCCTTGCCACCGGTGAGCCGCTCCACCAGCGGTTCGCCGGCCAGGTTGTTCATGCCGTCAATCGCGTCCCACGCCGCCTTGTAGCTCATCTTCATGGCCTTGGCTGCCTGCGTGATGGAGCCCGATGCGTGAATGGCCGCCAGCAAGGCAATGCGGCCGGGGCCGCCCAGGTTTTCCCCGCCGACCGTCATCCACACCGCTCCCCCGAGCGCGATGGCCTTGTCATCCGTGGCAGGTACCTCATGCATTTTCAATCTCCTGAATCTGCCCCTCGCTCAGGGTGAGTACATGCTCGCCAAAGGCGACCACATCGTCCGGATCGTGCGTGATCAGCACCATGGGAACGCCCAGCTGGCGCTGCAGGCGGTCGAGCTCACTGCGCATGCGGCCGCGCAAGGCGGGGTCGAGCGCGGCGAAGGGTTCGTCCAGCAGCAGGGCGCGCGGGTGGGGCACCAGGGCGCGCGCCAGGGC
>JBAQKO010000251.1:0-4168 GCA_049301075.1 Rhodoferax sp.
GCCAACGCCACCGCAAAGGCCACTCCACACCCCACCGCCAGCGCACCGGGCAGACTCCAGCCCCACGCGGCATGCGCCAGCGCCGCGCCATAGGCCCCCAGGGCAAAAAACGCCGCATGCCCAAAACTCGCCAGGCCGCCCAGCGCCATCATGGACTGCAGGCTGACGCCCAGGATCAGCAGAATCAGCGCATCACTGACCAGGGACTGCCAGTAGTCGCCCGCCCACCAGGCCACCGCAGCCAGTGCCACGCCCCCCGCGCACACAACCCCAAAACCCGTGCGCGAGCGGGGACGCACCTGGAACTTGTGCGCCGCTTCCTGCGGACCGGCGTCCAGCGGCTGGCCCAGCAGGCCTTGCGGTCGCACGGCCAGCACCAGTGCCATGGTCACGAACACCAGCACCAGCGTGGCTTGTGGAACGAGGCTGATGCCGAAGGCGTGCACCAGGCCAATCAGCACAGCGGCCAAAAAAGCGCCGCCAATGCTGCCCAGGCCCCCGGTCACCACCACCACAAAGGTTTCCACCACCGCATTCGTGTCCATCTGCAAATGGGCCGGCTCGCGTGGCAGCTGCAGGGCGCCCCCCAGCCCCGCCAGCGCACAGCCCAGCACCACGGCGCCCAGCATCAGCGGCGCGGCGTTGACGCCCAGCGCCGACAACATGCCGCGGTCCTGCGTGGCCGCGCGCAGCCGGCTGCCAAACAGGGTTCGCGTGAGCAGCAGGTGCAGGCCCAGCCACACCACGGGCCCCAACGCAATGGTGAGCGCCTGGTATTGCGGAAAATAGTCACCACCGATGTCAATCGCCCCTTTGAGCCCGGGAAAGCGCGGCGCAAACACCTCGTCCGGCCCAAAGGCCCAGCGCATGGCGTCGTGCAGAGCCAGGCTCAGGCCAAAGGTGGCCACCAGTTGGTACAGCTCGGGCACGCCGTAAAGCCGGCGTAACAGGCAAAATTCGGCAATAGCGCCCGCCAACGCTGCGCAAGATGCTCCCAAAAGCATAGCAACCGCATACAGCCAGGCGCTCTCGCTCCAGGCCGGAAACCAGTTCACCAGCCAGTGTGCGCTGAACAGGGCGCCCAGCATGAAGAAGCTGCCGTGCGCAAAATTGACGATGCGGGTGACGCCAAAGATCAGCGTCAGCCCGGCCGCCATCAGGAACAGCGTGGTGGCATAACTCAGCCCGTTGAGGAGCTGGATGGCAACGGAACTCATGGCAAGGTTCGGTACGCGCCGCAGTTCGCCCGGTTCCGAGGCATCCGGGACTCAGTCCAGCCAGTGCGTGAACTCGTGCACGGGCACGCGCGGCGTGTGGAAGGTGTTGACCGCGGCGGTCTCGTCGGCATAGCCCAGCGCCATGCCGCACACCAGCATCTCGTCCGGACCGGCACCGATATGCGGCATGATAATCTTGGAAAAATTGTTCCACGCCGCCTGCGGACAGGTGTGCAGCCCGTGGCCGCGCGCCGCCACCATGATGTTTTGCATAAAGGCGCCGTAGTCCACCAGCGAGCCACGGCCCATGACGCGGTCGATCGTGAACATCAGGCCCACGGGCGCGTCAAAGAAGCGGTAGTTGCGCTGGTGCTGCGCGTGCATCTTGTCCTTGTCGCCCTTGCCGATACCCAGCAGCCCGTACAGGCCCCAGCCGTTCTCCCGGCGCCGGTCGATGTAGGGGCTGACCCATTTCTGCGGGTAATAGTCGTACTCTTCCACGTACTCGGCCACCAGGGCGGGGTCGGTGCGCATGGCGTCATGCGTGGCGCACACCTGCTCCACCAGCCGGTCACGGCTGGCGCCCTGCAGCACGTAAACGCGCCAGGGCTGGCAATTGGTGCCCGACGGTGCGCGGCTGGCAACCTGCAGAATTTGCGTGATCTGTTCCCGGGTGACGGGTTGATCGGTAAAAGCCCGAACGGACATGCGGGAGGCAATTGCCGCGTCGACTGCGGAAGCATTCATAACAGGGTCTCCAGAACAGTTTTAAGGTGCGCAGGCAGTGGCACAGGCCTGCGCGTCGTTTTGTCTACATACACGTGCACGAAATGGCCTTTGGCTGCCGTCAGCCCCGTCTCGCCAAAGATACCCACCTCGTAGCGCACGCTGGAGGTGCCCAGGCGCGCCACGCGGATGCCCACGTACACGGTCTCGGGAAACGCCAGCGAGGCGAAGTAGTTGCATTGGGTTTCGATCACCAGCCCGATGGTCTCGCCAGCGTGGATATCCAGCGCACCGTGCTCAATGAGGTAGGCGTTCACCGCCGTATCGAACCAGCTGTAGTACACCACGTTGTTCACGTGCCCGTAGGCGTCGTTGTCCATCCAGCGGGTGGTGATGGGGCGCAATACGCGGTAAGCGCTGCGCGGCTCCGGCGCAGGCTTGGAGATGGCAGATTCAGTCATGCCCTGATTCTGCCAGCCCGTGGCGCCCCGATGCGCCGGCACCAGCCCGGAGAATTGCTCCGCTGACGCCTGTGTGACCCGGTCATGACAATGGGGCGGTTTAGAAAAATTGTTCTAATTTGTTGCGATGCAGCAAAAAGAGCTTGCTAACGTGAGCCACCTCCCTATAATTCGCCTCATGCTGCACTGCAACATAGATGGCAACAGGCCAGGTTACGGAGCAGATCGGATTCTTTACCGCAACTTCTGGAGATATTGACATGCTGACCGTCGAACAAGTAATGGCTTCCCACAAAGCAAACCTCGAAACCCTGTTTGGTCTGACCACCAAGGCTTTCGAAGGCGTGGAAAAAATCGTCGAACTCAACCTGACGGCCTCCAAGGCTGCCTTGGCCGAAGCCAACGACCACACCCAATCCCTGCTGAGCGTGAAAGACGCCCAGGAATTGCTGGCCCTGCAATCCGGCCTGTTCCAGCCCTTGGCTGAAAAGACCGTGGCCTACAGCCGCCATCTGTATGACATCGCATCCGGCGCCGGCGCTGAGTTCACCAAGAACTTCGAAGGCCAGGCTACGGAAGCCCAGAAGAAATTCATGGGTCTGGTGGACAACGCTGCCAAGAACGCACCCGCCGGCTCCGAAGCTGCGGTGGCCATCATGAAAAGCACGGTGGCTGCAGCCAACAACGCCCTGGAATCGGTTCAGAAAGCCGTCAAGCAAGCGACCGAAGTGGCTGAGAGCAATTTCAACGCCGTCGCCGCTACCGCCAGCAACGCGGCCAAGCAGCCTGCCAAGAAGCGTTAATTCGCTGACAGAAGTGTATTTTTTGGTGCAATGACTCTAGCAACCAAGGGAAAACCCTGAGATAATTGTCACCATTGAGAAGTAAGTTTACTTCTCCCCGGTTGTCTCCTCGGGTCCTTTCGAAACCATCAGGTTCAGGGATCCCTTCAAGGCCTCGTTGTAAAACGAGGCCTTTTTTTTTGCCTCTTGAAGCGTCAGTGTGTTTTGGCTGCGATGGCCAGGCGCAGCTGGGGCAGCAACTGCAACATGGCCTGGCGCCCGGCCTCGATGGAGCGCTTGCGGGCGCTGAAATCGGAACTCGAAACCCCAGTCAGTGCGGGGCGCACCACCACATCGGCTTCCTTGAGTTCAAAGCTGTTGATACTCTTGCCCATGATGGAAAAGGTCTGCATCAGCACATCCACCGTTCCGCCGCCCAGGTTGCCGTCCGGCGGGCTGGAAATATCCACCGCGATAACCAGATCGGCCCCCATCTGCCGCGCAGCGCGCACGGGCACCGGGGACACCAGTCCGCCGTCCACATACTCGCGCCCGGAAATCTTGACCGGCTGGAACACGGCGGGCACCGCGCTGGACGCCCGCACGGCCGTGCCGGTGTCCCCCCGCTGGAACAGCATGCTTTGCCCGCTGTTGAGATCGGTCGCCACAATGCCCAGTGGCAAGGGCATGTCTTCGATCAGGCGGGAACTCACCTGGCCGTTCACATAGCGGGCCAGTGCGTCACCGCGCAGCATGCCGCGGTTGAACAGGGGCAGGGTCCAGTCGGTGATCGTCCCCTCCTCCATGGTTTCGGCCACGCGCTGCAGCTGCTTGCCGTTCTTGCCGCTGGCATAGATCGCCGCAACCAGGCTACCGGCCGAGGTTCCGGTCACCAGCGTTGGACGAATCCCGGCCTCTTCCAGCACCTGGATGACTCCCACATGGGCGAACCCCCGGGCCGCCCCGCCTCCCAGTGCCAGCC
>JBAQKO010000252.1:0-3307 GCA_049301075.1 Rhodoferax sp.
CGCCAGGACTGGGGTCCATCGGACACGGCAAACACCCGCAGAATGAACGGGCGTGGCATCAGACCTGCCGTGTTCGGGGGGGTGTCCGGCGTGGACCAGGTGGGCATCTGCGCGAGCGCTATCTCCGCCTGGACGGTATGGTCGTCGCCGTGCTGGCGCAGGCGTGTGGCCCAGGCTTCCCGTTCTTCGGGGGAGAGGCGGCGCCCCTGCACGGTTTCAAAATGGTTGTGGTGGGTGGAAGCGGGATAGGTGGGCTTGATGACGCCGTGCGCCAACCGGGGCAGCGCGTCTTCCAGCGCCGGGCGTTCGCCGCACCACCAGGTGGGCAGTGCGGGCAAGCGCAGTTCTTCGCCCAGCAGGTGTTGGGACAGGGCCGGCAGGAAGCCCTGCAGCGCCGGCGACTCCAGGAAGGCCGAACCCGGCGCATTGGCCACCAGCACGTGGCCGGCCCGCATGGCCTGGAGCAGGCCAGGCACGCCCAGCGTGGAGTCGGGGCGCAGTTCCAGCGGGTCCAGGTACGCGTCGTCCATGTGTTTGAGCAGACCGTGGATGGGCACCAGTCCGCGCAGGGTCTTGAGGTACAGGCGCAGGTCGCGTACCACCAGGTCACGGCCTTCCACCAGGGGCAGGCCGAGGTGGTGCGCCAGGTAGGCGTGCTCGGAATACAGGGCGCTGTAGGGGCCGGGCGTGAGCAGGGCAATGTGTGCGTCCTGGCCTGCCGGACTCATGTGCCGCAGGCCGTGCAGGAGCGCACGGTAGGTGCTGCCCAGGTGCTGCACCTGCAGATGGTCAAAGGCCATTGGAAAGAGCCGGGACACTGCCAGCCGGTTCTCCAGCAGATGGCCCAGGCCCGCCGGCGCCTGCGTGTGCTGGGATACCAGCCACCAGTGGCCGTCCGGCCCGCGGGCCAGGTCGAAGGCCGCCAGGTGCAGGTGTGTGCCACCCACCGGTGCCATGCCGTGCAGGGCCCGCGCATAGCCCGGGTGCCCCTGCACCAGTGCCGGGGGCAACAGGCGCCGGGCCAGCAACTGCTGGGGGCCATAGACATCGGCCAGTATCCGGTCGAGCAGGCGCATGCGCTGCGCGACGCCGGCTTCAATCTGCTGCCAGCTCTCCGGTGAGAGGATCAGCGGCAGCAACCCTGGCGACCACGGACGTTGCGGTCCGCCGTGGTCGGCGTGAACGTTGCTGGCCACGCCGTTGTCGTGGAACTGGCGCTGCAGGCGGGCGTTGCGCTGCGCCAGGTCGCCCAGACCGTCGGTCTCGCAGTGGGCAAAGAATTGGCTCCAGACGTCCGTAATTCCTGCGTTGGTAGCTATGGAATGTGTAGCAAATGCCGGTGCGGTGCCGCCATCCGGGGTGTACCCGCGCAGCTCGTCGAAGTGACCGGGCGCCGCAGGGGGCGACGCGAGCGCGTGGGCCAGTGCGGTCACCGGCGCGGTGGCTTCGGCGGTGGGGGATGCGGGCGCGTGGTTCACTGTGGCCCAGTATGCCGCAAACCGGGCTTGGGCTGTGCGCCGTCAGGAAGGCGTTGGGGTGCCCGTGGGGCCGGTGGTTGCTGCCGGGTCTGCATCGTCGTTGCCCCAGTCCTGCCAGCCTTCCCCGAACAGCTCGTAGGGGTGCTGGGTGCGGTCCGACCCATTGCCGCACATCATGGCGTTGGCGGCGCAATACTTGTCGCACCCCCAGCAAATGCGCTCGGGGTTGGCCGGATGGTCGGGGAACTTCTTTTTCATGGTGCAGGGGCAGGGCGCACACGGAGCGTGCGCGCCCGGTTTGCCGCCAAGTCGCCATCTTAGGGCGTATCGCAATAACCCCACCGGCAGGAGAGCTTGTGGTGCGGGGCCGTCTGGACGAGCGGGTTTGCGTCTTTGCGTACATTGCTCTACCCTTTTAGCCGTTGAAGGCCATCGTCTTCAATCGTTCAGGAGTGCACCATGACCGCATCGCAGAATCCGCGTGATCAGCAGACCCCACATACCCGCAAGGTCGAAAACGACCACAACAAGCTGGGCGGGCAGCCGCCCACCCAGCTGAACCAGGGTCATCGCACCCCGGATAGCCGCAGCGACCGCGAGTCCCATGTCGGCGGCGGTAACCAGTCGCAGTCCCGCCGTGGTCCGGTGGGGGGCAAAAAATAGACCGTATGCCGGCCGTGCCGGTGTGACGGGCGCTGCCCCGCCGGGGGGTTAGCTGGTTCGTACGGCGATGTGGGCGTATTGGTCCAGCCCCAGCATCCGGAAAAACTGGGCCACCAGGCGTGGCACCTGCACAAACCGGATCTGGCGGCCCTCGGCGGCACTGGCGGTGGCCCAATTCAGAATGGCGCTGGCTGCGCTGAAATCGGCGCGGGCCAGCAGCGCGCAGGAAACGACCACATCGGTGGCCGATTGCGAGGCCGTGTAGAGGTCTGCCAGGGGCTGCGCGGCGTCCCCCGTGAGTTCGCCCACCAGTTCGCAGGTGGCGATGTGCGCGCCGGCTCCCGATGCGTCGTCGAGCGGCGCCAACACGGAATCCTCGATCAGACTGTCGAACACACTGGGCGCGGCGTCTTGCACGCAGGTGCATTGCACGGATTTCCAGGACGGGGGAGACACCTCGTAGACCACGCAGTAGTCCAGCGCCACACCGTCGAATGCGTCTTGGCGCTGCAGGATGCACAGGGCGTCCAGGCGCAGGCGCCACCACACGGGGTCCACGCTCTTGTCGTCGGCCGGCGTGTGCAACTCCAGCGCGTGCAACAGGCGGTCGACCCCGCTCCAGTGCAACTGCACCGGGTGATCGCACCAGTAGGCAAAGACCTCGGACACGGCCGCAGCGGCCTGCGGCGCGATCTCGGTCAACGGCGTCCAGTCCACATGCCAGTTGGCGGTCGGGCCGGGGAAGCGCGCCCGCAGGGCAGCCAGGGCCTGGGCATCCAGCACGCTTGGGCATATCCAGGCGGCGCCCTGGTCCGGCGCGCCCCGTGTTGCGGCGGGTGCTGCCGCCACCGCGGCGCTCGCACCCCGCCCCAACCGGTCGGGCAGGGAGAACCATTCCGCCGGTGAGCGGCCAAAGCGCTCCGCGTAATCCATGGCGACGACATCAAAGCCGTCCTGCTGGCCGGTGGCCCGGTACAGGTCGAACAGCGCGAAGACTACGTTATCCACCGTCTCGGCGTTGATGGCATCACTCTGGAGCAAACCCAGCAGCACGGCCTCGGCGGCCGCGGTGTCGCCCTCGGCAAAGCGCATGGCGGCGTCCTGCAGACCGCTCTCCAGCGGGCCCGGTGGCACGTCGTCCGCCACGGTTGCTGCCGCTGCCGCCA
>JBAQKO010000253.1:0-33037 GCA_049301075.1 Rhodoferax sp.
CAGCGGGCATTTGCGCATCACGGCGCCGGCCGGCTTTGGCCGCCGCCTGGTAGCGCCGCTGATACCCCGGTTCCGCGAGCTGCATCCGGAGGTGACTATCTCCCTCAACCTGAGCGACCGGGTGGTGGATATCGCCGGCGAAGGCTACGACTGTGCCGTGCGGGTGGGCGATATGCCGGATTCGTCCCTGGTGAGCGTGCGGCTGGCGGACAACCGGCGCCTGTGTGTGGCGACTCCTGCTTATCTGGCGCGCCACGGCACGCCGCAGCACCCCAGTGAACTGGTGCGCTTCCACTGTCTGACCCTTTCCAGCGACGCATCACAGACCCGGGGCTGGGCGTTCCATATCCGCAAAGACCAGGGGGCTGAAGTCGTTCACCTCAAGCCGGCCGGGCCGATGGATTGCTCGGACGGACAGGTGTTGCACGACTGGTGTCTGGCGGGTTTTGGCATTGCCTGGCGCAGCACCTGGGAGGTGGAGGCGGAAATTGCCGCGGGTGCGCTGGTGGCGGTGCTGGAGGACTTCGCCGCGCCGCCCAATGGCATTTATGCCGTGTTCCCCCAGCGCAAGCACCTGCCGCTGCGGGTGCGTCTGTGGATTGACTTTCTCAAACAGCACTACGGCACGCCCGGTTTCTGGCGCGCGCCGTAGCACCCGGGCTTATTGCGCGCCGAATTCGTCGCCCATTTCCCGGGCGCGCTGCTGGGCCGCGTGCATGGCGCGGATAAAACGGGCCTTCATGTCGTCGTGGTCCATGGCCGTGATGGCGGCGTAGGTGGTACCGCCCTTGGACGTGACCCGCTGGCGCAGGATTTCGGGCGGCTCATCGGACGAGCGGGCCAGTTCGCCAGCGCCAATGAACGTGGCCACCGCCAGCTGGTAGGCCTGTTCCCGGTCCAGGCCCATTTCAGCGCCCGCCGTCGCCATGGCTTCCATGAAATAGAACATGTAGGCCGGGCCTGAGCCGGACAGCGCGGTCACGGCATCCAGCTGCTCTTCGCTGCGCAGCCACAGAAATTCGCCGGTGGTACCAATTACGCGTTCGGCCTGGTGGCGACCGGCTTCGGACACTGCGGGCCGGGCATAGAGGGCGGTGATGCCCTTGCCAATCAGGGCGGGTGTGTTGGGCATGGCCCGGATGATGCGCTCGCTGCCCAGCCAACGGGCGATGCTGTCGGTGCGGATGCCGGCGGCAACGCTCAGGTGCAGGGCGTCGGCTGCGTAGGTTCTGGCCTGCAGGGCGGCTTCGTGGAAGGACTGGGGCTTGACCGCCCACAGAATCAGCGATGCCCGGCCCAAAAAGGGGCCGGCACTGGGTTGTGCCGCAATACCAAAAGCCGATGCCAGCCGTTCCCGGGTCTCGGCAAACGGCTCCACGACGTCGATACGGTCGACCGAGAAGCCTTGTTTGACCAGTCCACTGATAATGGCGCTGGCCATGTTTCCGCCGCCGATGAAGGCAATGTGTTCGTTCATATAGGTAGTCCTTCGGGGTTCGGGAGTGGCTTGTGCCGGAAACCCCGGACGCCATTGTCGCAGGGTCGCCCAGGGCGACCGCTGTGTGGACGGCAACTATTTGCACCGGCGCCTACAAAAAGTGTTGACGGAGCCAGAAAACACTGGCATACTAGCGGGCTTCGCTTGTAAAAGTACGAAGTTTCTGCCCAAATGGATGCGATGTGAGTGGTTCATGTCGTAAACAGCGGGCCCAAGACTGACCTGGTGTTGGTATCTGCCGGACTCTCGGCGGGTATTGCTCCTGGTGCAAGTTGGGAATATTGAAATGATCCAGACTGAATCTCGATTGGAAGTTGCCGACAATACCGGCGCTAAGTCCGTCCTGTGCATCAAGGTGCTGGGTGGTTCTAAGCGTCGCTATGCGAGCGTTGGCGACATCATCAAAGTTAGCATCAAAGAAGCTGCTCCCCGTGGCCGCGTCAAAAAAGGCGAGGTTTACAGCGCGGTTGTGGTTCGCACGGCCAAGGGCATTCGCCGTGGCGACGGTTCTTTGGTGAAGTTCGACGGCAATGCGGCAGTGTTGCTGAATGCCAAGTTGGAGCCTATTGGCACCCGTATCTTTGGACCGGTTACGCGTGAATTGCGTACCGAGAAGTTCATGAAGATCGTGTCCCTGGCTCCTGAAGTTTTGTAAGGACACGCCATGAACAAGATTCGCAAAGGCGACCAAGTCATCGTTATCGCGGGACGTGATAAGGGTAAGCGCGGGACGGTGTCCCTGCGCAAGGACGACTCCCATCTGGTGGTCGATGGTGTCAACTTGGTGAAGAAACACACCAAGCCAAACCCCATGAAGGGTGCGACCGGCGGCATCGTTGAAAAGACTATGCCTATTCACCAGTCCAATGTGGCCATTTTCAATGCCGCAACTGGTAAGGCTGATCGTGTTGGTATCAAGGTGCTGGCTGACGGTACGCGCACTCGCGTTTACAAGTCGAGCGGCGAAGAAATCAAGGTGGCATAAGCATGGCTCGTCTGCAACAACACTACCGCGAAAAATTGGCGCCTGAGTTGATGGCCAAGTTTGGCTACACCTCGCCCATGCAGGTTCCGCGTCTCACCAAGATCACTTTGAACATGGGTGTGAGCGAGGCCGTGGCTGACAAGAAGGTCATGGACCACGCCGTGGGCGACCTGACCAAGATTGCTGGCCAGAAGCCTGTCGTGACCCTGTCCAAGAAAGCTATCGCTGGTTTCAAGATTCGTGAGAATCAGGCGATTGGCTGCATGGTTACCCTGCGTGGCGTCCAGATGTATGAATTCCTGGACCGCTTCGTGACGGTGGCTTTGCCCCGTGTGCGTGACTTCCGTGGTATTTCTGGTCGTTCGTTCGATGGTCGTGGCAACTACAACATCGGCGTTAAAGAGCAGATCATTTTCCCTGAGATTGAATATGACAAGGTGGATGCCTTGCGCGGCCTCAATATCAGCATCACCACAACGGCAAAGACCGATGAAGAGTGCAAGGCGCTCCTCGCTGGTTTCCGTTTCCCGTTCAAGAACTGAGGTGACCTGTGGCTAAAATGGCTTTAATCGAGCGCGAGCTCAAGCGCGACAAGTTGGCTGCTAAGTACGCCAAGAAGTACGCTGAACTGAAGGCAATTGCTGGTGACGCCAAGCGCACCGACGAAGAGCGTGCTGCAGCCCGTCTGGGTTTGCAGAAGCTCCCGCGCAATGCCAACCCAACCCGCCAACGCAACCGTTGTGCCATTACTGGACGCCCCCGTGGCACGTTCCAGCATTTTGGTCTCGGTCGCGCCAAGATTCGTGAAATGGCCTTTGCAGGGGAAATCCCCGGCATCGTCAAGGCCAGCTGGTAAGCGACAGGAGAACTAAACATGAGCATGAGTGATCCCATCGCTGACTTGTTGACACGCATTCGCAATGCGCAAATGGTGGCTAAGACTTCCGTGTCTGTGCCCTCTTCCAAAGTGAAGGTTGCCATTGCCCAAGTGTTGAAAGACGAAGGCTATATTGATGGTTTCAAGGTTTCCACAGCAGGCGGTAAGTCTGAGCTGGAAATTGCCTTGAAATACTACGCTGGCCGCCCCGTTATCGAGCGCATTGAGCGCGTGAGCCGTCCTGGCCTGCGCGTTTATCGCGGTAGCGACGCCATCCCCCAGGTCCAGAATGGCCTCGGTGTTGCCATCGTTACGACTCCCAAGGGCGTCATGACTGACCGCAAGGCCCGCGCTACCGGTGTCGGTGGCGAAGTCCTGTGCTACGTCGCTTAACACTACATTGAGGAGAAATTAAAAATGTCCCGTGTAGGTAAACTCCCCGTAACAGTGCCCGCTGGTGTGGATGTGTCGATCAAAGACAGCAACATCAGCGTGAAGGGTGCAGGCGGTACGCTGCAGCTGACGTTGAACAGCCTGGTGACGGTTGTCAGCGATGCTGGCAAGCTGAATTTCCAGCCTGCCAACGACTCCCGTGAAGCCGATGCCATGTCCGGCACCATGCGCCAGCTGGTGAACAACATGGTGGTTGGTGTGACCAAGGGTTTCGAGAAGAAGCTGAGCCTGATCGGCGTGGGCTACAAGGCCCAGGCGACCGGCGCCAAGCTGAATTTGGCTGTGGGTTACTCCCACCCCGTCAATATCGATATGCCTGCTGGTATCAGCGTTGCGACGCCGACACCAACCGAAATTCTGATCAAGGGTGCTGACCGCCAACGTGTGGGTCAGATCGCCGCTGAGATTCGTGCTGTTCGTCCGCCTGAGCCTTACAAGGGCAAGGGCATCCGCTATGCGGACGAGAAGATCACGATCAAAGAAACCAAGAAGAAATAAGGAGCTGCAACATGTTGACCAAAAAAGAGCAGCGTCTTCGCAGAGCCCGTCAGACCCGGATCCGGATCGCAAACCAGGGCGTAGCCCGTTTGACGGTAAACCGTACCAACCTGCACATCTACGCCAGTGTTATTTCTGGCGACGGTGGCAAGGTGCTGGCAACCGCATCTACGGCCGAGGCCGAAGTGCGCAAGTCCTTGGGCGGTACAGGCAAAGGCGGCAATGTCGCTGCTGCCCAGATCATTGGCAAGCGTCTGGCCGAAAAGGCCAAGGCGGTTGGTGTCGAGAAAGTTGCGTTTGATCGCGCAGGTTTTGCGTACCACGGTCGCGTCAAGGCGCTGGCTGATGCAGCGCGTGAAGCTGGCTTGCAGTTCTAAGCAGATCGGAAATAAAGATGGCTAAAGTTCAAGCGAAAATGCAGGGTAAGGCTGAAGGGCCTGAAGACGGCCTGCGCGAAAAGATGATCGCGATCAATCGCGTCACCAAAGTGGTTAAGGGCGGCCGTATCCTCGGTTTTGCTGCGTTGACCGTGGTGGGTGACGGCGAAGGTCGCATCGGCATGGGCAAGGGTAAATCCAAGGAAGTTCCTGCTGCAGTGCAGAAGGCCATGGAAGAAGCCCGCCGCAACATGATCAAGGTGTCACTGAAGAATGGTTCCATTCACCACCAGGTGAACGGTCATCACGGTGCGGCCAACGTCATGATGGCTCCCGCTCCCAAGGGTACCGGCATCATTGCTGGTGGTCCCATGCGCGCAGTCTTTGAAGTGGTGGGTATCACCGATATCGTGGCCAAGAGCCATGGCTCGTCCAACCCCTACAACATGGTTCGCGCCACGCTGGATGCGCTGTCGGTGTCAACGACTCCTTCGGAAGTTGCAGCCAAGCGCGGCAAGACCGTTGAAGAGATCTTCGTTTGATCGGAGACTTGCAAATGACTACACAACAAACCGTAAAAATCCAGTTGGTCCGCAGTCCAATTGGTTGCAAGGAATCCCATCGCGCCACCGTGCGTGGTTTGGGTTTGCGCAAGCTTCGTAGTACCAGCGAACTGGTGGATACACCCGAAGTGCGCGGCATGATTAACAAGATCAGTTACCTGGTCAGAGTGCTCTAAGGAGTTGATGATGGAACTCAATAGCATTAAGCCTGCTGATGGCGCCAAGCACGCCAAGCGTCGCGTTGGTCGTGGTATCGGATCGGGCCTCGGCAAGACCGCAGGCCGTGGCCATAAAGGTCAGAAGTCCCGCGCTGGCGGCTACCACAAGGTTGGTTTTGAAGGCGGTCAGATGCCCATGCATCGCCGTCTGCCCAAGCGTGGTTTCAAGTCACAGCTGCTGAAGTTCAATGCCGAAGTTACGCTGACAGCGCTGGAAGCACTGGGCTTGCCCGAAGTGGATCTGTTGACGCTCAAGCAAGCTGGCATGGTGGGTCAGTTGGCCAAGGTTGTGAAGGTCATCAATACCGGGACGATTGCCAAGGCAGTCAAGCTCACGGGTATCGGTGCCACAGCGGGTGCCAAGGTTGCGATTGAAGCAGCCGGTGGTAGCGTCGCCTGATTCACAAGCTGAAAGAGAAACAAGTGGCAACTAACGCAGCACAAATTGCAAAGACAGGAAAGTTCGGTGATTTGCGTCGCCGGCTCGTGTTTTTGTTGCTCGCGCTGGTGGTATACCGCGTTGGCGCGCACATACCGGTTCCGGGTATTGATCCTACGCAGTTGCAGCAATTGTTCAAGGGTCAACAGGGCGGTATTCTGAGCCTGTTCAACATGTTCTCGGGCGGTGCACTGTCGCGGTTTACAGTCTTTGCCTTGGGGATCATGCCGTATATCTCGGCATCGATCATCATGCAGCTGTTGACCTATGTGTTGCCGACTTTCGAGCAGTTGAAGAAAGAAGGCGAGGCAGGGCGCCGCAAGATTACGCAGTACACCCGCTATGGCACGCTGGGGCTGGCTTTGTTCCAGTCACTGGGCATCGCCATGGCGCTGGAGTCGTCTGCAGGTCTGGTGATCGCTCCTGGCTTTGGCTTTCGGCTGACGTCGGTGGTTACGCTGACAGCAGGGACCATGTTCCTGATGTGGCTGGGTGAGCAGATCACCGAGCGGGGCTTGGGTAACGGAATTTCGATTCTGATCTTCGGTGGTATTGCCGCCGGATTGCCCACGGCCATTGGCGGCTTGCTGGAGTTGGTGCGCACCGGTGCAATGAGCATTATTGTTGCTTTGCTGGTCGTGGTGCTGGTGGCCTTGGTGACGTATTTTGTGGTGTTTGTGGAGCGGGGGCAGCGTAAGATTCTGGTGAATTATGCGCGTCGTCAAGTGGGTAACAAGGTCTATGGTGGGCAGTCTTCCCATCTGCCGTTGAAGCTCAACATGGCGGGCGTGATTCCTCCCATCTTTGCTTCGTCGATCATTTTGTTGCCGGCAACGGTGGCCAACTGGTTCAGCTCGGGTGATTCCATGCGCTGGTTGAAAGACATTGCCAGCACGCTGAGTCCGGGGCAGCCGATCTACGTCATGCTGTACGCTGCCGCGATTGTGTTCTTCTGCTTTTTCTATACGGCTCTTGTGTTCAACAGCCGCGAAACAGCAGACAACCTGAAGAAGAGTGGTGCGTTCATTCCTGGCATTCGGCCTGGAGACCAGACGGCCAAGCATATTGATAAAATCCTGCTGCGCCTGACGCTGGCGGGTGCAATTTACATCACGTTTGTGTGTCTGTTGCCCGAGTTCCTGATCTTGAAGTACAACGTGCCATTCTATTTTGGTGGCACCTCACTCCTGATCATTGTGGTGGTGACCATGGATTTCATGGCGCAGGTTCAAAATTACATGATGTCGCAGCAGTACGAATCCTTGTTGAAGAAGGCGAACTTTAAAGCTTCTTGAGATAGTGAATACAAATGTCTAAAGACGATGTAATTCAGATGCAGGGTGAAGTGGTAGAAAACCTGCCAAATGCGACATTTCGTGTGAAGCTGGAAAACGGTCACGTAGTGTTGGGTCATATTTCCGGAAAGATGCGGATGCATTACATCCGGATCTTGCCAGGTGACAAGGTTACCGTTGAGCTGACCCCGTATGACTTGAGTCGTGCGCGGATTGTGTTTAGAGCCAAGTAATTGAGCGCAGGTTCCGCGCGATTCAAAGTCGGAACGAAGCGAAGAGTTTTAGGAGAGCAAAAATGAAAGTTTCGGCTTCGGTCAAGAAAATTTGCCGTAACTGCAAAATCATCCGCCGCAAGGGTGTTGTTCGTGTGATCTGTACGGATCCGCGTCACAAGCAGCGGCAGGGTTAATTGCAAGAGTTTTAGAGGACGAAAATGGCACGTATCGCTGGCATCAATATTCCGCCGCAACAGCATTCTGAAATTGGCTTGACTGCCATTTTTGGTATCGGTCGCACCCGCGCTCGCAAAATTTGCGAAGCCTGTGGCATTGCTTATTCCAAGAAGGTCAAGGATTTGACCGACGGTGATCTGGAGAAAATCCGTGATCAGATCGCCCAGTTTACAATCGAGGGTGATTTGCGTCGTGAAACGACGATGAACATCAAGCGATTGATGGACATTGGATGCTACCGCGGATTCCGTCACCGCCGCGGCTTGCCGATGCGTGGTCAGCGTACCCGCACGAACGCACGTACCCGCAAAGGCCCGCGTAAGGCTGCTGCGTCATTGAAGAAATAACAGGGATTGAGAAACCACCATGGCAAAAGCTCCCGCCAATAACGCAGCCCAGCGCGTTCGCAAAAAAGTCCGCAAGAATGTTGCTGACGGCATTGCGCACGTTCACGCCTCGTTTAATAACACCATCATCACCATCACCGACCGCCAGGGCAACGCCTTGTCTTGGGCATCGTCGGGTGGTCAAGGTTTCAAAGGTTCGCGTAAGTCCACTCCGTTTGCAGCCCAGGTTGCTTCCGAAGTTGCCGGTCGCGCTGCCTTGGAACAGGGCATCAAGAACCTCGATGTCGAGATCAAGGGCCCCGGTCCTGGTCGCGAGTCCTCGGTCCGCGCTCTGGCTGCACTGGGCATCCGCATCAACATGATTGCCGATGTCACCCCAGTTCCGCACAACGGCTGCCGCCCACAAAAGCGCCGTCGTATTTAATTTTTTCAACAAGCCCACCGCCATCAGCAGCCGCTGATGGCTCCCGCATTTCCGTGCGGCAGATGACATAAAGGAAGTTCAAGTGGCACGCTACCTCGGCCCCAAGGCCAAACTCTCCCGCCGCGAAGGCACCGACCTGTTCCTGAAGAGCGCCCGTCGCTCCATCGGCGACAAGGCCAAATTCGACTCCAAGCCCGGCCAGCATGGTCGCACTTCGGGTACCCGCACGTCGGACTACGGTCTGCAACTGCGCGAGAAGCAAAAAGTCAAGCGCATGTACGGCATTCTGGAACGCCAGTTCCGCCGCTATTTCGAGGAAGCAGACCGTCGCAAGGGCAATACCGGCGCCAATCTGTTGTCCCTGCTGGAATCTCGCCTGGACAACGTGGTCTACCGCATGGGCTTTGGCTCCACGCGTGCAGAGGCCCGTCAAATGGTTTCGCACAAGGCCATCACCGTGAACGGCAGCTCCGTCAACATTCCGTCGTACCTGGTCAAGGCCGGCGATGTGGTGGCCGTTCGTGAAAAATCCAAGAAGCAGAACCGCGTGGTGGAAGCACTGCAACTGGCCCAACAAGTCGGCATGCCGGCCTGGGTTGAGGTGAGCGTCGACAAGGCCGAAGGTACGTTCAAGTCCGTGCCGGATCGCGACCAGTTCGGCGCTGACATCAATGAATCGTTGATCGTTGAGTTGTACTCGCGCTAATTCGGTTTAAGTCGTTGAAATCGTTCCTTGGCTGCGGGGCACTGCGGCCGAGGTGCTTCACCAGCCTTACCGACGTAACGAGTCGGGGGTATTGAGAGGAAGTCTGCATGCAAAATAGTTTGCTTAAACCCAAGTCCATCAGCGTAGAACAACTGGGCCCCAATCGCGCCAAAGTTGCGTTGGAGCCTTTCGAGCGTGGCTATGGTCACACTTTGGGCAACGCATTGCGTCGCGTGTTGCTTTCGTCCATGCCGGGTTTCGCGGCAACGGAAGTCACGATTGCCGGCGTCTTGCATGAGTACTCGTCTATTGACGGCGTCCAGGAAGATGTGGTCAACATTCTTCTGAATTTGAAGGGCGTGGTATTCAAGTTGCACAACCGCGATGAAGTGACTTTGAGTTTGCGCAAGGATACGGAAGGCGTTGTTACGGCGGCTGATATCCAGACACCGCACGACGTGGAAATCATCAATCCTGGTCATGTCATCGCCAATTTGTCGCACGGCGGCAAGCTGGATATGCAAATCAAGGTGGAAAAGGGTCGCGGTTACGTGCCGGGAACCATGCGTCGCCATGCTGACGAGCCCAATAAGTCCATTGGTCGCATCGTGCTGGACGCTTCGTTCTCGCCGGTCAAGCGTGTGAGCTACACGGTTGAAAGCGCACGTGTCGAGCAGCGTACCGATCTGGACAAGCTGGTCGTCGAGATTGAAACCAACGGTGCCGTGTCTGCTGAAGATGCAGTGCGCGCGTCGGCGAAGATCCTGGTCGAGCAGCTGGCCGTGTTTGCCCAGCTGGAAGGCAGCGAACTGGCCGCATTTGATGCGCCAGCCCCGCGCGGCAATACGCAATTCGACCCGATCCTGCTGCGTCCCGTGGATGAGCTTGAGTTGACGGTGCGGTCTGCCAACTGCCTCAAGGCGGAAAACATCTACTACATTGGTGATCTGATTCAGCGCACCGAAAACGAGTTGCTGAAGACCCCGAACCTGGGTCGCAAGTCGCTCAATGAAATCAAGGAAGTGCTGGCTTCCCGCGGTCTGACTTTGGGCATGAAGCTCGAAAGTTGGCCTCCTGCCGCACTCGAAAAGCGTTAATTTTTTGAACCCTTCGGGGTTCCGTGCCAAGGGCAGTACCTGATACGGCTGCCTGTTTATAACTAAGGAAATCTACCATGCGTCACGGACACGGACTACGTAAACTCAATCGCACCAGCTCACATCGTCTGGCGATGCTGCGCAACATGATGAACTCGCTCATCGAGCACGAAGTCATCAAGACCACAGTGCCCAAGGCCAAGGAACTGCGTCGCGTCATCGAGCCGATGATCACCCTGGCCAAGGAAGCCACAGTTGCAAACCGCCGCTTGGCTTTTGATCGACTGCGCGACCGCGACAGCGTTACCAAATTGTTCAATGACCTGGGTCCCCGTTTCAATGCGCGTCCCGGTGGCTACACACGCATTTTGAAGATGGGTTTCCGCGTGGGTGACAACGCGCCCATGGCTTTGGTTGAATTGGTGGACCGTCCTGCTGCTGTTGAAGCTGCAGATGAGGCACCAGCCGAATAAATAGGTTATAATTAAAGTCTTGACGCGGAGTGGAGCAGCCTGGTAGCTCGTTGGGCTCATAACCCAAAGGTCGTTAGTTCAAATCTAGCCTCCGCAACCAATAGACACGTGGGATTCCACGACAGCAAAGGCTCACTTCGGTGAGCCTTTTTTGTTTGTAGCCCACTTTTAGCGCTAAATTGCGATCTGCACCGGTCATTGCGCAGCTTGATCTGAGAGAAGAGCATCAGGGTTACCCCTTTTCTACCTGTTTTGGGAAAAATGGGTGCTGCCGGGCAGATCAATTGGTCTAAGCTCCGCATATCTGGATGTTTTTGGTCATTGGGTGTCTGGAAATGAACCTTGAAGCAGTGAATCAATCGAATGTACTCGCGCCGTGTCTGCGTATTGCGTATCACGACTCTGTGCATGGGCTAACGTTGTGATGGCCTCGGGGATTCGCAGTGCAGCCCTGTCCGATTACGCGGGAGTCGCTCGTTCCCTTGGGTTAGATCCGCTAGGCATGGTGCTGGCAATGAACCTTCCGGCCGCCAGTCTGACGGAGCGGGATCTCATGCTGCCCACAGACCGGGTGTGTGCCCTACTGGAGGAATCTGCCCGGCGCAGCGGCTGCGCCACCTTCGGCTTGGCACTGGCCCAGCACCGGCGCCTTTCGCACTTGGGTGAATTGGGATTGCTGTTGCGCGACCTGCCGACGGTGCGTGATGTCATGCAGGCAACCAGCGAGTTCGTTCGTTTTCACAACGAATCGCTGGTCTATGCCTTGGAACAGAAACAAGACCTGACCCACATCCTCATGGAAAATCGGGTTGCCGGCGGAAAACCCACACGCCAATTCAGCGAGTTTGTACAAGGCTCTGCCTTTCGCATTTTCTTGAGTCAGTTTGGCGATGCACGCGACAAGCTGCGGGTGTGTTTTCGCCATGGTGCTCCGGCGGAGATGTACCAGTATCAGCAGTTTTTCGGACATACACCGGTGTTTGACCATGACTTCAATGGCTTTATTTGTCCGGTATCGTTGCTAGACCAGCGCAACGCCAGTGCAGATGCAGAGTTTTCTCTCTACGCCCGCAATCTGGTTGAAGCCAGAGCAAATTCGGCGGTGTCGCGCCGCGCGGATGACGTGCTGCGGGTCATCATGCAACTGCTGCCAACGGGACGCTGTGACGCTGAGCACATTGCCGAGTGTCTGGGTGTAGACCGTCGCACGGTGCACCGCCAGTTGCTGCGGGAAGGAAAGACGGTCTCCGGTCTGATAGAGGAGGTACGTGCTGAACTCTGCGCACGTTATGTGCTGGAATCCACGATGCCCATCAGCGATCTGGCTCCCATGCTGGGCTTTCATTCCACCAGTGCACTGGTGAATTGGTATCGCCGTCGCTATGGCATGCCGCCTAGCCACCATCGGCGAGCCCACACGGGCAACTCAAGCACGATCTAGGGTATTCCCGGTCTGTCCCCAATGCGCAACTGATTGTCCCGCCGTGAAAAGCGCGGTGGAGCAGTCTCCGGGAATATGCGTTCCATTGACCAACAATGTGAGGACGCTGCATGAACGTGAACTTGGAATTCAAGGATCCGACCTGGGCCAAGCAAACGGTGGAAGCAATCCGCCAGATTGCGATCGACTACAAACAGGAACTTGATGACTGCATCAAGAACGGTACGCTGCCGTACGGATCCTTCCGCGAGTTGGGGAAGCAGAATCTGATTGGTGTGCTGTGTCCTGAGGAATATGGCGGCTACGGCGGTAACGCTCCCGAATACTGCCTGGTGACGGAGACGATCGCCCGCTACGGCCTGCCATCCACCCAGGCGCAGATCCAGGGCATGGTGTGGCTTCTGTTCTGGGGTACGGAAGAGCAAAAGCGCAAGTACCTGCCCGGCATGTGCGACGGTAGTGTCGTGTTCTCTGAGTCCATCTCTGAACCAGGTGCTGGGTCGTCCTTGAAGAACATGCATACCACCGCCAGGCGCGATGGCGATGACTGGATCCTGAACGGCAAGAAAGTGCACATCAATGGTGGAGCCGCATGCCATGTGACCGTGGTGTTTGCGATGACCGATGAAGGCATGACGGCCTTTCTGGTGGACACCAAGCTCCCTGGTTTTCGCTGCGAGGTGACCGATCCGCTGGGATACCGTCTGGCGCTGACGGCGGACATGTACTTCGAGAACATGCGTATTCCGGGCAACGCGGTGTTGGGCCAACCCGGCAATGCGATGGCCACTTTTCTGACCACTTTCAATATCAGTCGCTTGGGCAACGCTTCCGAGCTAATTGGTCAGGCGCGCCGCGCACTGTCCGATGGCATCCGCTATGCCAAGAGTCGCGACGTGGGTGAACATAAGGTGACGGATTTCCAGGGTATCCAGTGGACCATCGCCGACTGCTACAGCGCGTTGTACGGTGCCTCCGCTGTGCGTGACCACGCCGCCAACCTGGTGCGCAAGGGCACGGAACACGCAGTGGAATCCAGCTTAGCCAAAAAGCTGGCGATCGAAGCCGCAGAGAAAACGGTCAATGAAGTATTCGCATTGGTCGGTGGGCATGGCCTGTATTGGGATCAGCCCTATGGACAGATCCTGTTGGACGTGAAAACCCTGCGCGTGGCGGGTGGTTCGCTGGAGATTCTGCGCAACTTCATTGCCCGCCAGATTCTCAAGGACGACGTGGGTCAGAAGGGCATCGCATGAGCAATCTGGCAACACTGATTGCGACAGTAGCCCAGTCGCATCCACACAATGAATTCGGAACCCTGGAGTCCTCTCAGCCGCTGGGCGCTGCGGTGCGGCAAGCAGCACACCTTGCCTTGCACCTGCAAAGCATGGGGCTAGGGCGCGGTACGCGCTGGGCGCTGGTTGGACGGACCGGCAATGATTACATGCAGACCTGGCTGGCGGCGCAACTCGCCGGCGTGGAGTTGGCACTGGTTAACCCAGAGTATCCCGATGAACTTTTATCAGCCATGCTGGATGACTTGCAACCCGCAGCCATCGCCTGGCTCGACCGTCCCGCAGGGGAACTGGCCCAACGTGCCGTGCCGCAGCTGGACCTGCGCGCCTGGTGGGATGGACACCGTGCCAGTGGCGCGGGAGGGGCTGCGCTCGACGGGCTGCAGGGTCTGGCCTGCGATGGCGGCGAGATTGCCAGCTACATCCACACCTCCGGTACCACCGGTCGTCCGAAGTTCTGTGCGCTGAGCCATGAGTATCTGTTGCGGCTGGGGCGCTTCATCGCGGACACCTTGCTGCTGGGATCCGGCGACCGGGTGTTTGCACCCCTGCCCATGTTCCATATCAACCCGCTGGGTTACGGCCTGATTGGCAGCCTGACGGCGCGCGCAAGCATTCTTGGAACCGACAAGTTCTCGGCCAGCCAGTTTTGGTCCACGGTGAGAGAGCGCCATATCACCGCCTTGATCTCCCACACGGCACCTTCCATCATCCTGGCGACTTCCACGACGCCAGACGATGCCAAGGGCCATGGATTACGGGTCGCATTTGGTATGGAGGCCACTTTGTGCGGCTTGTTTGGCATTCCGGTCGGTGTTGGTGGCTATGGCTCGACCGAATCCGCAGGGTTGAGCCACGCGTGGCACTTTCGGGCTGGTGACAAACAGATGGCCAAGGAAGGCATCAGTAACTACGCAGGTCGGGCCCGCTATGACGTGGACTGGACCGTCAGCGGGGATGGTGAAATCCTGACCCGTGACAAAGCCGGGCGCGCCATCTTTTCGGGTTACGTGCGCGAAGGCAAGGTGGTATCACCACTGGACCCGGAGGGGTGGTTCCACACGGGTGACAAGGGCCGCATCGATGCATATGGCAACCTGGTGTTCATCGAGCGCATGAACGAAGCTATTCGCGTCAAAGGCGAGTATGTTCCTATCGAATTTGTGGAGACGGCGCTCACCCAATGTGCCTCATTGGGCAATTTCGCGTTATGGCGTGTGGACTCCAGCACAACCGGGCACGAAGTGGTGGTTTATACCGAGTCGGGTGCGGTCAGTCTGGACGAAGTGCGCTCAGCTGTCGCACCATTGCCACGCTTTATGCAGCCGCTGCGGGTGATCCGCGTGGCGGAGCTTCCGCGCACGGGCGTGGGCAAGGTTCAGCGCGGTCAGCTTAATGCGCTGCCCGAGCTATCGTCATTGTCACTCTGATCCGCACGCCAGGAGCATTGCATGATCCACGTGGCCGACACCAAAGCACCTGCCGCGCAAGCACGGCGCATGGTATGGCTTCTGTTTCTGGCCATGTTCGTCAACTACTATGACCGCACCATTCCAGCGGTTTTGATGGAGCCGATACGTCGGGAGTTTGGCCTCACCGATACCTTGCTGGGTGTGCTCAACGCGATCTTCACCGTAACCTATGCCGTGTTTGGCATATTTTTGGGGCGCCTGGCGGATGTAGGGGTGCGCAAGAAGGTCATGGGACTGGGGCTCATTGCCTGGAGTGCGGCTACTGCATCGAGCGGCATTGCCGTGGGGTTTGGCTGGTTTCTGCTGGCGCGGGTGGGCGTCGGCATAGGCGAAGCCAGCTGTGCTCCCACGGCGCAGTCCATGGTGGCAGACTTGTATGCTCCCGAGCAGCGCTCGCGTGCGATGGGTATCGTGATGCTGGGGCTGCCATTGGGCCTGGTAACCGCCTTCTTCACGGGTGGGGCCATCGCCACTGCTATGGGCTCTTGGCACGCGGTATTCTGGCTGGCTTCGGTGCCGGGCGCAGTGCTCGGCGTGGTGATGCTATTGACGCCCGAGCCGCCGCGTCATACGGTGGGGCAAAGGGGCTCGGATGGCGGCATCGGCCAGGCTCTGCGGCTGGTGTGGGCGGTACGTTCCGCGCGCTGGCTCACGCTGGGAGCCATTGGCTTCGGACTGGCCGGCTATGTCGGAACCGGTTTCATGGTGGCTCTACTGCAACGCTATTTCCACATGCCGCTGATTCAGGCGGGCATGACTTCCGGAATCATTATCGGGATGACAGGTCTGGTGGCAATGCTCGGGGGCGGTTGGCTGGCGGATATGCTGCAACAACGCTGGCGTGCGGGACGCTTGGTCTTCACTGCTCTGGCATCCTTGGCCGGCACGGCTCTCGCTGCAATGGCCCTGATGCTGCCGTCGACGCAAGTGCTGGTGTTCGTGCTTCTGTTTTCTATGGGCTGGCTGGCTGTCTACTTTTTTCCCGTGTGCGCCTATCCTGCGCTACAGGATGCCGTGCCTGCGCATCGGCGGGGCATTGCCTTGGCCGTGCACCTGGCTATTGGCAACGTCATCGGAGGCGGCGCTGGAGTGGTGCTGCTGGGAGCGCTATCCGATCGATTTGCGCGCGCGTCCGCGCATGCCGCTGGGCAGGTTGTCGATGAGTTGCACCGTGGTAACGGCCTGCATACAGCCATGCTGTTGATCCCCGCCGCCATGCTGCTGATGTCCCTGGCCACTTGGCAAGCCTCGCGCCACTTCTCTGTCGACGCCCAACATGCGGTGGTCTGATTCAACTTGTACCGGCACAACACCATGACGATTCCCACGTTCAGCAAAGTCACGATCACCTTGACCGATCAGGTGGCCACTATCGAATTTGCGTCCGATACGTTCAACTACCTGTCGGTGGATCTGATGCAAGAGCTCGTACAGGCTTGGGAGTGGGCGGATACAGAGCTCCAGTGCCGCGCCATTGTGCTGTGTTCCGCAGGTCGTGTGTTCTGCGCCGGGGTTGATTTCCGCAGCATGGCGGGCTCCGCTGGGGACAGCTCACCCAGGCCGCTCTACCAATTGGCCTTGCATCTGCTGGCGGGCAAGAAGCCGTGCATTGCCGCAGTGCAGGGTGCTGCGGTAGGGGCCGGTTTGGGCCTGGCCATGCTGGCCGATCAGCGCGTGGCAGGCCCCAAAACCCAGTTCAATGCCAGCTTTGCGCAGCTGGGCTTTCATGCTGGATTTGGCCTGACGGCCACCTTGCCGCATGTGATGGGTCTGCACGTTGCGAGCAATATGCTGCTGCTAGGCCAGCCCGTGCGTGGTGAAGAGGCCTTGCGTTGGGGGCTGGCAGACCTGCTGGTGGACGAGGTGGACGGCGTGCGTGATGCCGCGATTGCACGTGCCCGCGCCATTGCTGCCAATGCGCCCCAAGCGGTGCAAGACATGCGCCAGCATCTGCGTGCTCCACTACTAGTGGCTTTTGCGCAAGCGGTGGAGCAGGAGCTCGACGCGCAGTTGCGTCATATGAAGACCCAGGATTTCATCGAAGGCATCAGCGCCATGATGGCCAAACGTCCGCCCCAATTCACAGGAACTTGAGTACCTACCATGCAAACAAGCTACGACTACGTCATTGTGGGCGGTGGTTCAGCAGGCAGCGTGCTGGCCAGTCGGCTCAGTGAAGATCCAACGGTCACCGTATGCCTGCTGGAGGCCGGTGGACCCGACAGCAGCATGCTGATTCACATGCCCGCTGCCTACCCTGCGATGGTGCCCACCAAAATCAACAACTGGGCGTTTGAGACGGTGCCGCAGCCGGGCCTGAATGGGCGCCGTGGCTACCAGCCGCGTGGCAAGACACTGGGGGGATCCAGTTCCATCAATGCCATGCTTTATGTTCGCGGTCACCGCTGGGACTATGACCATTGGGCCAGTTTGGGCAACCCGGGCTGGAGTTATGACGAGGTGCTGCCCTATTTCAAAAAGGCTGAGCACAACGAGGATTTTCAGGATGCATTTCACGGCCAGGGTGGGCCGTTGAATGTCACACGGCTGCGCGAGCCCAGCCGGCTCAACTCCCTGTTCTTCCAATCTGCGCAGGAAGCAGCCATCCCGTATGTTGAAGACTACAACGGCGAGACACAGGAGGGGGCGCATCTCTTTCAGGTAACCGAGCGCAACGGCGAGCGTTGCAGCGCATCCAAAGCCTACCTAACGCCCCATTTGGCGCGACCGAATCTGACGGTGATGACGGATGTGCTGACGGAAAAGTTGCTGTTCGACGGCAAGCGCACGACGGGTGTGCAGGCGCGGATCAAGCGTGCATCGGTCCGTATTCTGGCGCGCCGGGAGGTGCTCTTGTGTGCAGGTGCTTTCGGCTCACCCCAGCTTTTGTTGCTCTCGGGAATCGGACCGGGTGCACAGTTGCAGCAGCAGGGCATTGGCGTGCTGCATGAGCTGCCCGGCGTGGGGGAGAACCTGCAGGACCATATTGACTATGTGCACGCCTTTCGCAGCCCAACCAGTGCGGATACCTATGGTTTGTCCTTTCCCGGCGCACTGCGCATGGCCCGTGGCGTGATGCAGTGGCGCAAGGAGCGCAAGGGCGCGATGACGACTACCTACGCCGAGTCCGGGGCTTTCTTTCGCAGTCGTTCTGACGTGGCGGTGCCGGATGTTCAGATGGTTTTCATTGTGGCACTTGAAGACGACCACGCCCGCAAGATGCGCCTGGGCCATGGGTTTACCGGGCGTGTGGCCCTGCTGCGTCCCCAGAGCCGCGGCACGGTGCGGTTGCAGGCCCCCGATGTGACCACTGCGCCGGCGATTGACCCACAGTTCTTCAGCGCGCCAGAAGACCTGGCCGTGCTGATGAACGGAACCCGCAAGATGCTGCAGGTGCTCGAAGGCCGACCTCTGGCGGCGGTGCGAGGCAAGGCGCTGTACCCGGTGGATTCGAAGGATGACAGGGCGTTGGAGCAGAACATCCGCCGGCTGGCCGATACCCAGTACCACCCGGTGGGAACCTGCAAGATGGGCCACGACGCTATGGCGGTGGTCGACGCGCGCCTGCGTGTGCACGGGCTACAGGGGCTGCGTGTGGTGGATGCTTCCATCATGCCGACCATTGTGGGCGGCAATACCAATGCCCCCACCATCATGATTGCGGAGAAGGCGGCCGATATGGTGCGCGCGGACGCGCGCAATGCACAGACCTGAAACCTTGGTCTCGCGATTTCAATACTTAAATAACAACGAGGAGACGAGCATGGGACAAGTTGTGGTGATTACCGGCGTGGCCGATGGCATGGGCAAGGAGGCCGCCAAGATTTTGGTCGCCGCCGGAGACAGCATTGCCGGGTTTGACATGAATCCGGAAGGTATCGCCGTTTTGCAAAAGGAGCTCGACGCGCTCTCTGCCCATACCGGTGCCAAGCATTACCTTACAACCCTGAATATCTTGGACCGAGCGGGTGTGCAGGCATTCCGTGACGAAGTGCTGGCGCGATACGCGCAGGTCGATACCGTGCTCTCCAATGTGGGCATTGGTTTTTTTGGTCCCTTTGAGGAAACTGACCTCGAAGCCGCACGCCGTTGCCTTGAAATCAACGTCATTGGCGCGGCGTCCATCTTTCAGACCTTCCTGCCCAGCATGCGCAAGCGTGGTCGCGGCAAGCTGATTGCCATGTCTTCCCTGGTGGGACAGGTACCTTTCCCGTTCGAGTCCATTTACTCGGCCAGCAAGTTTGCGATTGAGGGCATGGTCATGTCCTTGCGCTATGAAGTGGCCCCTTTCGGGATCCATGTGGCTTTGATCGAACCAGCCCAGGTATCCACCAGTTTTGCCAGCAAGATCCACCAGTTGCCACCCGAGGGGTCTCCGTACCGCGAGCGGGCCCGGCGCTTCATTGCGCGCGATGACGAGCTGATCAAGACCGCGCCGACACCGCAACAGGCGGGCAAGCGCATTGCCGACGTGGTGCGCCAGACCAAGCCACCGTTTCACAACCAGATTGACTTCATGAGCACCGTCTTCCTGTTCCTGAACCGCTTCCTGCCCCGCTGGATGCGCGATGCGATATTGCTGAACCACATGGATATCAAATAGCACGGGAAGACAGGCATGGTCTATACCGGTATCGCTCTTGTCACAGGGGCTGGCGGCTTTGTAGGACGCTGCATGGTGGCGCATCTGGCTTCACTGGGGACGCGCGTACGGGCGACGGATCGACCTGGGACCGATACGGCGTTCTTTGAACGACTGGGGGTCGAGTTTCTTGCCGCTGATCTGACGCAACCCCACACGCTGGAGCCCTTGTTCTCGGGCGATGTGGACCGGGTATTTCATTTGGGCGCAATCTGCAATCTGTCGACACCGCTCAGGCTTTTGTACCCGGTTAATGTGGCGGGTGTGGAACACATCACTCGGCTGGCCCTGCAGGCGGGGGTAAAGCGCTACATCCACATCGGATCGACCAGCGTATATGGCCCCTATCCCGGAACGCCCTTGCGCGAAGACAGCGCCCGTGCGCCGCAGGAGGACTACGGCATCAGCAAGCGCGACGGCGAAAACGTGGTGTGGGGACGCATGACGGAAGGTCTGTCCGCGGTGATCATGCGCCCCTGCACCGTCTATGGCCCCGGTTGCAATGACGGCGCGGGCAAGGCGTTTTCGCGCGCCACTGCGATTGCCGCCATTCCGGGGAACGGCCGCCAGCGCCTGTCCAATATCCGAGTCGAGGATGTGGTCGCTGCAGCGCACTACCTGTCCGGCCTGGACGACGCTGTGGGTCAGGTTTACAACCTGGCGGACGACTCCAGCCCCACGCTAGAGGAAGCACTGTGCCTGGCCGCGCAAACTTTCGGTACCAAGGTTCCCACGCGGCATATACCGCTATGGCTGCTGCAGCCGCTGGCACGCATCGATGGCGCCGTCGCCGCCTGGCAGGGACGCATCCCCGAACTGGAGTACTCTGCCATCCGCTACCTGCATGATGACTACATCGTGGACAACCGAAAACTGAAGTCGACGGGTTACACCCTGAAGTTCCCGGATTTCAGGGCATCCATGGAGCAATTGTCGGCGTTGCGCTGACCACGTAGGCTTACTTGCCTCTCTCGACCGGTCATTGTTTTTCAGCATGACCAATCTTCGGACCGTTTCTGGTACGAAGGGCGTTTGATTTCTTACGCCGCATAATCAGAACTTTGGTCTTTTCAGACATATGACCTGGGATTATCCGGAACCGTTCACGCTGCCTGTGGCTCCGCTGGGCGGCGATATTGACCATTTCAATCACACCAACAATGCGGTGTACATCCAGTGGTGTGAGCGTGCAGGTTGGGGCCATTCGGAGGCGTTGGGATTGAGTCTGGCGGATTACCAGCGCCTGGACCGCGCCATGGTGATCCGCCAAGCGGCCTACGACTACCTGCTGCCGACGGTATTGCACGAGGAACTCACTCTGGCCACATGGCTGCTCGGTAGCGACGGGAAACTGGCGATGCAGCGGGGATTCCAGATCCGGCGCAACCGGGACGGTGCCACCGTTTTGCGTGGGCGGTGGGAGCTGGTCTGTGTCGAGTTGAGCACAGGACGGCCGCGCCGCATGCCGTCCGATTTCTGCGAGATTTATCTGCCCGCTATTACGCCCCAAGTGGCCTCCTGTGATTCCGCGTAGGGGGGCGATCCCGTTCATGACGACCTACCGAAATGCCTTTGCCTCAGCTGCTCTGCGGGGGATGCTGGGTCTGCTCATGTGGGCAGGCGGCGGCTTGGCGGTGGCCTGGGGGCCTGAAGGGCATCAGGTTATTGCCAGCCTGGCGGAGCCACTGCTCACACCGGCGGCACGCCAGCAGGTGGGCCGGTTGCTGGCATTGGAGCCGGGCGCGACCCTGGCATCGGTAGCCAACTGGGCGGATGAGTCCCGCAGCGTGGAAACGTCGGCGTGGCATTACGTGAATTTTCCGCGCAATACCTGTGTGTACGATGCGCCCCGTGACTGTCCGGATGGCAACTGTTTGGTGGAGGCGATTGCGCAGCAAGTGGCGGTCCTGCAAGCGGATGTGTCCGATGCGCAGCGCCTGACTGCCTTGAAGTACCTCGTGCATCTGGTGGGAGATATCCACCAGCCCCTGCATGCCGGATACCGCGACGACCGCGGGGGCAACACCTACCAGTTGCAGGTCTTCATGCGGGGAAGCAATTTGCATGCATTGTGGGATTCCGGACTGATTTATGCCCTCGACGAGAACGCGGCAACCCTGACCGCCCGGTTGTCACGCAAGTTGCCGCCTGTTGCCGATACCACGTGGACTGCCGTGCAGGCCGCGCAGGAGTCCTGCCGCATCGTGAGAACGCCAGGCTTCTACCCGGAACGGCGCGTGGGGGGAGACTATACCCAGCGCTTTACGCCGGTGGTGGAGCAGCGTCTGCAACGCGCTGCCTCCCGGCTTGCCGGATTGCTCAATCGCCTCTGGAAATAATTGACATGCTGAAGTACCACTCCATTCCCGTAACACCCTTTAGCCAGAACTGTACCTTGGTCTGGTGCGACCAGACCCTGCAGGCGGCGATCATTGATCCAGGGGGAGATCTGGATCGCGTGCAGGCCGAGGCCCGCCGGCTCGGACTCTCACTGGAGCAGATATGGCTCACGCACGCACACATTGACCACGCAGGCGGTGCGGCAGAACTGGCGCGCCGCCTGTCGCTGCCCATCGTGGGGCCCCATGAGGGCGACCGCTTCTGGATCGAGGGCCTGCCGTTGCAGGCCCAACGATTTGGCTTTCCCCACGCCGAGGTGTTTACGCCGACCCGCTGGTTGCACGATGGCGATACGGTGTCGGTGGGGCGCAGCCATTTGCAGGTGCGCCATTGTCCGGGGCACACACCCGGGCATGTCGTATTCCATTCGGTTGAAGCCAACCGCGCTTTTGTGGGGGACGTGCTGTTTGCGGGCTCCATTGGCCGCACGGACTTTCCGCAGGGCGACCATGCCACGCTGATTGCCAGCATCAAAAACCGCTTGTGGCCCATGGGGGACGACACCGTATTTATCCCGGGACACGGCCCGGAAAGTACGTTCGGGCGGGAACGGCGAACCAATCCGTATGTGGCCGACTAGCACGGAGGGGACAGGTACCCGGCTGGCGCGACCCTATATTTGACCCCGCAAGTGCGTTTTGGTAGGCTCATCCCGAGCAGACGCACCCCCGGAAACAACAAAAGGAAAGAACGCATGACCATCCTCGTAGCCTATGCACCGCGTCCCGAAGGCCAAGCCGCCTTGGACAAAGGAATTGAAATTGCCAAACGCCGCAAGGAGCGTCTGCTGGTGGTCAATGCCACGTCCGGTGGAAGCAAGGACGAAGCGGCCATGGCCAGCGTGCAGGACGTCGAACGCATCGAAAAACTGCTGAAGGAGGCCGGGCTGGATGCGGAATTCAAGCAGTATGGCCGCGGCAAGAACGCGGTCGACGAGATTACGGCGTTGGTCGAGTCCCTGAACCCGTATGTGCTGATCATCGGCTTGAGAAAGCGCTCCCCTGTGGGCAAGCTCATCATGGGCAGCATTGCCCAGGAGATTCTGTTGTCCGTTTCCTGCCCAGTGCTGGCTGTCAAGGCTCCGTAGGCCCCTCGGACCACAGGCATCTCGGGCGGAGCCCAGGCATCACCCTGCCGTTCGACGGGTCGCCCACGGTAGGCGACAATGGGGGCTGTGAAACGCCGGGGCGCGCCAGTGCGCAGCCCCGGATTCCCTAGATTGAACCGTCCAAGAGAGTTTTATGCCTGTCTACCGTTCCAAAACCTCCACCGCTGGCCGCAACATGGCCGGTGCGCGTTCCTTGTGGCGCGCAACCGGCATGAAGGATGACGACTTTCAAAAGCCCATCATCGCCGTGGTGAATTCGTTCACCCAGTTCGTGCCCGGCCATGTGCACCTGAAGGACCTGGGCCAACTGGTGGCGCGCGAGATCGAAGCGGCGGGCGGCGTGGCCAAAGAGTTCAACACCATTGCGGTGGACGACGGCATCGCCATGGGCCATGACGGCATGCTGTATTCGCTGCCCAGCCGCGACATCATTGCCGACTCGGTGGAATACATGGTCAACGCCCACTGCGCCGACGCCATGGTTTGCATCTCCAACTGCGACAAGATCACCCCCGGCATGCTGATGGCCGCCATGCGGCTGAACATCCCCGTGGTGTTTGTGTCCGGCGGTCCCATGGAAGCCGGCAAGGCCAAGCTGGCCAACCCCACCACGCACAAGATGGAGTTCAAGAAGCTCGATTTGATCGACGCCATGGTCATGGCGGCCGACGCATCGGTGTCCGACGCCGATGTGGCCGAGGTCGAGCGCTCCGCCTGCCCCACCTGCGGTTCGTGCTCCGGAATGTTCACCGCCAACTCCATGAACTGCCTGACCGAGGCCCTGGGCCTGTCCCTGCCCGGCAACGGCACCGTGGTGGCCACCCATTCGGATCGCGAGCAGCTGTTCAAACGCGCCGGCCGTCTGGCGGTGGACCTGTGCAAGCGCTATTACGAGCAGGAAGACAGCAGCATTCTGCCGCGCTCCATGGGTTTCAAGGCGTTTGAGAACGCCATGACACTGGACATTGCCATGGGGGGCTCCACCAACACCATCCTGCACCTGCTGGCCATTGCGCAAGAAGCCGAAATCGACTTCACCATGGCCGACATCGACCGCCTCTCGCGCGTCGTGCCCCAGCTGTGCAAAGTGGCGCCCAACACCGACAAGTACCACATTGAAGACGTGCACCGCGCTGGCGGCATCATGGCCATTCTGGGTGAACTGGACCGCGCCGGCAAGCTGCACACCGACACCCCCACCGTGCACGCCAAGACCATGAAGGACGCGCTGGACCAGTGGGACATTGCCCGCAATCCGTCCGACGCGGTCAAGACCTTCTACATGGCCGGTCCGGCCGGCATTCCCACCCAGGTGGCGTTCAGCCAGAGCACCCGCTGGCCCAGCCTCGATCTGGACCGCAAGAACGGCTGCATCCGCTCCGGCGACCACGCGTTTTCTCAGGAGGGCGGTCTGGCGGTGCTGACCGGCAACATTGCAGTTAAAGGCTGTGTGGTCAAAACCGCGGGTGTGGATGACGCACTGATGGTGTTTGAAGGCCCGGCCCACGTCACCGAATCGCAAGACGAAGCGGTGGCCAATATCCTGGACGACAAGGTCAAGGCCGGCGACATCGTCATCGTGCGTTACGAAGGTCCCAAGGGCGGACCCGGCATGCAAGAGATGCTCTACCCCACGTCCTACATCAAGTCCAAAGGGCTGGGCAAGGCCTGCGCGCTGCTCACCGACGGCCGTTTTTCCGGCGGTACGTCGGGCCTGTCCATTGGCCACGCTTCGCCCGAGGCGGCCGCAGGCGGTGCCATCGGTCTGGTGCGTAACGGTGACCGCATTCGCATTGACATCCACAACCGCAGTATCAATGTGCTGGTGTCCGACGAAGAGCTGGCCAAGCGCCGCGCCGAGCAAGACGCCAAGGGCTGGAAGCCGGCCTTGCCACGTCCGCGCAAGGTATCGGCTGCGCTCAAGGCGTATGCCAAACTGGTGATGTCAGCCGACAAGGGCGCCGTGCGCGACCTGTCGCTGCTGGACGACTGAGCGGCGCGTCCTCGCCGTACCTGGAGCGTGCCACGGCTTCGCCGCGGCACGCTCTCCCTTTTTGCAGTACCTATCGGAATCCCATGCAACCAGAAAGCTTCATCATCGGCAAGGATGCGTCCCTTGACTCCTCCATCCGCACCATGCAGGCCAAGCTGGGCGCCCTGGGGTTTCAGGTTGAGGAGCGTTCGTGGCTCAATCCGGTGGATGGCATCTGGTCGGTGCACGTGCGCGACCGGGACTGCCCCCTGATGTTCACCAATGGCAAGGGGGCGACCAAGTTGGCCGCGCTGGCCAGTGCCCTGGGCGAGTTTTTCGAGCGCCTGTCCTGCAACTACTTCTGGAACCATTACTACCTCGGCTACGCCTACGCAGAGAGCGAGGAGCGGCCCTTCGTCCACTACCCGCAGGAAGCATGGTTTGTGCCGGGCGAGGCCGGCGAATGGCCAGCGGGACTGCTGACGCCCGAGTTGCAGGCGTTTTACAACCCGCGGGGCACCATTGACGCTGCTTCGCTGGTGGACTTCAATTCCGGCCATAGCGACCGCGGCATTTGCGCCATTCCCTATGTGCGCCTGCGCGACGCGACCGTGGCGTATTTCCCGGTCAACATCATCAGCAACCTGTATGTCAGCAACGGCATGTCGGCGGGTAACACGCCGCCCGAGGCGCGCACGCAGGCGCTGTCCGAGGTGTTCGAGCGTTACATCAAGTTCCGCATCATCAGCGAAGGGTTGTGCCTGCCGGATGTGCCGCAGGAAGTCATCAACCGCTACCCGCGCATTGCCCAAGGCATCCAGGACCTGCGCGCTGCGGGCTTTGGCATTCTGGTGAAGGACGCTTCGCTGGGTGGCCAGTACCCGGTGATGAACGTGACGCTCCTGAATCCGAAAGACCAGGGCTGCTTCTCCAGCTTCGGGGCGCACCCGCGTTTCGAGATTGCACTGGAGCGCGCGCTCACTGAGCTGTTGCAGGGGCGGGCGCTGGACGCGCTGGAGGGCTTCCCGGCCCCGGGCTTCGATCTGGAAGAGATCGCCAGTTCGCCCAACATCGAAATTCACTTCGTGGATTCCAGCGGCGTCCTCAGTTGGAATTTTCTCAGCGCCGAGCCCGATTTTGCTTTTTGCGACTGGAACTTCAGCAGCACCACCGCCGAGGACTATGCCTGGCTGGTCGACACCATCCACGCCATGGGTCACGACATCTACGTGGCCGACTTCACCCACCTGGGGGTCTATGCCTGCCGCATCATCGTGCCCGGCATGTCGGAGATCTACCCCGTGGATGAGCTTGAATGGGAGAACAACAGCGTGGCAAACCCCATTCGCGAAGCCATCTGCCATCTGGGTGACCTTGACGACGAAGAGTGCCGCGACCTGCTGGACACGCTCAACGAGAACGGCCTGACCGAAGACCGCCTGGTGGCGGCCCTGATTGGCTTGGCACCCGGGGACGATGCGTTCTGGAAAGACTTGCGGATCGGGGAGCTTAAAACCCTGCTGGCGCTGGCCATTGGCGACCAGCAGGCCATCCGCGAGGGCTGTGAGTGGATACGCCATTTCGGACAAATCAATGCCCAGCGGTTGCGGGTGTACGGCTGCATTGAAAACCTGCAGCAGCTGGAGGCGGACCATGACAGCGCCCATTTTGCGTCGGCGCTGCAAAGCCTCTATGGCGCGGAGACGCTGGGCCTGGCCCGCGCACTGCTCAGTGGCGAGCTGCGGTTTTTTGGCCAGCCCTCGCTGGGGCTGGATTTGGCCCAGTGCGATATGCACCAGCGCCTGCTTGCCGCCTATGGCAAGTTGCACCGGAGTGTGGCAACGGCCCCTTGAATACGTGCATTTCGGGTGCCCAATGCGGCACAATTCGCGCATCACACCGTGAACCTATCCACCATGACTGACGCATCCACCATTGCCCCCCGCGACAAAGCCGAGATTCTGGCCCAGGCGCTGCCCTATATCCGCAAGTTCCATGGCAAGACCATGGTCATCAAATATGGCGGCAACGCCATGACCGACCCGGCGCTGCAGAAAGCTTTCGCCGAAGACGTGGTGCTCCTGAAGCTGGTGGGCATCAACCCGGTGGTGGTGCACGGTGGCGGCCCGCAGATTGAAAATGCGCTCAAGCGCCTGGGCAAGACCGGCGAGTTTATCCAAGGCATGCGCGTGACGGATGCCGAAACCATGGAAGTGGTGGAGTGGGTGCTGGGCGGCGAGGTGCAGCAGGACATCGTGGGCCTGATCAACCAGGCGGGCGGCAAGGCCGTGGGGCTGACCGGACGCGACGGTGGCATGATCCGCGCGCAAAAGCTCAAGATGCTGGACAACGTCGATCCCAGCATCGAACACGACGTGGGCCAGGTGGGTGACATCATCAGCGTGGATCCCAGCGTGGTCAAGGCCCTGCAGGACGACGCCTTCATCCCCGTCATCAGCCCGATCGGCTTTGGCGACGCCAACGAGAGCTACAACATCAATGCCGACGTGGTGGCCGCCAAGCTGGCCACTGTGCTCAAGGCCGAGAAATTGATGATGTTGACCAACATCAGCGGTGTACTGGACAAGAGCGGCCAGTTGCTGACCGACCTGACCGCGCGGCGCATTGACGAGCTGTTTCAAGACGGCACCATCAGCGGCGGCATGCTGCCCAAGATCGCCGGCGCGCTGGACGCGGCCAAGAGTGGCGTGAACTCGGTGCACATCATCGACGGCCGCGTTCCGCACGTACTGCTGCTGGAGATCCTGACCGACCAGGCCTTCGGCACCATGATCCGGTCCCACTAGGAGCGGGCGTTGGGTCGCCGGTAGCGGGCGCCGGCTGTGCGAGAATCATTGCACAACTGCTGTTTGCACCATGCCAGACGCCCTCACCACTGCCACTGACTCTCCGGACGACGCGTTCCACGCGAGCGCTTCCCCTGCGCCCGAGGCGGCGGTGCGCAAACGTCCCAAGCCCGGAGAGCGCCGGATCCAGATTCTGCAGGCGCTGGCCAGCATGCTGGAGCAGCCCGGCGGCGACCGCATCACCACCGCCGCGCTGGCGGGGCGTCTTGCGGTGAGCGAGGCAGCCCTGTACCGGCATTTCGCCAGCAAGGCGCAAATGTTTGAAGGCCTGATTGAATTCATCGAACAGACGGTGTTTTCGCTGGTTAACCAGATTGTGGAGCGCGAGCAGTCCGCTCTCTCTGGTGGGACGCCGGATGCCGGACGGCGCCAGGTGGCACGTATTGTTGTCATGCTGGTGCAGTTCGTCGAAAAAAACCCCGGCATGGCGCGTGTCATGGTCGGGGACGCGCTGGTGTTCGAAAATGAACGTCTGCAACAGCGCATGAACCAGTTCTTCGACAAGATCGAAGCCACGTTCCGGCAGTGCCTGCGTACCGAGGCCAGCGCCGCGTCGGCCACGCCGACCGTGGACGCACAGGTGCAGGCGTCGGTGCTCGGCGCTTTTGTGGCCGGTCGCTTGCAGCGCTTTGTGCGTTCGGGCTACAAACGGCTGCCGTCGGAGCATCTGGACGCCAGCCTGCGCCTGCTGCTGGGGTAAACCCTTCTTTTCGTTAGAAAAACACGTCTAGAACGCCAAAATAGTGGCGCTGGACGCCGGAAATGCTGCAAAATAGCACGATCGTTCTATTTTTTGGCATACTCCACCCATGTCCCTTGCATCCCTCTCGGCCAAGCTGATCCGCAAGACCCAGCCGTCTGCTGCACGGTCAGGGCGTGCGCTGCAAAAAGGCCAGCAAACCAAGATGGCCATCGTCGACGCCGCGCTGGGCCTGGCGACCCAGATTGGTCTGGAGGGCCTGAGCATTGGCGCGCTGGCCGAGGCCACGCACATGAGCAAGTCCGGGGTGTTTGCCCATTTCGGCTCGCGTGACGAGTTGCAGATTTCGGTGGTGCACGAGTATTTCCATCGTTTCGAGCGGGATGTTTTTTCTGTCGCCCTGCGCGAGCCGCGCGGTCTGCCCCGCCTGCAAGCCCTGTTTTCCAACTGGATGAAGCTGGTGGCGGTGGAGATCCAGTCTGGCTGCATTTTCATCAGCGGCGCGGTTGACTTTGATGACCGGCCCGGCCCGGTGCGCGATGCCCTGGTGTCTTCGGTCCAGACCTGGCTCAATGCGCTGTTGCGCGCGGTGGTGCTCGCCAAGGAGTGCGGTCACCTGCCGCCCGACGCGGATGAGCACCAGATCGCTTTCGAAATCCATGGCCTGATTCTGGCCCTGCACTACGAAGCACGTTTTTTGCAGAAGCCCGGTTCCATTGAGCGGGCCAACACCGGGTTTGCCAACATTCTCGCGCGCTACGGTGCGCGCGTTCCTTCCCCCTGATCCCTTCCTTTTTGTTACCTAGGAGTATTCCGCATGCCTACCTATACCCCCCCCTGCGCGACATGCAGTTTGTGATGCACGAAGTGTTCAATGTCGTTGCCGACCTGAAGCAGATTCCCAAGCACGCGGACATCGATGCCGACACCATCAATGCCGTGCTCGAAGAAGGTGGCAAGTTCGCGTCGGAAGTGACTTTCCCGCTGAACATCAGCGGTGACGCCGAGGGCTGCACCATTGACCAGACCACCCACGCGGTCACCACGCCCAAGGGTTTCAAGGAAGCCTATGCCAAGTACGTCGAAGGCGGCTGGGCGGCTCTGGGCTGCGAGCCCGAGTACGGTGGCCAAGGCCTGCCGTTCGTGGTCAACAGCCTGTTCTATGAAATGCTCAACAGCGCCAACCAGTCGTGGACCATGTACCCCGGCTTGACCCACGGTGCCTACGCAGCACTGGAAACCCACGGCACGCCCGAGCAAAAAGCCACCTACCTGCACAAGATGACCTCCGGCGAATGGACCGGCTCCATGTGCCTGACCGAACCCCATTGCGGTACCGACCTGGGCCTGATGCGCACCAAGGCCGAACCCCAGGCTGACGGCACCTACAAGATCACCGGCAACAAGATTTTCATCAGCGCCGGTGAGCATGACATGGCCGACAACATCATCCACCTGGTGCTGGCCCGCCTGCCCGATGCGCCTCCCGGAATCAAGGGCGTCAGCCTGTTCATCGTGCCCAAGTTCATGGTCAATGCGGACGGCACGCTGGGCAAACGCAACGGCATTTACTGCGGCGGTCTGGAACACAAGATGGGTATCAAGGCCAGCGCCACCTGCCAGATGGTGCTGGAAGACGCCGTGGGCACCATGGTGGGCCAGCCCAACAAGGGCATGCAAGGCATGTTCGTGATGATGAACGCAGCCCGCCTGGGCGTGGGTAACCAGTCCCTGGGGCTGACCGAAGTGGCGTACCAGAACGCCCTGGCGTATGCCAAGGACCGCATCCAGATGCGCTCGCTCACCGGCCCCAAGGCCAAGGACAAGCCGGCTGACCCCATCATCGTGCACCCCGATGTCCGCCGCATGCTGCTGACGGCCAAGGCCTACGCCGAGGGCGGTCGTGCCCTGCAGGCCTACTGCGCCATGTTGCTGGAAAAAGAACACCACCATCCCGATGAAAAAGTGCGCAAGGATTCCGGCGAAATGCTGGCCATGCTCACCCCCATCGCCAAGGCCTTCCTGACCGACAACGGCCATATCGCCACCAACGCCTGCATGCAGGTGTTTGGCGGTCACGGCTTCATCAAGGAGTGGGGCATGGAGCAGTTCGTGCGGGACAACCGCATCAACATGATCTACGAAGGCACCAACACCATCCAGTCGCTGGACCTGCTGGGTCGCAAGATTCTGGGCAACACCGGCGCCACGCTGCGCAAGTTCGGCAAGCTGGTGGGCCAACTGGTGGCGGAAGAAGGCGTGAACGAGAAGATGGCCGAGTTCATCAACCCCATCGCCGTGCTGGGCGACCAGATGACCAAGTTCACCACCGAAATCGGTTTCAAGGGTTTCCAGAACCCCGACGAAGTGGGCGCCGCCGCGGTGGACTACCTGCGCGTCGCCGGTCACCTGGTGTTCGGTTACTTCTTTGCCCGCATGGCCCAGGTGGCTCTGCGCGAAATTGCGGCCGGCAACACCGATCCGTTCTATGTTGCCAAGCTGCAGACGGCACGTTTCTATTTCGCCAAGTTGTTCCCGGAAACGGCTACATTGATGCGCACTGCGCGTGCCGGCAGCAAGGTGCTGATGGATACGGACGCAGTGTTCGCCTGACCCGGCAGCGGGTTGAGCGACTTCCCTGTCAGATACATAACAAAGAGGAGTTCACATGTTTCGCTCAGCTATTGCCATTTTGATCGGTGTGTCGTCTGTTTCCGCCATGGCGCAGATGACCCCCGTGGGGTTGTGGAGAACCATCGACGACCATGACGGGTCCGCCAAATCCGAGATCCGCATTGTGGAGAACGGCGGGGTGGTGTCCGGCAAGGTCGACAAGATCCTGGAGAAGGGCAAGCAGGACGACAAGTGCGTCGAATGCAAGGACGAGCGAAAGGACCAGCCCATTCAGGGCATGGAAATCCTGCGCGGTCTCAAAAAGGCTGAAGGCAAGGATGTATGGGAGGGCGGCAACGTCCTCGACCCCAACAACGGCAAGGTGTACCGGGCCACGGTTGCGCCCATAGAAGGTGGCGCGAAGCTTCAGATGCGTGGCTATATCGGTTTCTTCTACCGCACCCAAATCTGGATTCGCGTCCAGTAATTTATTTCAGGAATTTATATGTCCCGTTTCAATGTCCGTAAAGTCGCCGTGCTCGGCGCCGGTGTGATGGGCGCGCAGATCGCGGCCCATCTGGTGAATGTGAAAGTACCGGTGGTGCTGTTTGACCTGCCTACCAAGGAAGGTCCCAAGAACGGCATCGTGACACGCGCGATTGACGGCTTGAAAAAACTCAAGCCGGCCCCCCTGGGCGTGGCCGATGACGCCGTGCTGATCCAGCAGGCCAATTACGAAGAGCATCTGGAGCAGCTGCGCGGCTGCGACCTCATCATTGAGGCCATTGCCGAGCGCATGGACTGGAAGCTGGACCTCTACAAGAAGATCGCTCCGTTCGTGGCGCCGCACGCCATTCTGGCGTCCAACACCTCGGGCCTGTCGATCACCAAGCTGTCCGAAGCCCTGCCCGAAGAAATGAAGCACCGCTTCTGCGGCATCCACTTCTTCAACCCCCCCCGTTACATGACGCTGGTGGAGCTGATCAACACGCCGGCGACGGAAGCGGTGTACCTGGATGCGCTGGAAGCCTTTGTCACCAGCAGCCTGGGCAAGGGCGTTGTGCGCGCCAAGGACTCCCCCAACTTCATCGCCAACCGTGTGGGCATTGCCGGCATGCTGGCCACCATGAAGGAAGTGGAAAACTTCGGCCTGACCTATGACGTGGTGGACGACCTGACCGGCAAGAAGCTGGGTCGCGCCAGCTCGGGCACCTTCCGCACCGCGGATGTGGTGGGCCTGGACACCATGACCCACGTCATCAAGACGCTGCAGGACACGCTGAGCCTGGAGACCGATCCCTTCTACGCCAGCTTTGCCACCCCTGCGGTGCTGCAGACGCTGCTGGATATGGGCAACTTCGGTCAGAAGACCAAGGCCGGCTTCTTCAAGAAAGTCGGCCGCGATGTGCTGCGCTTTGACCTGAAGAGCAAGGACTACGTGCCCGCCGGCCAGAAGGCCGACGAAGTGTATGGCCGCATGCTCAAGAAGCCTGCCGGCGAGCGCCTGAAACTGCTGCGCAACGCCGAAGGCGCACAAGGCCAGTTTCTGTGGGCCATCCTGCGCAACAGCTTCCATTACGCTGCCGTGCACCTGGCCTCGATTGCCGACAACGCCCGCGACGTGGACTTCTGCATGCGCTGGGGATTTGGCATGAAGCAGGGCCCGTTCGAGCTGTGGCAGGAAGCCGGCTGGCTGGAAGTAGCCAAGATGATCCAGGAAGACATCGACGCCGGCAAGGCCCTGTGCAAGGCGCCACTGCCAGACTGGGTTTTCAAGGGCCCCGTGGCCGATGCAGGTGGCGTGCATACGCCCGCCGGTTCGTGG
>JBAQKO010000254.1:0-3589 GCA_049301075.1 Rhodoferax sp.
GTGCGAGGCTTGGGGCATGGTGACCCGCGAAAGCGACCCCACCGATGCGCGGGCCCGCCGGGTCTGTTTCACCGCCACCGGACGGGCGTGGCTGGAGGCCTACCAGGAGGCCGCCGCCCAGGCCGAAGCGGAGATGCACCAGGCCGTCGGCCCCGAAGTGGCCGCCGTCGTGGCCATCGGACTGGAGGTCTACAGTGGGCAATAAATCCCCAGCCCCCTGGGCAACGCGGCACCTGCCCGGCACGGGTCCCGCCTAGAATGGCACCCAGTGCCCTCCCGAAAGTCCTGCCGAGACCGGGGGTGAGTTCAATGAGGAGACAGACATGCGGATTTTGATCGCGGAAGACGACCAGGTGCTGGCCGATGGATTGTTGCGCGCCCTGCGCAGTGCCGGGGCGGCCGTCGACCACGTGGCCAGCGGTACCGAAGCCGACGCCGCCCTGATGACCAACACCGAGTTTGACCTGCTCATCCTCGACCTGGGGCTGCCGAAAATGCACGGCCTGGAAGTGCTCAAGAAGCTGCGCGGGCGCGGCTCCTCGCTGCCCGTACTGATCCTGACGGCCGCCGACGCCGTGGACGAGCGCGTCAAGGGGCTGGACTACGGTGCCGACGACTACATGGCCAAGCCCTTCAGCCTGCAGGAACTTGAGGCGCGCGTACGCGCCCTGGTACGCCGCGGCATGGGCGCCACCACGAGCAGCATCAAGCACGGCCCACTGGTATACGACCAGGCCGGCCGCGTGGCCACTATCGACGGCAAGATGGTCGAACTATCGGCCCGTGAGCTGGGCCTCCTGGAAGTGCTGCTGCAGCGCGCCGGGCGGCTGGTCAGCAAGGACCAGCTGGTCGAGCGCCTGTGCGAATGGGGCGAAGAGGTCAGCAACAACGCCATCGAGGTCTACATCCACCGGCTGCGCAAAAAGATCGAGAAGGGCCCCATTCGCATTGCCACCGTGCGCGGCCTGGGTTATTGCCTGGAAAAAATCGTTCCTTGAATATTTTTCAACGCGAGCAACGGTCCCTGTTCGGAGAAATTCTGGACTGGATGCTCACGCCCCTGCTCCTGCTGTGGCCAGTCAGCCTGGTGCTGACCTGGCTGGTGGCGCAAAGCATAGCCGGCAAGCCCTTTGACCGGGCGCTGGAGTACAACGTCGAAGCCCTGGCGCAGCTCATCACCGTCGACCACAACCACCCCCGCTTCGTCCTGCCGCTGCCCGTGCGCGAACTGCTGCGCGCCGACGACAACGACACCGTGTACTACCAGGTCCTGGGGCCTTCCGGCGAGCACCTGAGCGGCGAGAAAAACCTGCCCCTGCCCCCGGAAGATGAAAAAGTGGCGGTGGGCGAGATGCGCATGCGCGACGACCAGTTTCGCGGCACCGACCTCAAGGTCGCCTACATGTGGGTCAAGCTCGACCTGCCGGGCAGCCGCCCGGCTTTGGTGCAGGTGGCCGAGACCATGGACAAGCGCTCCGTGCTGGCAACCGAGATCGTCAAGGGCGTGATGCTGCCGCAGTTTGTCATCCTGCCGCTGGCCGTGCTGCTGGTGTGGCTGGCGCTGGTGCAGGCCATCAAGCCGCTCAACCGCCTGGAAGAGCGCATCCGCGCGCGCAGTCCGGACGACCTGAGCCCCCTGGACGTGGAGGCGGTTCCGCTCGAAGTGGCGCCCCTGGTCTCGGCTGTCAACGACCTGCTGATGCGCCTGAAGGAATCCATCTCCACGCAAAAGCGCTTTCTGGCGGATGCCGCGCACCAGCTCAAGACCCCGCTGGCGGGCTTGCGCATGCAGGCCGACCTGGCCCAGCGCGAGGGCGCCAACGCCGAGGACCTGAAACTGTCCCTGCGCCAGATTGGGCGCTCCAGCATCCGGGCCACCCACACCGTCAACCAGTTGCTGGCCCTGGCGCGAGCGGAAAGCAGCGGCACGGTGATGAGCCAGCAGCCCTGCGACCTGGCCCGGCTGACCATGGAAGTGGTACGCGACTGCGTCCCCCGCGCTATGGAGAAGCACATCGACGTCGGCTACGAGGGGGCACAACCCGGCAGCGAAGGCGTCACCCTGCCGGGCAACCCCACCCTGCTCAAGGAAATGGTGCGCAACCTGATGGACAACGCCATCAACTACACGCCGTCCAACGCCGGCAAGCCCGGCATGATCACGGCCCGCGTGCTGACCGATCCCTTCAGCAAGGTGCTGGTGCTGCAGGTGGAGGATTCCGGGCCCGGCATACCCGCAGCGGAGCGGGAACTGATTTTCCAGCCGTTCTACCGGGTGCTGGGCACCGAGGCCGACGGCTCCGGTCTGGGCCTGCCCATCGTGCTGGAAATTGCGCGCCAGCATCGGGCCACCGTCACCGTGGAAGACAGCCGCCCAGGCCAGTCGCCACCAGGCACCTGCTTCACGGTGCGGTTTGCGCAGGCGCTGGAGTCGGCCTGACGCCCGGTGGCGCTAGCCGTTGCAGCTGCGCAGTGATTTGCCCGCCAGCGCCGGCTTGATATCACCCAGCCGCGTCTTCATGGCCTCGGTCAGCGCCGGCAGCCGGAGCTGGTTGACCCGACCTTCGGAGCGCTCCTGCACCACCCGCGCCGTGCGGATACCACGCTTGCCCAGCCGGGCGAGCTCGGCCGCCGCTGCCGCCTGGGTGGAGAAATTGCCCAGCGACAGGCCCGGCTCCAGCGCCGGGTTGAGCAAGGGCTGCGGCTTGAGGCCCAGCCCGGTCAGCTCGTTGCGTTTTTTCGCCAGAACGTCCGCCTGGGGAAACTTGCCCATGTACACAATCCAGCGGGCCGGCTCCACCACCGGATCGAACTGCCAGGCACCGGGTGCCAGGGTCGACTCCAGCGCGCGGCGCAGCGTTGCCGTCTGTTCGTCGTCAAAAGGACCGGCCTGCCAGCACTCGCGGGGTGCCAGATCGGCCTGGGCCTGCGTTTCCGCGCGCTTGGACTCGGAGGCGGTCAGCACCCGCAACGCATCGGGCTTGATCTGCTGGGCCAGACGTTGTGGCTCGCGCTGCTGGGCCGGAGCAAAACCGTAGCTGCGCAACAAGCCCCCGCTCCAGGCGAAATAGGCACCGTTGGCAAGGATCAGGACCAGTACAAGCAGTCGCAGCATAGGTTCAGGATACGGGAACGGATGGCGGGGCCGCAGGACGCACGCTGACCTCCGCACTGGTGATTTTTTTCAGGCCGGCCGCAGTATGCACCAGCAGGGCGCCGCTGGCGTCCACCCCGCGCGCCGTGCCGGTCAGGCCGTCGCTGCACTGCACCTCGCGGCCATACAGCAGATCGCGCGCGTGGTACGCCTGGCGTAGCGGCGCAAAGCCCTGGCGCTCAAACCGCTGGACCGCCCGCACCAGGGCCGCTGCCACGCGCGCCAGCGCGGCTGGCGCGTCCACCCCGGGCAGCACCTCGGTCAGGGCCGCTGGCGGGGTGCGCAAGCCATCGGCGTCGCGTGCGGCGATGTTGATGCCCACGCCGATCACGGCATACCGCGCCTCGCCCACGCTGGCGGTCTCGATCAGGATGCCGGCCAGCTTGCGATCCTGCAGCCACACGTCATTGGGCCACTTGAGTTGCAGCGCCGGGT
>JBAQKO010000255.1:0-10510 GCA_049301075.1 Rhodoferax sp.
CCGTTGCGGTTGCCATCGCGACCGCGGCCTTCACGGGCCTCTTGCGGCTTGGCAGCAGGTGCCGGGGCGGGTTTGACCGGTGCCGCAGGCGCATCACCCGCAAACAGGCGTTTGATCCAGCCAAAGAAGCCCTTTTCCGCCGGGGCAGCTGCTGCTGCCGGGCGCGCGCCACTGGCACGGGGTGCCTGCTGCGGTGCGGCCTTGGCCTGGGGTGCCACTTCGGGGCGGGGTACTGCGACGGGCGCCGGCGCATCGGGCAACACGCCCTTGATGATGGGCGTTTGCTTGTTGGTGGGCTCCTGCGAGCGACGGGTCACGCCGGTGGGGTCTTCGATTTCATCGGCCATCTTGTAGCTGGCTTCGATGTTGTCCAGACGCGGGTCGTCGTGTTTCAGACGTTCCAGGCGGTAGTTGGGTGTTTCCAGCGTCTTGTTGGGCACCAGCAGCACGTTGATGCGTTGCTTGAGTTCGATCTTGGCGATCTCGGAGCGCTTTTCGTTCAACAGGAACGATGCCACATCCACCGGCACCTGGCACAGCACGGAGGCGGTGCTGTCCTTGAGCGACTCTTCCTGGATCACGCGCAGAATCTGCAGCGCGCTGGATTCCGTGTCACGGATGTGGCCGGAGCCACCGCAGCGCGGGCAGGGGATGGAGGCGCCTTCGGAGAGGGCCGGGCGCAGGCGCTGGCGGCTCATTTCCATGAGGCCGAACTTGCTGATGGTGCCGAACTGCACGCGGGCACGGTCCTGGCGCAGGGCGTCGCGCAGGCGGTTTTCCACGTCGCGGCGGTTGCGGCTCTCTTCCATGTCGATGAAGTCGATCACGATCAGGCCGCCCAAGTCGCGCAGACGCATCTGGCGGGCCACTTCGTCGGCGGCTTCCAGGTTGGTGCGGGTGGCGGTCTCTTCGATGTCGCCGCCCTTGATGGCGCGGGCCGAGTTCACGTCCACCGAAACCAGCGCTTCGGTGTGGTCGATCACGATGGCGCCGCCGGACGGCAACTGCACCGTGCGGGCGTAGGCCGATTCGATCTGGTGTTCGATCTGGAAGCGGCTGAACAGGGGGGCGTCGTCCCGGTAGCGCTTCACACGCGCAGCGTGCTCGGGCATGACGTGGGCCATGAACTGCTGCGCCTGCTCGTACACGTCGTCGGTGTCGATCAGGATGTCGCCGATGTCGTGGTTGAAGTAGTCACGGATGGCGCGGATCACCAGGCTGGATTCCTGGTAAATCAGGTAGGCACCCTTGCCACCCTTGGCGGCGCCGTCGATGGCCGTCCACAGCTTGAGCAGGTAGTTCAGGTCCCACTGCAACTCGGGCGCGCTGCGGCCGATGCCGGCGGTGCGCGCGATGATGGACATGCCGTTGGGGTATTCCAACTGGTCCAGTGCTTCCTTGAGTTCGGCGCGGTCTTCACCCTCGATGCGGCGGCTGACGCCACCGCCACGGGGGTTGTTGGGCATCAGCACCACGTAGCGCCCGGCCAGGGACACGAAGGTGGTCAGGGCCGCGCCCTTGTTGCCGCGCTCTTCCTTTTCGACCTGGACCAGCAGTTCCTGGCCTTCCTTGATGGCATCCTGGATGCGGGCCTGGGAGGCCGAGACGCCTTCCTTGAAGTACATCCGGGAGATTTCCTTGAACGGCAGGAAGCCGTGGCGGTCTTCGCCGTAGTCGACGAAACAGGCTTCCAGCGAAGGCTCGACGCGGGTGACGACGGCCTTGTAGATGTTGCCCTTGCGCTGTTCGCGCCCTTCGATTTCGATTTCGTAGTCGAGGAGTTTTTGTCCGTCGACAATGGCCAAGCGGCGTTCTTCAGCCTGCGTAGCGTTGATCAGCATCCGTTTCATGGATTGCATCCTTCATCAGTAGTACATGCCCAAAGCGGGCGTTGATACCTGAACTGACGAACCGAAACGAGGTGGAATTGCCGGAGAACTTCCACTCACATGCGTGAGCGAAGCGTAGGCGCGTGGAGGGGAGCGAGGGGATGTGTTTGCGAATTTGCTACTAAAACAATAGCTGGTTGCGCCCGATTGACGGGGGCTGACGGCCGATTGATGCCAACAAACGGCGCGCAAACGCACCGCAGGCACAGGTTAATCAGGCTCATCAACACAAACATCTCGCTTCATTCCGTTCCCAGACCTGGAGGGTCTGCGAACTTTGGGTATTCCGTATCAGTGTTTCAATTCGTCGGCTTGACCGCGCCCTCTGCAGGCCATCACAGGCATTTGGCGTGTGATTTGCGTGCAGGACAACGCGGCGGCATCGACCTTCCAGCGCGTCTGTGTATGGCGTGTGGACTAAACTCCAGACAAATCAACCACTTACAGCGCGTCGCTAGTGAAACACATTATAGGGGGCAATCCTCAAACCCCACATCCGTTGGTGCAATCGGTTACCGTCGACGAGAACGGCGCCGGCCAGCGGCTGGACAATTTCCTGATGCGCCACCTCAAGGGTGTGCCCAAAACCCATGTCTACCGCATCATCCGCAGCGGCGAGGTGCGGGTCAATAAAGGGCGCGCCAGCGCCGACACGCGGCTCAATGCCGGCGATGTGCTGCGCCTGCCGCCGGTACGGGTGTCCGAACGGGCGGCGGAAAAAGCGCAGGCCATGGCCCAGCAGGTGGCCAGCCATGCGCCGGCCCGGGATTTCACGGTTTTGTTCGAGGACGACAGCTTCCTGGCGATCAACAAACCCGCTGGTGTCGCGGTGCACGGCGGGTCGGGCGTCAGTTTTGGCGTGATCGAGCAACTGCGTATGGCCCGCCCGCAGGCCAAGTTCCTGGAACTGGTGCACCGGCTGGATCGTGAGACCAGCGGTATTTTGCTGGTGGCCAAGAAGCGAAGCGCCTTGAAAAACCTGCAGGACCAGTTCCGCGAGCGGGAAACCGGCAAGACCTACCTGGCCCTGGCGCTGGGCCAGTGGCCGGCCAACAAGAAGGTGCTGGACAAACCCTTGCACAAGTATCTGTTGCCCGATGGCGAGCGCCGGGTCAAGGTGGTGTCCAAGGACGATCCCGACGGCATGCCGTCGTTGACCCTGGTCAAGGTGCGGGCTGCGGGGGGTGTGGTTCCGCCGGCCGTCCAGCACCTGAGCAGCGCCCAGCAGGGGTTTTCCTTGCTGGAAGTCACCATCAAAACGGGCCGCACGCACCAGATCCGGGTGCACCTGGCGTCCGAGGGCATGCCGATTGTGGGCGATGACAAGTACGGTGACTTTGAATGCAACAAGGCGCTGGCCCGCGCCAGCGGCGTCCTGTCGCTCAAGCGCATGTTTTTGCACGCCTGGCGATTACAGTGCTGCCACCCCGCCACCGGCGAGCGTCTGGAATTGAAAGCGGAGCTGCCGGGCGAACTGGCCCAGTTTCTGGCGCAGGTACTGCCGCAGGCGGCCTGACAGCCGGCCCGCCCTGTTTTGAACCTTTTGACTTTGACCATGCCAGACTCTCCCTTGACGTCCGCTGCCCGCCAGTTCGATTTGATTGCCTTTGACTGGGATGGGACCCTGTTTGATTCGACGGCCATCATCGTCCGCTGCATTCAGCGGGCGGTCGTGGACGTGGGTGGGCGCCAGCCCAGTGACCAGGCCGCGGCTTACGTCATTGGCCTGGGGCTGATGCAGGCCTTGGCCCACGCCGCGCCGGACGTGCCACCGGAGAAATACCCCGAGCTGGGCGCGCGCTACAAGCACCACTATGCGGCGCACCAGAACGACATCAGCCTGTTTGCCGGTGTGCTGCCCCTGCTGGCCGATCTGAAGGCCCGCAACCACTGGCTGGCTGTGGCCACGGGGAAAAGCCGGCGCGGGCTGGATGAAGCCCTGCAGGCGGTGGAGTTGCGCGGCATGTTCGACAGCTCCCGCACCGCCGACGAAACCGCCGGCAAGCCCCACCCCCTGATGCTGCAGGAACTGATGCAGGAATTCGGTGTGGAGCCGCACCGGGTGCTGATGATTGGCGACACCACGCACGACCTGCAAATGGCTCTGAACGCGGGCGTGCCCAGCGTGGGCGTGAGCTACGGCGCCCATGCGCCGGCGGCATTCGATGCCCTGCAACCCCGTTTCGTGGCGCACTCGGTGACCGAGCTGCACACGTGGCTGCGGGCCCACGCCTGAGGGGGGAGAACGAACCATGACGGATCTGCAAACAGCCATTCCCCTGTGCAACTCCAGCGACTTGGTGGACCGTGGCGCTGCCGTTCCTTTTGATGTGGTCTATGGCGGGCGAACCGCCCGTGGGTTTGCCATCCGCTACCAGGGGCAGGTGTACGCCTACCTCAACCAGTGCGGCCACATTCCCATGGAAATGGACTACCAGGACAACCAGTTTTTTGACCACAGCGGCCAGTGGCTGATGTGCGCGACCCACGGTGCGATTTACCGGCCAGAAACCGGTGAGTGCCGCGGTGGCCCCTGCCGCACCGGCTTGATCAAGATCGAATTAACCGAGCAGGACGGTGTCGTGCACTGGCATACTGCCCATAACCTGAAACCCCTTGAGTTCTGATATGACTGACCCCAACACCCCCGGCGGACCTGATACGGAAAATATGCATGCAACCCCCGTGGAGCCTGCGCAATCCGCTACAAAAAACGGAGCGAATTCCGATGCCGGCAATGCGCCGGGTTGGGAGCGTTCCACCCTGGAAAAACTGGCCATGGCCGCGATTACCGAGCAGCGCCAGGCCCGGCGCTGGCGCAACGGCATCCGGCTGGGCTGGCTGGTTTTTCTGGTGATGCTGGTGTGGTTTGGCATGGAGCGCGGGGGCACCAGTACCGATATCTCCACGCCGCATACGGCGGTGGTGAAGATCCAGGGGGAAATTGCCTCGGGCTCCGAGGCCAGTGCCGAGCTGGTGGTGGCCGCCATGCACAGCGCGTTCGAGGACAAAGGTGCGCAGGCGGTGGTGCTGTTGATCAACTCCCCCGGCGGCAGTCCGGTGCAGGCGGGCATCATCAACGACGAAATCCGTCGCCTCAAGGCCCAGTACAAGAAGCCCATTTATGCCGTGGTGGAGGAAACCTGTGCCTCTGCGGCCTACTACATTGCCGTTGGTGCCGACCAGATCTTTGTCGACAAGGCCAGCGTCGTGGGCAGCATTGGCGTGTTGATGGATGGTTTCGGTTTCACCGGCCTGATGGACAAGCTGGGCGTCGAACGGCGCCTGATGACGGCGGGTGAAAACAAAGGTTTCATGGACCCGTTCAGCCCCCAAACCGACAAGCAGCGCGCGTTTGCCCAGAGCATGCTGGACCAGATTCACCAGCAATTCATTGGTGTCGTCAAGGCCGGCCGGGGCAAGCGCCTGAAAGAAACGCCCGAAACCTTCAGCGGCCTGTTCTGGACCGGACAGCAGGCCATCGACATGGGCCTGGCCGACCAACTGGGCAACCTGGACTATGTGGCGCGTGAAATCGTCAAGGCCGAAGACCTGGTGGACTACACCCGCAAGGACAACGTGGCCGAACGCCTGGTCAAGCGCTTTGGCGCCTCCATGGGGGAGGGCGCGGTGCGCGCCATCCGTTCCCTTCCGGCGCTGCGCTGACCTGCACTAGCGGCCGATGGCAAATACCGTGGGCATGGCGTTGTCCAGCGCCCACGGTTTGTTTTTCCAGTTTTTGACGAGGTCGCTGTGGCAGGTGGCCTGTTCCAGAGTCAGTCCGCTGGACGTGGCTAGGCGGGTGGCGTGCTGCAGGGTCTGCAGCAGGGCCTGCAGCAGGGCGGTGTTGCGGTACGGGGTTTCAATCAGCAGTTGGGTCTGTCCCGTTTTCAGGGCCAAGGCTTCCAGCTCGCGGATGCGCTGAGCGCGTTCGGCGGGCGCGCTGGGCACATAACCCACAAAGGCGAAGTTCTGGCCATTGAGGCCGCTGGCGGCCAATGCCAGCAGCAGCGACACCGGTCCCACCAACGGCACCACGCGCAGGCCCAGGTCGTGCGCGGCGCGCACCACAGACGAGCCGGGGTCCGCCACCGCCGGCATGCCGGCCTCACTGACCAGACCGATATCGGCGCCCTGCAAGGCGGCCTGCAGCAGCGGGCGGGCATCGAAGTGGCCCTGGTGGTCGCCTTTCTTGTGGACCGCATGCGGCAGTTCCTGCAGCTGCATGGACTGCAGCGGAACGCACAGCGGGTGGTGTTCGCCAATGCGCTTGAGGTAGGCGCGGGTGGATTTGGCGTTTTCACACACCCAGTGCTGGAGCGTTGCCGCAACTTCCAGGGTGCCGGACGGCATCACGCGGTCCAGCGGCGCCTGGGTGCTGCAGCCAAAGTCCAGGGGAGCGGGTACCAGGTAGAGGGTGCCCCGCTTCGGGGTGTGCGCGGCGTCCGGCGATATTGCGCCGCTCATGCCGGCACCTGTGGGGTGTGCAGCAGGTCCATGCCAGCGGCACGCAGCATCTGGCAGGTGCGGATCAGGGGCAGGCCCACCAGGGCGGTGGGGTCGTCGTTTTCAATGGCGCTGAGCAGGGAAATGCCCAAGCCTTCACTTTTGGCGCTGCCGGCACAGTCGTAAGGCTGCTCGGCTTGCAGGTAACGCTCGATTTCCGCGTCATCCAGCTCCCGAAACGTCACCTTGACCGGCGCCAGCGCTTCCTGGCAAAAGCCGCTATCCAGGCACACCACGGCCACCGCAGTCTGGAAAATGACCGTGCGGCCGCGCATCTGGCGCAGCTGTGCCACGGCGCGGGTGTGGTTGCCGGGTTTGCCCAGGGCCTGCCCGTCCAGATCGGCCACCTGGTCCGAGCCGATCACCACGCAATCGGGAAAACGGGCCGCTACCGCCCGCGCCTTGGCCAGAGCCAGGCGGCGGGCCAGTGCGGCGGGATGCTCGCCCGGTTGGGGGGTTTCGTCCACATGGGGCGACTCGGTAGAAAACGGAATGCGCAGGCGCTCCAGCAATTCACGCCGGTAGGGCGAGGTGGATCCCAGGATGAGTTTTCGGTTCGGAATGTCAGACATGGTGCGATTCTCTTACACTGCGCGCATGAAACATGACTACGATGCCCAACACCTCAATATTGCAGCTTTCGCCCAAGCATCGGGCGCCTGGGACGGCGAGGCGCCTCTGGCGCAGTTTGAGCGGCTGATGGCGGAAACCCACGGGCAGGGCGGCGAGATGGTCGTCCGCTATTCCGTGCAGGGTGCCATGCGCGCGGATGGCGCCGGGGTGGAGGAGGCCTGGCTGCATCTGGCCGCGCAGGCGGTACTGCCCATGACCTGCCAGCGCTGCCTGGGCCCGGTAGAGGAGCCGGTGGCTTTTGAGCGGGACTTCCGGTTTGTGGCCACCGAAGAACTGGCGGCTGTGGAGGACGAGGAATCCGAGGAAGATGTTCTGGTCTTGAGCCGCGATTTCAACGTGCTGGAACTGATTGAGGATGAACTGCTGATGGAATTGCCCGTGGCGCCCAAGCACCCCGTGTGCCCCGTGCCGGTAAAATTGCAGGTGGCCGATCCGAATTTCGTTGATGCGCCGGCGGAAAAACCGAACCCGTTTGCGGTGCTGCAGCAGCTCAAGAAGAAAGGCCCCCCCTGAAACGGAGGCTTTAGGCTATAATGTGAGGCTTCGCGCGGAACCGTAGTCGCGATTTTTACCAACCCCAACGTGTTGCAACCTGTGCAGCACCCTTGCCCAGGAGCCAATCATGGCCGTTCAACAAAACAAAAAGTCTCCTTCCAAGCGCGGTATGCACCGCTCGCACAATGCCCTGGTGGTTCCTGGCATTGCTGTGGAATCCACAACCGGCGAAACCCATTTGCGCCATCACATCAGCCCCACCGGTTTTTACCGTGGTCGCAAGGTGTTGAAGACCAAATCCGAAGCCTGATCCAGGTTTTTCGCGCAAAGCCCGAAGCTACACACCCTGTAGCGACGGGCTTTTGTCTTTTCTGGCTTCTGGCGCGCGCCTGACGCCATTTATTTTTGGCTAGCTATCCCATGACCACAATTGCCGTTGACTGCATGGGGGGTGACCACGGGCCCCAAGTCACGCTGCCTGCCTGCAGGCATTTCCTTGATACGCACGCCGACGCGTCCCTGATTCTGGTGGGCCTGCCCGACCAGGTAGGTGGGTTTTCCCATCCACGCGCCACCGTGGTGACAGCCAGCGAGGTGGTGACCATGGACGACCCGCTGGAGATCGCACTGCGCCGCAAGAAGGATTCCTCCATGCGCGTGGCCGTTCAGCAGGTGAAGGACGGCAAGGCCCAGGCCGCCGTTTCGGCGGGTAATACGGGGGCCCTGATGGCCATTTCCCGCTACCTCCTCAAAACAGTGGACGGCATTGAGCGTCCGGCTATTGCGGGGCAGATTCCCAATGCCACCGGTGGCGCCACCACCGTGCTGGACCTCGGGGCCAATGTGGATTGCTCGGCTGAACACCTGTTGCAGTTTGCGGTCATGGGCGCGGCCCTGGTCTCCGTGCTCAGCAACAAGGAGGCGCCCACGGTGGGCTTGCTCAATATTGGTGAAGAAGTCATCAAAGGTAATGATGTGATCAAAAAGGCCGGAGAACTGCTGCGTTCTGCTGCTAAAACCGGTGATCTGAATTTTGTCGGCAACGTGGAAGGCAACGACATCTTCAAGGGTGTTGTGGACATCGTGGTGTGTGACGGCTTTGTGGGCAATGTGGCGCTGAAGACCAGTGAAGGCCTGGCTTCCATGTTTGGGACCTTCCTGAAAGCCGAGTTTTCACGCAATATCTTCACGAAGATGGCGGCAATTGCGGCTTATTCCGTGCTAAATGCGTTTAAAAACCGATTTGATCACCGTCGCTACAACGGCGCCGCCCTGTTGGGCCTGCGCGGTCTGGTGTTCAAGAGCCATGGTTCGGCGGATGCGCTGTCCTTTGGGAACGCGCTGAACCGGGCGTATGATGCAGCCCGAAACAACTTGCTTGACCGTGTTCAGGTTCGCATCGCGCACGCAGCACCGCTTCTGGTGCCTGCAGACAGCGTGCAATAACCTCTACGGGTGTCACCAACCCCAACCATGAAACGATATTCGCGCATTTCCGGCACCGGAAGTTATTTGCCGCCGCACAGGTTAACGAATGCCGACCTGGTCGCTGAACTGGCGGCCAAAGGGGTCGAAACATCCCATGAGTGGATTGTGGAGCGCACGGGCATTCATGCCCGGCATTTCGCGGACGACGGGGTTTTCAGCAGTGACTTGGGGCTGGAAGCGGCGAAAAACGCGCTCCAGGCAGCGGGTTGCACGGCGCAGGATATTGATCTCATCATCGTTGCAACCTCGACACCCGACATGGTGTTTCCGTCCACGGCGTGCATTTTGCAGAACAAGCTGGGGGCCAACGGCTGCGCCGCTTTCGATGTGCAGGCTGTTTGCAGCGGGTTTATCTATGCGTTGACCGTTGCCGATTCCATGATCAAGACCGGCGCCGCTCACCGGGCGCTGGTGGTGGGGGCGGAAGTGTTTTCCCGCATTCTGGATTTCAAGGACCGCACGACCTGCGTGCTGTTTGGCGATGGCGCGGGGGCGGTGGTGCTGGAGGCGTCCGACACGCCCGGCATTCTGGCCAGTGACCTGCACGCCGATGGCAAGCACGTGGGCATCCTGTGTGTGCCCGGTCATGTCTCGGGTGGCGCCATTTTGGGTGCCCCCTTGTTGAAGATGGACGGGCAGGCTGTGTTCAAGCTGGCGGTAGGCCTGCTGGAAAGCGCGGCCCGTGCCACCTTGACCAAGGCCAATCTGACCGATGCCGATATCGACTGGCTGGTACCGCACCAAGCCAACATCCGCATCATGCAAAGCACCGCGCGCAAGCTCAAGCTGTCCATGGACAAGGTGGTCGTGACGGTGGATCAGCATGGCAACACCTCGGCAGCGTCCATTCCGTTGGCACTGGATTTTGCCGTGCGCACCGGGCAGGTCAAGCGTGGCGAAACCCTGCTGCTCGAAGGTGTGGGCGGTGGTTTTACCTGGGGTGCTGTGCTCCTGAATTTGTAGCTGCTTGCGCAGTGTCTGCGCGGGTTTGAAGTCATTTTTTGGTACCAATACGTCCATGAAAAAATTTGCTTTTGTATTTCCGGGGCAGGGATCGCAGTCGGTCGGCATGCTCGACGCCTGGGGTGACCATCCGGTGGTGGCGGAGACGCTGCGGGAAGCTTCTGATGCGCTGGGCGAAGACGTCGCGCAATTGATTCACGAAGGCCCCAAGGAAGCCCTGGCGCTGACGACCAACACCCAGCCCGTCATGCTGGTTGCCGGCGTAGCGGCCTACCGGGTGTGGATGTCTGAAGTGGGCGTAGCTCCCGTGGCGGTGGCGGGCCATTCGCTGGGGGAATACACCGCGCTGGTCGCCGCGGGTGCACTGACACTGGCGCAGGCGGCACCCCTGGTGCGACTGCGGGCGCAAGCGATGCAGGAAGCGGTGCCGGTCGGTATGGGCGCCATGGCGGCCATTTTGGGCATGGATGCCGCCCGTGTGTCGGCCGGTTGCCTGGAAGCGACCCAGTCGTTTGGCGCTAGTTCCAGTGAAATCG
>JBAQKO010000256.1:0-3419 GCA_049301075.1 Rhodoferax sp.
GTGCAGGACTTTGATCCCGCGGTGCAAAAGGCGGTGCACCGCATGCAGCCGGCCGAGCAGGTGTTTGCTTTGGTGGAGGCGGCCCGTACCCGTGGTTTTGCTTCGGTCAACGTGGATTTGATCTATGGTCTGCCCCGGCAAAGCCCGGAGTCGTTTGACCGGCCCCTGGCGCAGGTGAACGCCTTGCGACCGGACCGCATCGCCCTGTACGCCTATGCCCACTTGCCGGAGCGCTTCAAGCCCCAGCGGCGCATTGCCACGGTGGAACTCCCCAGCGGGGCCGCCAAGGTGTCCATGCTGTCGCGCTCCCAAGCGGCCTTCATGGAGGCAGGGTATGTGTACGTGGGGATGGATCACTTCGCACTCCCGGAAGATGCCCTGGCGGTCGCCAAGCGGCAGGGGCGCCTGCACCGCAACTTTCAGGGTTACAGCACCGAACCCGATTGCGATCTGATTGGATTGGGTGTGTCGTCCATCGGACGCATTGGCGCCACCTACAGCCAGAATGCCAAGACGCTTGAGGAGTACTACGATTTCCTCGACCAGGGGCATTTCCCGGTGGTGCGGGGGCTGGCGCTTTCCCGTGATGACCTGGTGCGTCGCACCGTGATCATGGCGTTGATGTGCCAGGGCGAAGTCCAGTTTGAATCCGTTGAGTTGGCGTACCTCATGGATTTCCGTTCGTACTTCGCCAAGGAACTGGAGGCCTTGCAGGATCTGGAGAGCCAGGGGCTGGTCACGGTGGACGCATCCGGCATCCAGGTTACGACCCAAGGGTGGTTCTTTGTCCGCGCGGTGGCCATGGTGTTCGACCGTTACCTGCAGTCCGACCGCAGCCGGGCACGGTTTTCCAAGATCATTTAGCATCGACAGATGCAATCTTCTCTGGCGCTGACAGCGCTCTTGATGGGGCTGGTCGGCGGGCCCCACTGTGTGGCCATGTGCGGTGCCGCCTGCGCGGGTATCGGGCAAGCGGCCGGCGCGCACAAAAATTCTGCTTTATGGACGTTTCAGTTGGGGCGCGTCGTGGGGTATTCCATCCTGGGAGGCCTCGCTGCCGCTTCCCTGCAGGGCCTGGGCTGGTTGACGGTCCAGTCTGCAGCCCTGCGTCCGGTCTGGTCCCTGTTCCATGTGGCGGCCCTGTTGCTGGGTCTGGTGTTGTTGTGGCAGGCGCGTCAGCCGATCTGGCTGGAGAGTGCTGGTAGGAAAATATGGGGTCGTGCCCGCACGCTGGCGGCCACGCGTGGGCGTGGGGTGCCGCTGGTCCTGGGCGTGATGTGGGCGCTGCTACCCTGCGGTTTGCTGTATTCGGCCCTGTTGGTGGCGGCCATGGCCGGCAGCGCCGCTGCCGGTGCGATGGTGATGGGGCTTTTTGCCCTGGGAACCAGTGTGACCATGGTGGCAGGGCCCTGGTTGTGGCTGCGCCTGCGCGGGCAGGGCACCGGGGCGGGCAGTGGGCAGTGGGGCGTTCGCCTGGCTGGCGCGGCACTGGCCGCGAGTTCGGGGTGGGCCTTGTGGATGGGGTTGGTGCACAACGCTGCGCCGTGGTGCGTTACGCCTTAGCGGTGTCGAACGGTTGACGGCCTTCATTCGGAGTACGGCGGTATGCAAGAAACGTTGAATATGGACGAGTTGCAGCGACTCGAGGCGCTCAGGAGCTACGCCATACTGGATTCGCAGGCTGAGCAGGCTTACGATGACATTGTCAGTCTGGCTTCCCAGATCTGCGGCGTTCCCATTGCGCTGATTTCCCTGGTGGACGAAGACCGCCAGTGGTTCAAGGCCAAGGTGGGTCTGGACGTTGCGCAGACACCGCGTAGCCAGGCCTTTTGCGCACATGCCATTCTCCAGCCGGATCAGCTCATGGAGGTGCCAGACGCTACGCAGGATCCCCGTTTTGCAGACAATCCACTGGTGACCGGCGACCCGGGTATCCGGTTTTACGCCGGGGCACCGTTTGTGGCTGCTTCGGGCATGGCGCTGGGAACGGTTTGTGTCATTGACCGGGTGCCGCGTACCTTGACGCCCGCCATGGCGGTTGCACTGAAGGCGCTATCCCGGCAAGTGACGGCATTGCTGAGTTTGCGCCGGACGGTGGCCGATCTCCGGTTGTTGACCCAAACCCAGGCGCAGCAGCAACAGCAACTGGACAGTTACCGCAGGCAGCTGGAAGAGGTGAATCGCGATCTGTCGGAGCAGACCCAGCGGGACCCGCTGACAGGGCTGAAAAACCGGCGCGCCTTCGACAGCATCTTGCGCGATGAACTGTCACGCGCGCAGCGCGTGCATTCCTCCCTGGGTTTGCTGATGGTGGACGTGGACCATTTCAAACCGTTCAATGATGCGTTCGGTCATGTGGCGGGCGATGAGGCCTTGCAGCGGCTGGCGAACGCCCTGCAGACGCAGGCGCGCAGTTATGACCATGTGGCCCGCTACGGTGGTGAAGAGTTTGCGGTAGTGCTGCCGGATTCAAAGCTGGAAGAAGTGGTGGCCGTTGCCAATAGGGTTCGCGCAGCCATTGAGGCCATGCCCAGCCCGCATCGCAGTTTCACGGTGAGCGTGGGGGCCGCCATGGCGGTGCCGACCGACACGCCCACCCGCCTGATTGAGCGGGCGGATAAAGCCATGTACCAAGCCAAGCACCAGGGTCGCAACAGTGTGGTTGCGCTGGAAGCAGACGCCGCTCCCTGATCGCTGGTGGGCTGCCCCGGCGGCATCCCCTCTAGCGGGCGCTGACCCGTGAGCCGTCCTGGAGTGCGGTGGGCGGGTAGACAATGACGGACATGCCAGGCGTGAGCCCGGATTTAACCCAGGCCTCGGTGCCATTGCGCGCGGCGACCTCGACCTCGTGCTGGCGTGCCCGGCCGGCCTCCACTACAAACAGCGCGGAGCGTGCACCCACGGGAAACAGCGCACTGACCGGCACCTTTACGGCGTTCTCGACCACCTGCACCAGCACCCGCACGTCCACCTTGAATCCGTCGCCCAGGGCGCGCCATTTTTCAGGTGCCGAGCGGATATCGATCACGGCATTGACGCGCTGCTCCTCCACGCCCAGCGCCGACACCTTGGTGAAGGCCGCAGGTTCGATCAACCGAACGCTGCCTTCCAGCGTTTCGGGGCCGCCCCAATTGGTCAGCTGGACCGGGGTGCCCGGTGCAATCTGTGCCGCATCTTCGGTCAGGATGTCCACCACCACTTCCAGTTGGGTGGGGTCGCCCAGTTCCACCAGAGGGGTACCAGCCGGCACCATGCCCTCGCTTTGTTGCTGAACCTTGAGCACCCGGCCGGAAACCGGCGCCTTGATCTGCCAGGGGCGCTGTTGTTCGGTTTCAGACCCGGAGGCGTATTGCCGCAGGGCTACCCGGGACTGGTCCAGCTCGTGGCGCGCGGCCTCCATTTCCTGCTGTGCACTCTCC
>JBAQKO010000257.1:0-13147 GCA_049301075.1 Rhodoferax sp.
CCCCCACCCTGGTGCTGTTGTGGCTGGGCCAGTGGCTGCGCGAATGCCGGGAGGCCGGGGTGCTGGAGCCGCTGCTGTCCCACAAGATGGAGGATTCGCTGAACGGGCTTTCGGCCGCCCTGGGCAGTTGCGAGCGCATTGCCAATACACCGCTGCCCTTCACCTACTCGGTCATCCTGCACCGCAGTGCCTACATCTACTGCATGCTGCTGCCCTTTGGCCTGGTCGACGACATCGGGTTGATGACACCACTGGTGGTGAGCTTTGTGTCGTACACCTTCTTCGCCCTGGAGGCCCTCAGCGACGAGATCGAAGAACCCTTTGGCGTGGCTGCCAATGACCTGGCGCTCAACGCGATGGTGGCTGGCATCGATGCCAGCCTGCGCGAAATGCTGGGGGAGACCCCGCCGGCGGCACCGCAGCCCGACGCCAACTTCGTTCTGGACTGAGCCGCAACCCGGCCGCGGGTAGGCGCGGTTATGCTTGTTGCATTGCCATTCTGGAAGTTTCTCAGATGCCTGCTGCTGACGCCCTGACACCGGACCTGCTCTACACCGTTTGCGACCCCGCCACGCTGGGTTTCAGCAACACACAGGAGTTGTCCGACCTGGACGCCTCGGCCATCCACACCCGCGCCATCGAGGCCATGCACCTGGGGCTCGACATCCGCCACGAAGGCTACAACCTCTTCGTGCTGGGCGACACCGGCAGTGGGCGCCACGCCATGGTGCGCCGCTTGCTCGAAGAAGAGCGCCACCACGGCGATGCCGCCGCCGACTGGTGCTATGTGTACAACTTCACCGACGCCACGCGGCCCCAGCTGCTGCGCCTGCCCTGCGGACGGGGCCCGGCGCTGCGCGACGACATGCAGCACTTCGTGGAGCAACTGACGCCGGCCATCAATGCGGTGTTTCAGAGCAACGAGTACCGTGACCGCATCTCCGCCCTGCAGGAAGAGGCCAAGCAGCGCGAGGAGCAGGCGCTCAAAGCGCTGGGCGACGATGCGGCCGCGCAAGACGTGGGGCTGATACGCACGCCGCAGGGTTTCATGCTGGTGCCCATGAAGGACAAGGAAACGCCGCTGACGACAGAGGAATTCGCCGCACTGGCGAGCGAGCGCCAGCAGACCTTCACCGACACCATCAGCGTCCTGCATGAGCGCATGCAGAAGCTGCTCAAGGAATTTCCGCGCTGGCGCCAGGAAGCCGTGGGGCGCATGAAGCAAACCGGCAGCGAAGCCTTGCACACAACGTTGGTGCAACTGATGGATGACATCAAACCGCGGTATGCGGACTTGCCGGCCGTGGCCGCATACCTGGAAGCCGTGCTGCAGGACATCACCGAGACCGGCGAGTCGCTGCACGCCTCGTCCAAGAGCGAGGGAGACACCGAAACAACGACCTACACCGGCTCGATCTCGGTCCAGCGCTACCTGGTCAACCTGCTGGTGGAAAACCCCGTCGGCGATGCGCGTCCGGTGGTCTACGAAGACCATCCCACCCTGCAAAACCTGGTGGGACGCATCGAGCACCAGGTGCACATGGGCACGCTGGTCAGCGACTTCACCCTGATTCGCGCCGGCGCCCTGCACCGCGCCAATGGCGGCTTCCTCATCCTCGACGCGCTGAAGGTGCTGTCGCAGCCCTATGCCTGGGAAGGCATCAAGCGCTGCCTGCAGGCCGGGCAGGTCCGCATCGAATCGCTGTCGGACCTGATCGGCCTGACCAGCACCGTGCAGCTGGAGCCAGAACCGGTGCCGCTGGAGCTCAAGATCGTACTGATCGGGGAGCGGCTGGTGTATTACCTCCTGACCCAGTACGACCCCGACTTTGCCACGCTGTTCCGGATCAACGCCGACATGGAGAGCGACATCCGGCGCAACCCTGACAACACCCTGGCCTACGCGCGCCTGGTGGCCACACTGGCACGCAACGACGGCATGCGGCCCTTGACGGCCTCCGCCGTGGCCCGCGTCATTGAGCATGCGGCCCGGCTGGCCAACGACGCCCAGCGCCTGACCACACAGACGCAGCCGCTGGACAACCTGATCCGCGAGGCCGACCATTTTGCGCAAACGGCGCAAGCCCCCCTGGTGGACCGCGAACATATCGAGGCGGCACTGGCGGCCCACCAGCGCCGCCACGCGCGCTACCACGAGCGCTACCAGGAAGAGGTCGTGCGCGGCCAGTTGCTGGTGGACACGACCGGCGCGCAGGTGGGGCAAATCAACGGTCTGGCGGTGGTGTCGCTGGGCGACAGCACCTTTGCCCACCCGGTGCGCATCACCGCCACGGTGCGCGTGGGCGACGGCGAGGTGGTTGACATCGAACGCGAGGTCAAGCTGGGCGGCCCCATCCACTCCAAAGGGGTGTTGATTCTGTCCTCGTTCATTGCGTCGCGCTTTGGCCGGCACATGCCCCTGTCGCTCAAGGCCAGCCTAGTGTTCGAACAGTCTTACGGCGGCGTGGAGGGCGACAGCGCCTCGCTGGCAGAGCTGGCTGCGCTGCTGTCGGCCATTGCCGGCGTGCCACTGCGACAGTCGCTCGCGGTGACCGGCTCGGTCAACCAGTTTGGCGTGGTGCAGGCCGTGGGCGGCATCAACGAAAAGATCGAAGGTTTTTTCGACCTCTGCCACGCCCGGGGGCTGTCAGGCGAGCAAGGGGTGCTGATTCCAGCCAGCAACGTCTGCCACCTGATGCTGCGCAGCGACGTGGTGGAGGCCGTGCGGGCCGGGCGCTTTTTTATCTGGCCAGTGGCCGCCATGGAAGAAGCCATGGAGCGGCTGACCGGGCTGCCCATGGGAACCCTGGACGAACAGGGCCAGGCACCCGACGGCACCGTCTACGCCCGCGTGGCGGCAGGGCTGCGCCAGTTGACCCGGTTGCGCCGGGAATTTGGCAAGCTGACCACTCCACCCGATAGCTTGACGCAGAATGACGTTTGAGTGGCACGGATGCAAGCTCAGGCCAGTGCCTCTACCGTAAATTCAACGAGACGGCGCAGGCGCACCAAGCGTCTCAAGTCCTGATGAAACCCTACCCAAACATCCCTCTTGGGCGGGGACTCACCAAGGTCCAGACGCACGAGCCCAGGCGCGCGGTCACCAAGATCCACGGGTAACACGGCCCAACCGCGACCCGCCACACACATCGCTGTTTGCACTTCCCGGTTATTGCTGCGCATGACCACGTGCGCGTTTGGCAGTACGCGCTGCAACCAGCGTACGTCGGGCATAGAGCCAAAGGCGGAGTCCATCGTGATGAGCGGCGTGCCATCCCCATCGCCCAAGCTCGGCCTTTCGAGATAGGACGCTCCATACAGTGCGTATTGAATACTTGTTAGCCGACGCTGGACCACGCCCGCGTCTTCGAAAGGCCGGATACGGAACACCAAATCGGCCTCTCGTCGCGCCAAGTTCAGCAGCCGCGACTCGGTGATGAGCTCTATGCACACGCGCGGATGCTTTTCCTGAAAACGCGCGAAGATGGGAGTCAGTACGTGCAGACCGAACCAGTCTGATGAAGAAACGCGTAGCAAGCCTTCCAACTCGGTTTCCTGGCCCACCAAGGTCCTTTCAAAGGCCAAGGCTTCTTCCTCCATGCGCTCCGCATGCGCCAAGACCAAGGCGCCATCGTCGCTCAGCAAGAAACCCTCGCCGCTGCGCTGAAACAACGCGACACCCAACCGATCTTCGAATGCGCGAAGGCGGCGTCCCATGGTGGGCTGAGTCTGCCCAAGCGCCCTTGCTGCACCGCCAAGCGAGCGCGCACGGGCAATAGCCAGAAATACCTTTATGTCGTCCCAGTCCATATTTTGATCATACATAAATGCATGATCGTCGTGTGTATTTCATGGTTTTCATTTGTTTTTGTTTGGAAGAAACTGAATTCTTCGTTCACTACTGGAGCTTCAAATGTCTACCCAAACCACCATGCGCGCCATGACCGTCGAAATTGCGGGGGGCGATTTCATATCCGCTCAGGTTCCAGTGCCAGCACCCGCGCAAGGCCAAGTTCTGGTGCGTATCGTCGCCAGCGGTGTCAACCCGCTGGACACCAAAATTCGCGCCGGAACCGCCGACCACGCCCAGCAGGCCTTGCCCGCCGTGCTGGGTATGGACTTGGCTGGGGTCGTGGTTTCGGTTGGCGATGGCGTAACCTCTTTCCGGCCCGGAGACGAGGTCTACGGCATGGCCGGAGGAATAGGCGGCCTACAAGGCACGCTGGCCGAATTCGCAGCGGTAGACGCCCGTCTTATTGCGCTCAAACCGCAAAATCTCACCATGCGCGAAGCTGCGGCACTGCCTCTTGCCGCTATCACGGCGTGGGAAGGGTTGATTGACCGGGCCAACGTTGGACACGGGGCGACGGTGCTCGTGCATGGTGGGGCTGGTGGGGTAGGACATATCGCAGTTCAGTTGGCGCGTGCCCGCCAGGCACGTGTCTTTACGACGGTGGCAAAAGAGCAGTTTGGTATTGCCGAACGCTATGGAGCCATTCCAATCGACTACCGCTCGGCAACCGTTGAACAGTATGTTGCACGCTGCACGAACGGCAAAGGATTCGATATCGTCTTCGACACGGTGGGCGGAGCAACATTGGATACCTCTTTCAAGGCAGCGCGCCGCTATGGCGGACATGTTCTCAGCATTCTCGGGTGGGGCACCCACAAGCTCGCGCCGCTTTCCTTCCGCTCCGCGACCTATTCGGGCGTGTTCACACTATTTCCAATGATTTCGGGGGAAGGCCGCGAGCACCACGGTGAAATACTGCGAGAGGTCACGAAGCTTGTGGAAGCGGGCAAGCTGGTTCCATTGCTCGATGCGCATCACTTTACCTTGGCATCTGCCTTGGACGCACATCAGCTCGTCGAGTCTGGAACAGCGCGGGGGAAGGTCGTTGTTGATGTAGCAGCCTTGGTGAGATAAGGGCCCGGTTCGTAATGTCTACCTATCGTTACCCCATACCGGCATCATTTTTTGGAATGGTCCTGGGCCTCGCGGGACTTGGCAATGCATGGCGAATAGCCGCTCGGGTCTGGCTCCTCCCCTCGATGGTGGGAGAAATCATCATGGCGTTGACAGCGCTCTTGTGGACAACCCTTGTCGCGATGTACTTAGGCAAATGGCTATTTGCACGTATGGCCGCGCAGACCGAGTTAGACAGTGAAATTCAATCAGGGTTCGTCGCGTTGCTGCCTCTTACCACGATGTTGATGGCACTAGCGGCGGCACCTTACTCCCGCACAGTGGCAATTGTTCTCTGGATTGCTGGAGTGTTTGGGCAGCTTGGATTCGGGGTTCTCAGCACGGGGCGACTATGGAAAGGCGGGCGTGATCCCCAAACGTCAACCCCGGTGCTCTACCTGCCGACCGTCGGAGTCAATTTCGTTGCGGCAATGGTTGCTGGTAGCTTGGGTTACCCTGAGTTGGGTGCTTTGTTCTTTGGAGCTGGCGCCTTGGCCTGGTTGTCGCTGGAGTCTGTCATTGTCCAGCGTTACATGGTTGGTCCGCCTATTCCCGTCGATATGCGTTCAACACTCGGCATACAACTCGCACCTCCCGTCGTTGGTGCAATGGCCTACCTCGCCATCACGACCGGAATACCCGATGTGTTTGTTCAAGCCTTGCTCGGCCACGGATTGTTCCAGGCAATGCTATTGATTGGGCTCATCCCCTGGTTTCGACAGCAGATCTTCGGCGCCAGTGCGTGGGCATTCACGTTCGGCATCACCGCTATAGCTGCCGTGCCCCTGCGGATGATTGAGCGCGGCGGTACTTGGAAGCTGAACCTGCTGGCGTTGCCATTCTTTGTCTTCGCCAACCTTTTTATTACGGTCCTTGCCGTTCGCACCGTGCGCTTGGCAGTGCTAGGAAGGCTACTGCCGCATAAAGCGGCGATCGCCACCACAATGACCGTGACGAACCAAACTGCCCCTTAGATTGGGGGCGATTTTCCATCCGTCACGCATCGATGCTCGCATCCAGGCTGTACCCGTCCGGGTCCAGCATGATGGTGCTTCATTCAAATCAGATGACGTAGCCGCCAGCGACTTCGATGGTTTGGGCATTGATCCAGCCGCCGTCGTCCGTGAGCAGCGTGGCGATGACGCGCGCCACATCCTCCGGCTCACCAACCCGACCCAGTGCGGTTTGCGAGGCCAGTAGCGCCTCGAACGCTTCATTCAGGCCACCACCGAGTTCCGTGCGAATGGCGCCGGGCGCCACCGCGTTGACGCGAATGCGCCGCGCGCCGAATTCCTTGGCCATATAACGCGTCAGGACCTCCAGGCCACCCTTGAAGGACGCATAGGGCGCAACACCAGGCGTAGCGACACGTGACGTAGCGCTGGTCAGATTGACGATGCTCGCTCCCTCCTGCATCAGCGGCAGCAATGCCTGGGTGAGGAAGAAGGGGCCCTTCAGGTGCACATTCATCAGCCCGTCGAAATCTGCTTCGGTGACGGCCTCTAGGGGGATGAACGCGCCGTAGCCAGCATTGTTCACCAGACCGGCAAGCCGCGTGGCGCCCCAGATCCAGGACAAGCTGTGCTCCACCGCACGGCGAAAACCAGCGAAGCTGCGCGCGTTGCCGACGTCGAGTTGCAGGGCTACGGCCTTTCCGCCAGCCTCTGCAATCTGACGAACCACCGAGTCCGCCTTGGCCTGCTGACTGTTGTAAGTGAGGATGACGCCCAGGCCGCGCCGTGCGCACTCCAGGGCCGTGCTGGCGCCGATTCCGCGGCTGCCGCCAGTGATGATGACGATGTTCATGTGAAGCTTCTGTGAGGGGTTAACAAGAGCCTCTACGATAGTTGGCAAGGTCGGATCGGTCATGCCAGTTCATGTCCAAATCCTGCCTATTTCTGCTTTCCTATCGCAATTGGGCTGGGGCTGATGTCTAATTCGGGCATGAAAAATCAGCTGCTTGAACTGCGCGCCCTCGCCGCCCACGCTGAAAATCGACGTACCGAAACCGGTATTCCGCGTGTGGCCATGGTGCAGGGTGCCATCCCGCAACACCAGTTGGCGGCGGTCTACGACCCGATGGTTAATCTGATTCTGCAGGGGAGAAAATCCATGACCGTGGGTGGGCGCAGCTTGCACTACGATCCGGCGACCTATTTCGTCATGTCCGTGAATCTGCCCGCCGTTGGCATCGTGCATCCGGCCGCCACGGGGGCGCCCTATCTGGCGGTCAGCCTCACGCTGGACGCCGGCGTTATCGCCAACTTGCTGGCCGACTTGCCTGATACTGCTGATCGCCTGGATGATGCGGCGGGTTTCTCCGTGGCGGCGGTGACGCCAGAGCTGCTCGACGCCTGGGTGAGGATGCTCCGTCTGATGCGCCAGCCCGCCGACATCCCCGCACTCGCACCCGTGTATGAGCGTGAAATTCTCTATCGGGTACTGCAGGGTCCCATGGGATGGATGCTGCGCGATATCGCTTTGCCGGACACGGCGTTGGCCCGGGTCAACGTAGCCATCCAACGGATACGCCGGGAATACGCGGAGCCGTTGGGCGTGGAAGACTTGGCCAGCAGCGCTGCAATGAGCGTGTCTGCATTCCATCGGCATTTCAAGGCCGTGACGGCATTGAGCCCGTTGCAATACCAAAAACAGATACGCCTGCTACAGGCCAGGACCTTACTTGTCGCGGCCGGACACAGTGTCACCGCGGCGGCTCTGGAGGTGGGTTATCAAAGTTCGACACAGTTCAGCAGGGAATATGCGCGCGCATTTGGGGCGCCGCCAAGGCAAGACGCTGCGCGAATCGTGAATGGGATGAGGGCATAGTCGACAAGTCGGAGTTACAAAATGCCCCAGACGGGACAAGCCATTGCATGTCTGCTTCCACTGCTGTCATAGGAAATTTCAGAATCAACACTAGGTAAAAGAATTTCATTCCCGTGCGAGTTAGCCAGCACTAGATCGTCTGATTGGCTGGCATATCAATATCTGCCAGAATTTACAAATGAAACTCAGTGAACTTGGTCTGGATCATCGGTTAGAGAGCGAAGCAGGCGAACTATGTGGGTCCGACTTGTCTGTAGCCAGGGTCACCGCGGTTGACCGTGGGCGATACCTGATCCGGGGCGAGGACGGTGAGGTGCCCGCCGAACTGACTGGCAAATTTATTCACCTCGCCGAGTCTTCTGCAGAACTTCCGTGCGTGGGCGATTGGGTGTGCGTGCAATACCGCGATTCCAAAACACAAGCAAGTATTCACCACTTGCTGCCACGCCAGACGTTTTTGCGACGGAAATCTGCTGGCCGGGACGTTGAGTTCCAGATGATTGCTGCGAACATCGACGTGGCATTCATCGTTCAGGCGTGTCACTTCGACTTCAATGTTCGACGCCTTGAACGTTACCTGGTGATGGTCATGGACGGGCATATCGAGCCCGTGCTGCTGCTGACGAAGACCGATTTGGTAAGCCCGGAGGAGTTAGAACGGTTGATCGGTGAGATTCGGCGCATGGGAGTCGACGCGAAAATCGTCTGTGTCAGCAATATGACGGGGGCCGGCGTCGATCAGGTTCGTGCGCTCGTCGCTCCCGGAAAGACCTACTGTCTCCTTGGGTCGTCGGGCGTTGGAAAGACAACACTCATCAACCGGCTTCTGGGTGATGGCGCGCTCGAAACCCGGGAGGTCAGTCATACGGGTGAGGGGCGTCACACGACCACGCGGCGCCAGCTCATTGTGCTTGAACAGGGTGGCTTGCTGATCGACCTTCCAGGCATGCGCGAACTGGGAATGCTTGGTGTTGGTGAGGGAATCGGCGAAACCTTCGCCGACATCACCATGCTCGCAGAGAACTGCCGGTATCCCGACTGTAGCCATGGCGGCGAACCAGACTGTGCGGTTCGTGTGGCGATTGAGCGGCACGAACTGAGTGAAGAACATCTCCAGAACTATCTGAAGCTGCGCAAGGAATCTGAGTTCAACGATCTATCTTCCCTTGATCGGCGCAAGAAGGACCGAGCATTTGGTCGATTTGTGCACACCTACAAAAAGCAAAAAGGGCGGTCGGAAGGAAACTAGATCCAACCCGCAACGCGCAGCAGCTCATGGTCGGAGTATCGCTCGACCATAGCCACGTGACGGATCACTTTGGGCACGAAGAAACCCGCGATGAATGTCGGGTGGTTGGCATCCCGATAGTGAATGGATTTGCTACTCCAAATTGGTCATCTGAAAAGGCATCAGCTCCCATTGAAATGGGCTGGGCGTTTTTCATAAAACGACTCCATACCAATTCTGAAGTCCTGGGTGCGCGCGCACTGGCCGAACGCAGCGGCTTCAAGCGCGAGCTGTGACGGCAGATCCGAGTCGAAGGCCGTCCGCATAAGGCGTTTCATCGCGCCATAGGCTAGGGTGGGACCTGATGCCAATCGCTCAGCGAGCAGAGATACCTGGGCTTCGAGTTGATCTGAGGGCACGACCCGATTAATCAGTCCGCATCGCTCTGCGTCGTCGCAGGTCAGGGTGTCACCCAGCAGCGCAATTTCAAGGGCCTTGCGCATCCCTACCAGACGCGGAAGTGCCCAGGAAGCGCCCACATCACAACTGGTTCCGAGATTGATGTACGCAAGATTGAAACGGGTGTCTTGGGCGGCGATAACAAAGTCCGCCTGCAGCATGAGGCTCAGGCCGGCACCCGCCGCCACGCCATGCACCTGGGCAATCACCGGCGCATTCAATGCAGCCATCAACTCCAGCGCCGCGTTGAGTGGGCCCAGCAGATCGGCGGCGCCCTGAACCGGGTCGGCCCGCAGGGTTGCGAGGTCGCCACCGGCCATGAACCCCTTGCCCGCACCGCGCAGCACCACGGCGCGCACGGTGGTGTCACCTGTCAGCGTGCGTAGCGCGTCCAGCAGGGCATGCGCCATGGGTACGTCCACCGCGTTGAGCGCCTGGGGGCGGTTAAAGCACAGATGCACGATGGCGCCCTTGCGCTCTACCAGTAAGGGCGTCTGCGGGGTGGGTGGATGCGACATGCTCAGTGGTACAGGGCTTCGATTTCTGCCGCGTAAGTTTTGTAGATGCTGGAGCGGCGCACCTTCATGGTGGCGGTGACTTCGCCGTCGTCGTGGTCCAGCTCCTTGGTCAGCAGATGGAAGCGGCGAATCTGCGACACCTGGGCCAGACGCTGGTTACCGACGTTGATTTCACGGTCAATGAGTTCGCGCACCTGGGGATGCTCAACCAGTGAGCGGAAGTGGGTGAACGGAATGCGCTGGGCCTCGGCCCATTTGCCGACGGTTTCAAAGTCGAGCATCACCAGTGCACCAACGAACTTGCGCCCCTCGGCCACGATGACGCACTCCTTGATGTAGGGGCTGCCTTTCATGGTGTTTTCAATCTCGGACGGTGTCAGGTTCTTGCCACCCGCTGTAATCATGATGTCCTTGAGGCGGTCAACGATCTTGAGCTGGCCGCCCTCCTCGCGCACCACGTCGCCGGTATGCAGCCAGCCGTCCCGGATGCTGCCGGCCGTGGCTTCGGGGTTCTTGTAATAGCCGGCAAACACCATGTCGCCGCGAATCTGGAATTCACCCGCCTCGCCGATGCGCCATTCAACGCCCTGGGTGGGCGTGCCCACGGTACCGATAATGACCGCGTCGATAGGATGGCCCGTAACCATGCCGGTGGATTCGGTCAGCCCATACACCTCGACCAGCGGTATACCCAGCACGCGGAAAAAACGCACCACGTCGGGCGGTATGGGTGCCGCACCGGTAAGGGCCACACGGGCCTCGCGCAGGCCAACGAAGTTCTGCAATGCCCGAAAAATGCTCCAGTAGCTGACAAAGTAGGTCAGCCGCTCCAGCGGGCTCCACTGCGCACGCGGCTTCTCGGCCAGCGGTTTGCAGGCGGCATAGGCTTTATTGAACAGGGCACGGCGCAGTCCCCCGGCTTCCTGCAGCTTGATGCTGATGGAGGCGTGCATTTTTTCCCAGATGCGCGGCACGCCCAGGAACATGGTGGGCGCCACCTCGCGCAGGTCTTCCTGCACGGTACGGATGGATTCGCCAAAGTTGACCTGCGAGCCGTTGTAGATCGGGCAGAAGGTGGTGAGCATCTGCTCGGCCACGTGGCACAGCGGCAGGTAGGACAGGTGGGTGGTGTCGTGCGTGAGGCGCAGACGCTCCACAATGCCGGGCACCACGCCGCGGATGTTGCGGTACGAAATCATCGCGCCCTTGGGCTTGCCGGTGGAGCCCGAGGTGTAGATCATCAGCCCCACATCGTCCAGGTTTTGCCGGGCCAGTGCGTCGTCAATCAGCTCCGATTGGCCGGAAGCGGCGCCTAACTTTTCCACCTCGTCAAAGGTGGCGATGAGGCGGCGTGCTTCAGGAGCAAAGCTGCGCAAGCCTTTGGTTTCCATGACCACAATTTTTTTCAGACGTGGCAACTGGTCCAGTGCTTCGAGCACCTTGTCGGTCTGTTCCTGGTCTTCGCAAACCATGATTTCGATGTCGGCATGGCCCACGACATAGGCCACCTCCGATGTGGGGCTGGTGGGATACACGCCCACCGTCACGACACCCACCAGGCCGGCGCCCATTTGCGCCAGCACCCATTCAATGCGGTTCTCGGAAATCACGCCCACATGGCCACCGGCCGGCAGACCCAGGGCACGCAGCCCCAGACCGAAGTGGCAGGCGCGGCGGTGGTAATCAGCCCAGGTGAAGGGTTTCCAGATGCCAAAGTCCTTCTGCCGGATGGCGATGCGATCCGGGCTGGTGCGGGAACGCTCGCGCAGCATTTGCGGCAGCGTGAGGGACGGGAGTGCGGTGGGTGCGTGCATGGTCAGGACAGCCAGCGCTTGCGGCGTTTGTAGTGTTTGATGTCGCGGAAGCTGCGCGTTTCGCCGCCGCCGCCCATGCCCAGGTAGAACTCGCGGACATCGGGGTCCGAGGCCAGCCGCTCGGCACTGCCGTCGATGACGATCTTGCCGTTTTCCATGATGTAGCCGCTGTGGGCTACGGCCAGTGCCACGGTGGCGTTTTGCTCCACCAGCAGCATGGACACACCCTGCTCCGCGTTGATGCGCGCGATGATGCCAAAGATGTCTTCCACCAGCTTGGGACTCAAGCCAAGCGACGGCTCATCCAACAGGATCAGCTGGGGCTGCGCAATCAGCGCCCGGCCAATGGCCAGCATTTGCTGCTCGCCGCCCGACAGGTAGCCCGCCAGGCTCTTGTGGCGCTCATAAAGCCGGGGGAAGTAGGTGTAGACCAGATCAAAGTCGGGCTTGGCGTCCTTGCGCCCGGTGAGGGCGTAGGTGGCGGCAACCAGGTTCTCCTCGATGGTCAGGTCTTCAAAGACCCGTCGGCCTTCCATCACATGCGAGAGGCCCTGGCGCACCAACTGTTGGGGTTCCTGGCGCGCTGTCGTCTGACCGTTGAACTGGATGCTGCCACTCTTGAGCTCGCCATCCTCCAGCGCCAAAAGCCCCGAAATGGCTTTGAGCGTGGTGGACTTGCCCGCCCCGTTGCTGCCCAGCAGCGCCACAATCTGGCCGCGCGGCACGGCCAGGGACAGGCCCCGCAGGGCCTGCACCACCTTGTTGTAGATGACCTCGATGTTGTTGACTTCGAGGACGTGGTCCGTGCGGGGCAGGTTCATTATTTGACTTACAAAGAGATCCAGTCGGAGGCGGCCACCATTTTTTGCGCCTTCATGTCGGCCTTGTAGACGCGCCCAACCGGGATGGAATTACCCTTGATGGTGATGGGCACACCGATCAGGCCGCCGGTGTCGAAGTTCTTGATGCTGTTAAGCGCCGCCTTGAGGTTCTTGCCATTGAGTTCTTTCTTGGCCTCCAGCGTGCGTTTGGCGGCCTCGGTGAACAGCATGGCCGCCAGGAAGCCCTGGATGTAAGCCGTGCTCTGGTACTCCGGGCGCATCTGGCGAATCTTGTCGAGCATGGGCGCCTTGGCCGAGGTGTCGTAGTAATAGCGGTAAGGCATCACGCCCATGAAGCCGTCGCCCGCTTCGCCCATCTTCATGACGGTGGAACTATCCATGGTCCAGAACGTGCCCATCCACTTGCTGGTCATGCCCTGTTGCTTGCCCTGGGTGATGAACTCGGGGATGGGCGCCAGGATGTAGCCGTGGAAGATGGTGTAGTCGGGCGC
>JBAQKO010000258.1:0-1743 GCA_049301075.1 Rhodoferax sp.
ATCAGGTTGCGCACCCAGGGAAAGATGGCGATGTCGGCAATGGTGTAGTCGTCACCCATCATCCAGGCGCGGCTGGCCAGACGCTGGTCCAGCACGCCCAGCAGGCGCCGGCTCTCGGCCACGTAGCGGTCGCGCGGGCGCTTGTCCTCGTAGTCCTTGCCGGCGAACTTGTGGAAGAAGCCCAGCTGCCCGAACATGGGGCCCACGCCGCCCATCTGGAACATCAGCCACTGGATGGTTTCGTACCGGGCTGCGGGTTCCTGCGGCAGAAACTGCCCGGTCTTCTCGGCCAGGTACAACAGAATGGCGCCCGACTCGAACAGCGCCAGCGGCTTGCCGCCCGGGCCTCGCGGGTCCAGGATGGCGGGGATCTTGTTGTTGGGGTTGAGCGAGAGGAATTCGGGCGAGAGCTGGTCGTTGCTCTCAAAGTTGACCCGGTGCGGCTCGTACGGCAGGCCGGTCTCCTCCAGCAGGATGGACACCTTCACGCCGTTGGGCGTGGGCAGCGAATACAGCTGCAGCCGGTCGGGGTGCTGCGCGGGCCATTTGCGGGTGATGGGGTAGGCAGAGAGTGTGTTCATGCGCCCATTCTGGCGGAAAAAAAGGCCTTACGGCTTGACCTCGACAATGACCTTGAGCGTCAGCGGAAGGCCATTGCGCAGCGAACTCACCCCCACCACGGAGCGCACGTGCATACCGGCCGGGCCAAAGACACTGGCCAGCAGATCGGAAGCGCCGTCCACCACCTGGGCGTGTTCCTCGAACTCCGGCACGGCGTTGATGGAGCCATGCAGGTCCACCACTTGCGCGACCTGGTCAAGCGAGCCCAGCGCGGCCTTGATTGCCGCGATCACCTCCAGGCAGGCGGAGCGCGCAAACGCATAGCCTTCTGCCGAGGCGTACTCACGCCCGAGCTTTCCCTTGGGCGCCACGCCGTTCACGGCCGGTGGCGCCTTGCCCGCGATGTACAGCAGGTTGCCGGTTCGCACCGTCGTGGCGTAGTTGCCGGCCGGGCCGCCTGCCCGGGGAAGTTCCAGGCCCAAGTCTTTGATTCGCTGTTCCGCACCCATGTTGCACCTCGTAATGTTTCCTGCGGATTGTGACACCCGGCATGGAGGATCAGGCCAGCGCCATGCGCAAGCGCCGCGCTGCGTCTTCGGCACGCGCATCGTCTATCTCGCGCAGCACGGCCTGCATGTCCACATCGGCATCGGTGCGCTCGTAACGGCCGGTAAGCACCGTTTCGTTGGAGAGCAACCCCGCCTGGTACAGGCTCCAGATTTCGGGACCGTAGTCGGTGTGCAGCAGCTCGGGCGCAAACTGACCAAAGAAGTCGCGCAGGTTGCCCACATCGCGCAGCAGCATGCGCTGGGCGTGGTTGTTGCCCGCCGCGTCCACCGCCTGCGGCAGGTCGATGATGACGGGGAAGTCCACGCCATCGGCGTTGCCATCCTCCTCTGCATGCGCCAGCAGGATGTTGAACTCCGACAAGTCCCCATGCACCACGCCTGCGCACAGCATGCGCACCACCTCGGCAATCAGCGTGGCGTGGTGGGCCAGCGCCTGCGCGGGCGTGAACGCCACATCGTTCAGGCGCGGGGCGGCGTCGCCGTGGGCGTCGGTCACCAGTTCCATCAGCAGCACGCCGTCCGAGAAGTTGTAGGGCTGCGGCACGCGCACGCCTGCTGCCGCCAGGCGGTAGAGCGCATCCACCTCGGCGCTTTGCCATGCGGCCTCCTGCTC
>JBAQKO010000259.1:0-2261 GCA_049301075.1 Rhodoferax sp.
TCTGGGCGTAAAAGGCGGCGTCGTGCCGCCCCGAACTGAGCATGCGGGGGGTCTGGCCGATGGCCTCGTCCGCGGCGTAGCCGGTGATGTCGGTAAAGGCCCGGTTGACGCGCAGGATGAGCCGGTCTGCATCGGTCACCAGCATGCCTTCCTGGGATTCAAAGGCGATGGCGGCGATGCGCAGGTCGGCTTCGATTTGTCGGCGCGCCGTGATGTCCTGGGCGATGCCCAGGTAGCCGATGACCTGGCCGGCGGTGTCCACGCGCGGGGTGATCGATAGCTGCACCGGAACGTGGGCCCCGTCCTTGCGCACGTAGGTCCATTCGCTCTCATCGGGCTCGGCCGTGCGGTGGCTCAGGGAGGTAAAAAATTCGAAGCCGGACGGCACCGCACTACCGCGCTTGAGCGACAGGGCATGGGTCCGCTCCACCACCTCGGAGCGCAGGTGAAAGAGCCCCGGGTTTTTCTGGCCCACCACCTCATCCGCGCTGTAGCCGAGCAGGGCCTCGGCCCCCGGATTGAAGACGGTGATGATGCCTTGCACATCGGTGGCGATGATGGCGTAGGCCGCGTGCGTCAACACCGAGCTCTTGAGGGCTTCGCTGTCCTGCAGCGCGTTCTGGGCCAGCTTCTGGGGGGTGATGTCGGCGGCATACACCACGACGGACTCCACTGTGCCGGCGTCGTTGAGCATCGGGTAGTAGTTGAGCGAGAAATAACGCGCGCCCCGCTGGTCTTCGGTATGCCGGGACTGGCCGCTGGACACGACTTCCTCCAGGTTGCGGCGCCGTATGGCGGCCACTTCGGGGGGGAAGAAAGCGAAGATGCATTGGCCCTCCAGACTTTCCCGGGTCTGGTTCAGACGCTGAGCGGCCGTTTCGTTGATGGCAAGGACCACGCCTTGGGTATCCACCAGGAAAATGCTCTCGGTTGTCGCGTTCAGGATGGCTTCAAATGGATTCATGCGTCGTGCCAAAGCCCGCTGGCGGTGCCGGCGACGCCCCTCGTGGTCGGGTCGTGCCGGTGTGTCCGTTTGCAGTGTGCGCCCCCTTGTTCCAATTTCTGACCCGTGTTCCCGAGCTTGTCAAGGACTGTACTCTACGCCGCGCCCAGGTGCGGGCGCAGCTGGGTGGCTGCCGGGGCCTGTTTTTTTTGCGCCGCCGTAAAGGCCAGCATGCGGTCAATGGGGCGGCGCGCCAGCAGGCCCAGGGCCGGGTCGACGTGGATTTCATTGGTGCCGGTCTCCAGCACTTGGGCCAGACCGGCCAGGCCGTTCATGGCCATCCAGGGGCAGTGGGCGCAGCTCTTGCAGGTGGCGCTGTTGCCGGCGGTGGGGGCTTCGATGAAGACCTTGCCGGGGTTGAGCGTGCGCAGCTTGTGCATCATGCCGTTGTCGGTGGCGACGATGAATTCCGTGGCATCCATTTCCTGCGCGGCCTTGAGGATGGCGGAGGTGGAACCCACGGCATCGGCCAGCGCCACCACCTCGGCGGGTGACTCGGGGTGTACCAGCACCTTGGCCTGGGGGTGTTCCTTTTTCAGGGCCTCCAGCTCAAAGGCCTTGAACTCGTCGTGCACGATGCAGGCGCCGTTCCAGAACAGCATGTCGGCCCCGGTCTCGCGCTGGATGTAGCCGCCCAGATGCCGGTCGGGTGCCCACAGGATCTTCTGGCCCTGGTCTTTCAGCGCCCGCACGATGTCCAGCTCGCAGCTGCTGGTGACCAGCCAGTCGGCGCGCGCCTTCACGGCGGCGCTGGTGTTGGCGTAGACCACCACGGTGCGGTCGGGGTGGGCGTCGCAAAAGGCGCTGAATTCCTGCACCGGACAGCCCAGGTCCAGCGAACAGGTGGCGTCCAGGTCGGGCATGAGCACGCGCTTTTCGGGTGACAGGATCTTGGCCGTCTCGCCCATGAAGCGCACGCCCGACACCACCAGCGTCTGCGCGGCGTGGTCGCGGCCAAAGCGGGCCATCTCCAGCGAGTCGCTGACGATGCCGCCGGTCTCTTCGGCCAGGTCCTGCAGGTCGGGGTGCACATAGTAGTGCGACACCATGACCGCATTCTTTTCCTTGAGCAGGCGGCGGACCTTGTCCTTCAGCGCGGCGCGCTCAGGGGGCGTGGGCTCCACCGGCACACGCGCCCAGGCGTGGTGCGTGCTGCAGGTGTGGGGTTCGCCCGCGCGGTCGGTCTCGGGTTGTTCATAGTCCACGCTGATGGTGGACGCCAGGGGGGGGGATGCATGCATGGCGGTGCCTCTTACAG
>JBAQKO010000260.1:0-1550 GCA_049301075.1 Rhodoferax sp.
CCTCCACCCAGCCCGCGGTGATCAGCGGCTGCAGGTTGCGCGTCAGGGTGGACGGCTCCATGGTCAGCGCCTGCGCCAGATCCGCCGGGCGAATCGGCCCGAGCTTGACCACGTACGACAGCAGGGAGTACTGGGTGGTCTTGAGGCCACACCGGGCCATCTCCACGTCATACCACTGCGACACGCGGCGCGTGAGCTGGCGCAGCTGCAGGTTGGTGCAGCCCTGGGGCTTGTGGAAAGCAGGCGTATCTGCCCGCTCTGTAACGGTGGTGACATGGCGCATGGTCTTATTGTATCTACAATTGTTGCATATGCAAGTTTATGGCGCTATGCGCTGAAAGGACACCCCATGAGCACCCCTAGCCAACTCGAAGCCTGGCTGGCCGAAGAACAAGCCGTTCTGGCGGCACTGGCGCGCGGCCCCGGCCCCGGCGTGGCACGCCCGGACCAGATTGCCGGCAAGACCGGCCTGGAAGTGATGCAGGCCATGCTGCGCGGCGACATTCCCTACGCCGCCATTGCCAAGACCCTGGACTTCACCATCGTGGAAGTGGGCGAAGGCCGCGCCGTGTTCCAGGGCACACCCGGTCCGGCCCACCTCAACCCCATGGGGGGCATCCACGGCGGCTGGTACGCCACGCTACTGGACTCGGCGCTGGGCTGCGCCATCCACACCCTGATGCCGCCGGGGCGCGGCTACACCACGGCCGAGTTGGGCGTGAACCTGGTCAAGGCCATCGGCCCCAAGGCGCCGCGTGTGCGGGCCGAAGGCAAAGTCGTTCACTGCGGCCGACAACTGGCCACCGCCGAGGCGCGCCTGTTTGGCCCGGACGGCACGCTGTACGCCCATGCCACCACCACCTGCCTGGTGTTTGACCTCAAGCTGCCCGGGTAAACACCGGCTGCGGCACAATGGCTGGCATGCGATTCCTCCACACCATGCTGCGCGTTGGCAACCTTCAACGCTCCATCAATTTCTACACCCACGTGCTGGGCATGCAGCTGCTGCGCCAGTCCGAAAACCCCGAGTACAAGTACAGCCTCGCCTTCCTCGGGTTTGACGGCGGCAACCCCGGCCAGGCCGAGATCGAACTGACCTACAACTGGGGCGTGGAAAGCTACGAGCTGGGCACCGCCTACGGCCACATCGCCCTGGGCGTACCGGACGCGTATGCGGCCTGCGCCAAGATCAAGGCCGCGGGCGGCAACGTGACGCGCGAGGCCGGCCCCGTAAAGGGCGGCAACACCGTAATCGCCTTTGTGACCGACCCGGATGGCTACAAGATCGAGCTGATCCAGCGCGCCGAGGGCGCCCCCGGCGCCGGCCTGCGCTGAGTGGCACACTGCCGACGGCGCAACGGTATGCTATTTATTTGATAGCTGCCTGCGCAGAATATACGCTGGCTAGAGCCCTTATTTCCTCAAATTCAGGGTGTCGCGCGCCAGCTGGGTGATGCGCGCCCAGTCCCCCTGCGCCAGCGCATCCGCCGGAACCAGCCACGAGCCGCCCACGCACACCACATTGGGCAGCGCCAGAAACTCCGGGGCGT
>JBAQKO010000261.1:0-3079 GCA_049301075.1 Rhodoferax sp.
CTTGTAGGTACTGCCACCCACGGTCAGCCCTTCAGCGGAGAACTTGGCGGCATTGCCTTCGCCGATTCCCTTGACGCGCTCAATGAAGTCGTTCCAGTCTTTGAACGAGCCCTTTTTTCGCTCTTCAATGATCTTGCTGGAAATACCCGGCCCGATGCCTTTGATGCCGTCCAGTTCCGCAGCGGTGGCTTTGTTGGCATCCACGGCGGCAAAAGCCACGGCGGCAAAAGCCACGGCGGCGTACATCATGGCCAGAATGACAAGGATTTTCTTCAACATAGAGAGACTCCAAGAGGTTAAGAATCGGTAGCGACCATTCGCCAAAAAACCAGGGCCATGTGAACCCCAGGTCTTTGCCACAACGCACGCCAGAGGCGTGCCGTTGACCCGGCCGCTCGCGCCCGTGGCGCGCAGTGGCCCGAGTACCTGGGGTTCAGCTTTTGAGAAAGCCGCCCAGCATGCCCATCAAATCGCCCGCCTGGCCCAGGCCGCCTTGCGGGGCTTCGCCACCGGGCGTGAGCGCGTTGATCAGGCCCGGCAATACCTGTGCGATCTGGCCGGATGCCTGTGCCGGGTCGATCCCGAGCTGGCTGGCGATGTTGCCTATGGTGCCGCTGCCCAGCACCTGGTTGATCTGTTCGGCGGAAATGGGCAAATTCTCACCCTGGCCGATCCACGACTGGATCAGGTCGCCCAGACCGGCTTGTTTGAATTTTTCAATCAAGCCGCTGAGTCCGCCCAGTTCGGAGTTGTTGGCCAGCAGTCCGCCCAGCACGCTGGCAAGCCCGCCTGGTTGGCCGGCCTGGCTGGTAACGGCACCCATCACTGAATCGAGTAGTCCCATATCGCACTCCTTCTGTTGATGAAAGTCCTGCACATTGCAACCGTCAGGCCTGCTGCGTTGTGCCGCGCACGGGAAGGGCAGGTCCCAGAGCGGATCATCGTACCCGGATAGTGCTGTTGGTGCCAGTGCGTCACGTCCGTGGCCGGGCGTTGTGCACGATCAGCATTTGCGCGCCGTAGTAGGTCAGCAAAATCCACAGGGACGCCAGTGGCACGGGTGTCACGAACTTGTTGATGGCGATCAGCGCGTCACTCACCATGAAGATGCAGGCGCCGGTGGCCACCCAGCGGGCGGCGGCATCGCCCTGCACCGTGGCGCGGCCCAGTGCCTGTGCCGCCATGAGCGAGATGACCGTGACATACGCCGCCACGGCCGCCTTGAGCACGGGGTCGCCCCGGCCGCTCCAAACGATGGCGTACATCACCGCGCCAACACCCAGCACCAGTGCCAGCGCGCGCCGGTTGGAAAACCAGGTGACGCTCTGGCGGAACAGCGCGATGTAGAACAGGTGCGCCACCAGGAAGGACGCCAGCCCCGGGATGAAGTAGTCGCCCGGCAGCATCAGGAACACGTCGCCGGCCAGCGAGGCCACCAGTGCGGTCATCAAAAGCGCATCAAATCGGGCGATAGCCCCCACAGAAGCTGCGCGTATAGCTACGAAAACAATAGCAAAAACCATGGTCAGGGGCTTGAACAAATAGTAGGTCCCGAGCATGTCCAGGGCGCCCAGCGTGGCCAGGGCGGCGCTTTCCACCACCAGCACTTCCAGTGCGGACAACTGCCCTTGCATGAAGCGCCCGGTGGCCCACACGCCACTGGCAATGGCGGCACACCAGATAGCGGCTTCGCTGGTCGGCAGCGCGTCGGCCACCCACAGGAAGGCCGCGACGGCGCCCAGCATCAGCGCGAACTGCACGCCGGCAAACCACTGCTGTGCGACGGTGAGCGGCGGGTTGAAAGTGGTCACCGTCTCCAGCGTGAACGCCGGCTTGGGGTCGGTTTGCGCCATGGCGGCGCTTTGCCAGCCCGGCGGCTTGAACCAGACGCGCAGCTTGTCGCCCCAGTGGGGGGTGTGCCAGGACGCCTTGGCCAGCGCCCAGTACACCTCCAGATTGGCCCACAGCGGGTCCCAGCTGTTGAGCGCGCCGCGGGTGCCGTAGACGCAGGGTTCGTGCTCTTCCTGGAAGGTGCCAAACAGCCGGTCCCACAGGATCAGGATGCCGCCGTAGTTCTTGTCGATGTAGTCGTCATTGACAGCATGGTGCACCCGGTGGTTGCTGGGCGAACAGAACACACGGTCAAACCAGCCCAGCTTGCCCACCTGCTCGGTATGCACCCAGAACTGGTAGAGCAGGTCGATCAGCAGCACGATGCCAAAGATGGTGGGTGGCACGCCCGCCAGCGCCATGGGCAGGTAGAAGATCCAGCCCAGCAGCAGGCCGCTGGAGGTCTGGCGCAGCGCGGTGGACAGGTTGTAGTGCTGGCTCTGGTGGTGCACCACATGCGCGGCCCAGAACAAGGCCACCACGTGCCCTGCGCGGTGCAGCCAGTAGTAGCACAGGTCGTAGAACACCAGCGCCAGCAGCACGCCGTACCAGCTGGCCCAGAACGCGGGCTGCGGGACCAGGGCCACGGCGCTGAATACGGCGGTGTAGATGCCGAGGGTCAACAGCTTGCCCAGCACGCCGGCCAGCTGGCTCAGCACGCCCAGGCTGATGCTGTTGATGGCGTCGTTCAGGCGGTAGGGCGTCTGGCCCCGCGTGCGGCTGGCGGCCGTGCGGCTCCAGGCGAACTCCAGGGCGATCAGCAACAGAAAGACGGGGGTGGCGAAAACAATGACTTTGCTCATGCGCCGAGTTTCACCGAGCACGTGCTTGGTTAAAAGCGGGACAACCCTTAATCAGGGCAGCGGCGCGCGCCGCGGGGCTTCAGGTACTGGTTTCGTCCAGCGCGGCGTCGTCCAGGTGGCGGGTATCGGACCAGCCGACCAGGGTCAGGGCATCGGGCGTCCACAGCAGGCGGTTGATGGCGGCGTTGCCCAGTTCCCAGGTGCGCGGGGCGCCAATGTCCTGCTGCGTGGCCAGGCGGTACAGCGCGTCCATCACGCCGCCATGGGCCACCAGCACGATCTGCTGGCCCAGGTGCTGGCTGGCCAGGGTGTTGACGGTGTGGGCCACGCGGTCGCGCAGTTGCACCAGCGTTTCGCCGCCCTCGGGCGCGTAATGGGGGTCGCGC
>JBAQKO010000262.1:0-3634 GCA_049301075.1 Rhodoferax sp.
GTCGTTGACCAATTCCATGGTCATGCCGAAGCCGAGCTGGTCAAACGTCCATAAAACCAGCATGCGGCGATCCTTGGCGGCCATGGGACGGGTATCGACTTCAACCGCTTGGGTAACCTGGGTCATAGGGATTGCTCCTTGAATAAATGGAAAACTTATTATAAGATGTATATAAAATGAATCTTATAAATATTTCCTGACAACGCCATGCCTACACCTCCCATTCGCGCCGCTGCCGTACTACAGCCCCAAGAACCCAGGCCCAAGGCCCCGGTCGCCCCCAGCATGAAAGCTTTTCTGGAGCTGGCCTTCCGGCCGCTGTACTTGGCCGGCGTCGGTTGGGCGCTGGTCGCCATCGCCTTGTGGATTTATGCACCGTCCGTGCTCACCGCCCCGCTGGGCGGCATTGCCTGGCATGCGCACGAAATGCTGTGGGGCTTCATCGCCACCATCGCGCTGGCGTTTCTGATGACCGCAGGTGCCAGTTGGACCGGCATCACCCCCATGACGGGTCGGGTGCTGGCACTGGCCTGCGCGTTGTGGGCCGTGGCACGGATCGGCTTTCTGCTGCCACTGGAAAGCGCCTTCTGGGTTGCCACCGCATCCGAGCTGGCGTTCTTTTTACTGGGCTCGGTGGCCATGCTGCGTGCCGTGGTGGTTTCCAAAAACAGCCGCAACTACGCCGTGCCCGGCCTGCTGGCCGGTCTGGGCGCCACCGATGCGCTCTACCTGCTGACCGCACGGGGTGGCGACTACCCGCTGCTGGTGCAGCGCTTCAACGCCGGGCTGCTGGTCATGGCCCTGATTGCCCTGCTCATTGGCCGCCGGGTGATTCCGTTTTTTGCCATGCGCGCGGTGCACGGCCTGAGTATTCCGAAACACCTGGAGACCGGCTGGGTGCAGCTGGGCGCCTGTGCGGTGGCCGTGGTGAGCCTGTTGGCCGGCATTTCCCTGCTCAGCGCCGCCGCGCTCGGGCTGGCCGGCGTGCTGGCCCTGGTGCAGCTCGTCAGCTGGAAACCGCTGGCGGTGCGGGCCAACGCGCTGCTGTGGATTCTGTACGTGGGGTATGCCAGCATCGGCATCGGCTTGCTGATGGCCGCGCTGCAATACGCCGGGGTAGACCTGCCCCGCGTCCTGCCGGTGCACACCATTGCCATGGCGGGCTTCTCGGTACTCATCATCGGTATGGTCACCCGCACCGCCCTGGGACATACCGGCCGGCCCCTGGCCACGGACCGCACCATGCGCACCAGCTACTGGTGCATGCTCATCGCCGTCGCGCTGCGCCTAGCCGCCATTGCCAACACGCCCGCAACCCCCACGCTGCTGCACATGGCCGGCGCGGCGTGGATTGCATCGCTGGCACTGTATCTGTGGCAGTTCACCCCCATTTTGATCCGCCCGCGGCAGTGAGCCACGGCCTGCAGCAGCAACCCGGGAGTTCCCCATGCGCCTGACCACCATGACCGACTACGCCGTACGCCTCTTGATGTACGTGGCGCAGCAACCGGACCGCCTGTGCACCATTGCCGAGGTGGCCAACGCCTATGCCATCTCGGAGGCGCACCTGATGAAGATCACACACCAGCTCAGCCTGTCGGGCTGGCTGGAAACGGTGCGCGGCAAGGGTGGCGGCATGCGCCTGGCGGCGGCGCCGTCGGCCATCAACCTGGGGGCCGTGGTGCGCAGCATGGAACCCGATTTCTACCTGGTGGACTGCCTGGCCGGCAACACCGCCTGCACGCTCACGGGCAGCTGCAAGTTGACCGGCATCATGAACGGGGCCCTGCAAAACCTCATGCAGTACTTCAACCGCTACACCCTGGCCGACCTGCTGCCACAGGCCGCCGGCAGCACCGTGGCCTGCGGCACCCTGCAGCCCCGCATGCCCGCTTCTGCTGCCCCGATCTGAGTCCCGCAACCCTTCCTCTACCCGGACACTCCCCATGCCCCATCCAACGACCGATCTCCCGATACCCAAAGCGGCCCTCAAAGCCGTGCTGCTCGAGGGCATCCACCCCTCGGCTGTGGACGCCCTGCACAGCAGCGGCTACACCCAGGTCATCACACACGCCAAGGCACTGGCCGGCGACGAGCTGCGCACGGCCCTTGCCGATGCGCACTTCGTGGGCATCCGCTCACGCACCCAGCTCACCGCAGATGTGCTGCAGAGCGCGCCGCAGCTGGCGGCCATCGGCTGCTTTTGCATCGGCACCAACCAGGTGGACCTGAAAGCGGCCATGCGCCTGGGCATTCCGGTCTTCAACGCGCCGTTTTCCAACACCCGCAGCGTGGCCGAGCTGGTATTAGCCCAGATCATCATGCTGATGCGGGGCATCCCCGAGAAAAATGCCATCCTGCACCGGGGCGGATGGGTGAAGAGCGCGGCCCATTCCTATGAAGTCCGCGGCAAGACGCTGGGCATCGTCGGCTACGGCCATATCGGCACCCAGATCGGCGTGCTGGCCGAGCAACTGGGCATGCAGGTGCTGTTTCGCGATATTGAAGCCAAGCTGCCGCTGGGCAATGCCCGCGAAATGCCCAGCCTGGAGGCCCTGCTGGCGGCCGCCGACGTGGTCAGCCTGCACGTGCCCGAAACCCCGCAAACGCAAAACCTGATGGGTGCCGCACAGCTCGCCGCCATGAAGCCCGGCAGCCACCTGATCAATGCTTCACGCGGCACCGTGGTCGACATCGACGCACTGGCCGCCGCCCTGGATCGCCACCACCTGCACGGGGCGGCCATTGACGTCTTCCCGGTCGAGCCGCAAGGCAACGACGCTGTATTCACCTCGCCGCTCACGCGCTTTGACAACGTCATCCTGACACCCCACATCGGCGGCTCCACCTCCGAGGCCCAGGTCAACATCGGCAAGGAAGTGGCCGCCAAGCTCATCCGCTACAGCGGAAACGGCTCCACCACCTCGGCAGTCAATTTCCCGGAAGTCGCGCTGCCAGAGCACACGGGCCGCAGCCGCCTGCTGCACATCCACAAAAATGTACCCGGCGTGCTGGCCCATGTGAACGAACGGTTGTCCGCCGCCGGCATCAACATTGCCGCACAGTACCTGAGCACCTCGGAAGAGGTGGGCTACGTGGTGATCGACGTCGACAGCGCCGCCAGTCAGTTGGCGCTGGCCGAGCTGCGGGCCGTGCCGGCCACGATCCGCTGCCGCATCCTGTACTGACCCCACCGCGCAACCCATGCAACGCGCCGAAGCCCTACGCGACCTCTCCCGCGAGCACCACGAAGCCCTGGTGCTGGCGCGGCACGCCCGCGCTACGGCTGGCCAGACGGCCAGCGCGGAAACGCACGCGCAAAGCGCGCACTTGCTGGACCGCTGGACGGCGCAGTTCGAGCCGCACTTTGCGCGGGAAGAACAAACCCTGCTGCCGGCACTGACCCAGGCTGGCCAGTCGGCACCGGTGGCATTGGCACGGGAACAGCACGCCACCCTGCACGGGCTGGTCGCGCGCCTGCGCGCCGGCGACCTGCAAGCCCTGGCCGCCTGGGGCGAAGCCATGGACGCCCATGTCCGCTTTGAGGAACGCACCCTGTTTCCCCTGGCCCAGACCGTACTGGAACCCTCTGTGCTGACCGACGTGATGAACCGGACAGCCCATCCCTCCCCCC
>JBAQKO010000263.1:0-7192 GCA_049301075.1 Rhodoferax sp.
ATAGTCCACCATTTCCACTTTCCAGGGCACGGTGGCTTCGATTTCAATACCCAGCTCTTCCTGCAGCTCCCGCCGCAAAGCCTGCTCCACCGACTCATCCTTTTCCAGCTTGCCGCCGGGGAACTCCCAGTAACCGGCATAGACCTTACCGTGCGGCCTTGAAGTCAGCAAAAAGGCACCATCCGGACGCACCAGCACGCCAACCGCCACATCCACCACTGCACGGTCAGCACCGCCCTGCCGGGCGGTGTCAGGGTCGGCCATCAACGGTTGATTTGTCATGGCGTGGTGCTGTGGCGCCCGGCGTAATCCCGGGCAAACTGCCAGGCCACCCGGCCGCTGCGCGACCCCCGCTCCAGCGCCCAGACCCGGGCCTCGGGACGGGCTTCGGCGATGCGTGAGGCGTCCACCTCCAGGGCCGACAACCACTGCGCAACAATTTGTAAATATTCGTCCTGGTTGAACGAGTAAAAACTCACCCACAAACCGAAACGCTCAGAGAGGGAAATCTTTTCTTCCACGACCTCTCCCGGATGAACCTCACCATCCGCCGTGTGGGTGTAGCCAAGGTTCTCGGCCATGTATTCCGGCAACAGGTGGCGACGGTTGCTGGTCGCGTAGACCAGCACATTGGGTGTGGCCGCCGCTACAGAACCGTCCAGTACCGATTTCAACGCCTTGTAGCCCGGTTCACCCTCATCAAAGCTCAGGTCATCGCAAAAGATGATGAATTTTTCCGGGCGCGGGGCAACCAGTTCCACAAGGTCTGGCAGATCCACCAATTCGGCTTTGTCCACCTCAATCAGGCGCAAACCCTGGTCCGCATACGCGTGCAGGCAGGCCCGAATGAGTGACGATTTTCCGGTTCCCCGTGCGCCGGTCAGCAGCACATTGTTGGCGGGCACGCCGCGTACAAACTGCTCGGTGTTGCGCTGGATTTTTTCCTTCTGGATGTCAATTTCCTTCAGGTCATCCAGGCGGATGGCACCAATGTGACCCACCGGGGCAATCACCCCCTGCCCCGAGCTGCGCCGACGGTAACGAAAGGCAATGGAAGCGTTCCAGTCGGGTTGCACCAGGGCATGGGGCAACGCGGCCTCAATGCGCCCCATCAAAAGCTCTGCACGCGCCAAGAAGGCGGTTAGTTGCTCCGTCATACCTCAGGAACGGTAATCGGCGTTGATCGTCACGTAGTCGTGGCTCAGATCGCAGGTCCACACCGTATCCGCGGCGGTGCCACGCCCCAGACCCACACGCACCGTAATTTCACTCTGCTTCATGACGCGCTGCCCGTCCTCCTCGCGGTACGCCGGGTTGCGACCACCCTGCGTTGCCACATGCACATCGTCCAGATACAGCTCAATGCAACTCTGATCCAGATCCTCGATGCCCGCATAGCCCACTGCCGCCAGAATGCGCCCCAGATTGGGGTCGCTGGCAAAGAAGGCCGTTTTCACCAGCGGGGAATGGGCGATGGCATAGGCGACCTGACGGCACTCGCCGGCGTCACGCCCGCCTTCCACCTGAAGGGTGATGAACTTGGTCGCTCCCTCCCCGTCACGCACAATCGCCTGGGCCAGATTGCGCGCCACCCCCAGCAGGGCTTGCTTGAGCGCCTGTCCGTCGGGGCTGTCCAGTGACTCAATCACCGCATGCCCCGCCCGGTTGGAAGCAATCACCACCAGAGAATCATTCGTGGACGTGTCGCCATCCACCGTCACCCGGTTGAAGGAACCTTCGGCCAACTCCCGCGTCAGCTGTTGCATGACCGACTGGCTCACACAGGCATCGGTCGCGATAAAGCCCAGCATGGTGGCCATATTGGGACGAATCATGCCGGCACCCTTGCTGATGCCGGTGATGTGCACCGGCTTGCCGCCAATGCTCACCTGTGCCCCAAAAGCCTTGGGCGCGGTGTCGGTGGTCATGATGCCCTCTGCCGCGCGCAACCAGTTACCCGGCTGCGCGTCCGCGATGGCGGCTGCCAGACCGGCCTCAATCCGCTCGCGGGGCAGCGGCTCCATGATGACGCCCGTAGAAAACGGCAACACCTGCTCCGCGGAGATCCCCAGATGCTGCGCCAGGGCCGCACAGGTGCTGCGCGCCCGTGCCAAGCCATCAGCACCGGTCCCGGCATTGGCATTGCCGGTATTGATCAGCATGGCCCGAATTTCGGCGCCACTTGCCAGATTCTGGCGGCAGATCTGCACCGGAGCGGCACAGAAACGGTTGTTGGTAAAAACGCCGGCCACCGAAGCCCCAGCGTCCATCAGCACCACGGTCAAATCCTTGCGGCCGGCCTTGCGCACGCCGGCTTCGGTCACGCCAATGCGAACACCCGCAATGGGAAAAAGCGTCTTGGTATCAGGAGCAGGCAAATTGACGGGCATTGCTATCTTTCAGGCCAGTTTTCCATGGCATTGCTTGTATTTCTTGCCACTGCCGCAGGGGCAGGGGTCATTGCGTCCCACCCGGGGAATCTGACCGGCAGCGGCATCCCGCACCGTCTCTGGATCCACCGTGGTCTGCACCTCACCCGTTTCCGTCGGGGCGCTGTAGGTGACATTGCTGATGCTCTCGCCGCGGCTCTCCATGGCTTCAGCGGCCTCTTCCAACTGCTCGCTGGACTGGATCTTCACCGTCATCAGAACCTTGGTGACCTCGTTCTTCACCGAGTCCAGCAATTGCCCAAACAACTCGAAGGCTTCGCGTTTGTATTCCTGCTTGGGCTGCTTTTGTGCATAACCCCGCAGATGAATGCCCTGGCGCAGGTAGTCCAGCGCACTCAGGTGATCGCGCCAGTGGCTGTCAATGCTCTGCAACAACACCATGCGCTCGAACTGGGTGAAGTTTTCCACCCCCACCTGATCCACCTTGCTGTGGAAAGCCCCATGGGCGGCCTCGACCACGGCGGCCAGCAAATCGTCATCCGTGATGGCATGGGCTTCCTGCACGCGCTGGTGCAGATCAAGCTCGATCAGCCACTCCTCGGCCAGCACCTTTTGCAGCGCCTGCACATCCCATTGTTCTTCCACGGACTCATCTGGAATGTACTGGCGCACCAGGTCCTGGAAGCAGCCCTCACGCAACGAGTCAATCTGGGCACTCAGGTCCTGTGCATCCAGGATGGCATTGCGTTGCTGGTAAATGACTTTGCGCTGGTCATTGGACACGTCATCGTATTCCAGCAATTGCTTGCGCATGTCGAAATTGCGCGCTTCCACCTTGCGTTGCGCGCTCTCGATGCTGCGGGTCACGATACCCGCTTCAATGGCTTCACCCTCGGGCATTTTCAGCCGATCCATGATGGCCTTGACCCGATCCCCGGCAAAGATGCGCATCAGGGCGTCATCCAGGCTCAAATAGAAACGCGAGGAACCCGGATCGCCCTGACGCCCGGAGCGGCCACGCAACTGGTTGTCAATGCGGCGCGACTCGTGGCGCTCGGTGGCGATGATGCGCAGCCCCCCCAGCGCTTTGACCTTTTCGTGCTCAACCAGCCACTCTGCACGCAACGCAGCGATCTTCTGCTCTTTGGCGGAGGCGTCCAGCGCTTCGTCGGCTTCCACGGCCTCGATCGCTTTTTCCACACTGCCACCCAGAACGATGTCGGTCCCCCGACCCGCCATGTTGGTGGCGATGGTGATCATCTTGGAGCGGCCAGCCTGCGCCACGATATCGGCTTCGCGCGCATGCTGCTTGGCGTTGAGCACCTGGTGCGGCAATTTTTCCTTCTCCAGCAACTCGGAAATGATTTCCGAGTTCTCGATCGAGGTAGTTCCCACCAGCACCGGCTGTCCGCGTTCATGGCATTCGCGGATGTCCTTGATTGCCGCTTCGTATTTCTCGCGCGTGGTCTTGTAAATGCGGTCCAGCTGGTCATCGCGGCGGCTGACGCGGTTAGGCGGAATGACGACCGTTTCCAGCCCGTAGATTTCCTGGAACTCGTAAGCCTCGGTATCGGCCGTTCCGGTCATGCCGGCCAGCTTGCCGTACAGACGGAAGTAGTTCTGGAACGTGATGGAAGCCAGTGTCTGGTTTTCGGCCTGGATCGCCACGCCCTCCTTGGCCTCCACCGCCTGATGCAGGCCATCGCTCCAGCGCCGTCCCGTCATCAGACGACCAGTGAACTCGTCGACGATGATGATCTCCCCCTGCTGCACCACATAGTGCTGGTCGCGGTGGAAGACATGGTGGGCCCGCAGTGCTGCATACAGGTGGTGCATGAGCGTGATGTTGGCCGGGTCATACAGCGAGGAGCCTGCGGGGATCAATCCCATCTCGGCAAAGATCCGCTCGGCGGTCTCGTGCCCCTGCTCCGTCAGGAAAACCTGGTGACTCTTCTCGTCCACCGTGAAATCACCCGGCTTGGTGACGCCCTCGCCGGTGCGGGGGTCGGCCTCACCCTCCTGGCGCACCAACTGAGGCGCCGCCTTGTTGATGGCCAGGTACATATCCGTATGGTCTTCGGCCTGACCGCTGATGATGAGCGGCGTGCGGGCCTCGTCGATCAGGATGGAGTCCACCTCGTCCACGATCGCGTAATGCAATCCACGCTGCACACGGTCCGACACTTCGTAGACCATGTTGTCACGCAAGTAATCAAAACCGTATTCGTTGTTGGTGCCGTAGGTAATGTCGGCACCGTAAGCGGCCTGCTTCTCCTCGCGGGGCATCTGCGGCAGGTTGATACCAACCGTCAAGCCCAGGAAGTTGTAGAGACGGCCCATCCACCGGGCATCGCGACTGGCCAGGTAGTCATTGACGGTGACCACGTGCACGCCCTTGCCCGTCAGGGCATTGAGGTAGACCGGCAACGTTGCGGTCAGTGTCTTGCCTTCACCGGTGCGCATCTCGGAAATTTTTCCGTAGTGCAGCGACATTCCCCCCAGCATCTGCACATCAAAATGCCGCATCTTCATAACCCGCTTGGAGCCTTCACGCACCACGGCGAAAGCCTCCGGCAGGATGGCGTCTACGGATTCGCCCTTGGCTAGACGTTCCTTGAACTCCTGCGTCTTCGCACGCAGCCCGTCGTCGGTCAGCTGCTCGAATTGCGGCTCCATGGCATTGATACGTGCAACGACGCCCTGGTATTGCTTGAGCAGGCGGTCATTGCGACTACCGAAGATTTTGGTAAGGATATTGATGGCCATGCATGCAAGACTGGCCTGTGCCTCCCGATGAGGCCACAGAACAGCGCAGTCCTTTTTCTAATCTGAATGAAGTGGGGGTGTTCCCGTGCAATGCAACCGTTAGCAACGGTTACGCGACACCGGAAATACCAGACTGCTGATTTTAGCGTTGCCCAGACACCGTAGCGGATAGGGCCCCATTCCGGGGGCGCGGTGGCAGCGGTGCCGGGAGTTTCGCTTGCGCCACCTGGTTGGCGGACAGTCCGCGCCCGGCATCAAGGAATTTCTGCGGGTCTTGGGTCACGCCCTGCACCAGCACTTCGAAATGCAGATGGGGTCCTGTCGAGCGCCCGGTGGAGCCCACCTCCGCTATTTTTTGCCCCCGCTTGATCAGATCGCCTTTTTTGACATCCACCCGGGATGCATGGGCGTAGCGCGTGACCAGGTTGTTGCCATGGTCAATTTCGATCATGTTGCCATATTCGGGGTGGTACTCCTGCGTCACCACCACACCACCCGCTGCGGCAAAGATGGCCGTTCCTGGTGTGGCCGGAAAATCCAGCCCGGTGTGCAAGGCTGAACGTCCGGTGAAGGGATCAATGCGCCAGCCGAACACCGAACCCAGATTCGCACTAAAAACCGGCCTCTGGGTGGGAATCGTCATTTTCTTGATTTTTTGCTCAAACAGGCGGGATTCCAGCACCGTCATCAGGTCGCTGCGCTGACTGGCCACATGGTCCAGCTGCTCCAGCGTGCCCTGCAACTCTTCCATGGTCAAATCACGGCCCGACACCAACGCGCCACCCTGCCCGGGCTTGATCTTGATGTCCGCGGGATTAACGCCTGCCAAGCCGGATACGCGCTCGCCCAGGGATTCCAACTGCAACATCTTGGCTTGCATTTCGCCCAGTTTTCGGGCCATCACCTCAATGTTTTCACGCATGAACCGGTCCCGTTGCGCCACCTCGTCCTTGACCACCAGTTTGACGAGCGCGCCGATGACGGGCCAGCCCTCACGGGCGCCTTTGAGAAATACCCAGTGGTACAGGCCGGCAGAGACCAGCATCAACGTCAACGACAGCCCAACCAGGGCCAGAGCGAGCTTGGTGCCGCTCAAATGCACCGCGCGGCTCTTGACCAACCAGGCATCCGTGATAATCAACTGCATCGGGGATTTCCTCGCATTTCAAATCATGAACCGTCGCAACCACTCCGTTACGCTGCTGCAGGCCACGCAGAACTCGCCGACCTTGGCACGCTTGGCCGACCTCGCAATGGAGTCCTCAGCCCGCCTCAAGTCGATCGAAGCGCTGATTCCGGCAACCTTGCGATCGGCGGTCAAAGCCGGCCCGATTGAAGGCCCGGTCTGGTGCCTGCTTCTCGACAACAACGCAGCCGCTGCAAAGATACGCCAACTGCTGCCCTCGCTGGAATCGCACTTGCGCGCCAAAGGCTGGGAGGTGAACACCATCCGGATCAAGGTCCAAATGGCGCCTCACCCAACGTGAGGCCACGGCAAGACTGCGCGCGAAAAATGGTGCCGATTATCGGATTCGAACTGATGACCTACCGCTTACAAGGCGGTTGCTCTACCAACTGAGCTAAATCGGCACGTCGGGCATTCTACATCACGCTTTTGCCCGCCATCGCGGCCCGCCGCCGCTTATTTGATGCGCGTCAGCGACGGCTTGCCACCGCCTGAAGGGCGTGGAGGCAGGTCCGGGCCGTTGTCCTCGACCGCACCCGTAATGCTGGTCAGCACCGTGGGCTTGGCATCGGACATCGCCGCCTCCGGCACAGCAGCACCGGAACTCGCCAGCATGGGAAACGCCATGCCCTGTCCGTTCTCACGGGCATAGATGGCCAGTACCCGGTCCACCGGCACCAGGATATCGCGTGCCACGCCGCCAAACCGGCCCTTGAACTCGATGAACTCGTTGCCCAGATTCAGGGAACTGGTCGCGTCAAAGCTGATGTTCAGGACGATTTCGCCATCTTTCACGTACTCGTTTGGCACCCGAACCGTGTCATCCACCAAAACAGCAATGAAAGGGGTC
>JBAQKO010000264.1:0-16466 GCA_049301075.1 Rhodoferax sp.
AGCGCGGCCAGCAACGAGCAGGCTATGGGCGTGACGCAGGTGGGTGAGGCGGTGACGCAGATGGACCAGGCCACGCAGCAGAATGCGGCGCTGGTGGAGGAGATGGCGGCGGCGGCTTCCAGCCTCAAGAGCCAGGCGCAGGACCTGGTGCAGACGGTGGCGGTGTTCAAGCTGTCGGAAAACGAAACCCGATCCACCCGCCCCCACGCTCCGACCGTGCGCCTGACACCCGCACGCGCTACGCAACCCCTGCCCAGCGCCCCCAAAGGCGTGGAACGCCGTACCGCAACAACCCCGTCGTTGGGTCACGCCGCCACGCCACAACCCGGCAAGGCCACAGCCGGCGGTGCAGGCGTGGGAATCAACCTGGACAACGCCATTGAAGCCCATGCCAACTGGCGCGCCAAATTGCGCAACGCGGCGTCACGCAAGGAGACCATGGATGCCGAAGTGGCCGGATGCGACGACCGCTGCGAACTGGGCAAATGGCTGTATGGAGCGGGGCAGAAGAATTTTGGCGGCAAGCCCTCCTTCGTGAGCCTGATTGAGGCCCACCGCGAATTCCACCAGGAAGCCGGCAAGGTCGCCCAATTGATCAACCAGGGGGCGTACACCGAAGCAGAACAGCAACTCTTCAACGACACCGACTTCTCCCGTGCGTCCCACAAGGTGGAAGCCGCCGTCGTGCATTTGAAGAACGAGCTCAAGAAAGCACCGGCTGCGTCCGTCGCCCAGCCGGGCACCACAGCGGTCAAGCCGGCGGCCAAGCCAGCCCCCAAAACGGTCGTGAAGGCACCCCGCGCAGCCGGCGGCGACGACGACTGGGAAACTTTTTAAACGGCCATACGGTCGTTATGGAGCCAGGGAATAACCTGATGGCAGCAGCTTGCTATAAATAATATAGCTGCCAACGCAGTGTTTATGGAAGAAAACGGCATATTTCACTTGCAAATATGCCCGCTGGTTCAGTCCAGCCCGACCTCCGTCGCCGGCATCCGGCGGCTGCGGTGCGGCTATGTCTGGATAAAGTCAGTACCATCCATTTGCCACGATGCCCCCCTCCGCTCCATCCATGAACCACCGGGTCCCCCCGCCAGAACCGCGCTTGAGCTACCCCTCGGTGGTGGCGATGGCCGTGTTTCTGGTCGCGGCGCTGGTTTCCGGCCTTCTGATCTGGAAGCAGGAACAGCGATCCGAGAGTGAGAAGCGGCTGCGCATCGCAGCACTGGCCAACGACCACGCCAACGCCATCCAGACGGCCATGGACCGGGCGCTGTCAGTCACCTACGCGCTGTCGGCGCTGGTGCGCCAGGGCAAGGGACAGGTACCGGACTTTGAGAGTCTGGCCTCCGAAATGCTGCGCTTGTACCCGGGCGTCTCGGTTCTGGGCCTGGCCCCCGGCGGTGTCATCCAGCGGGTGGTGCCGCTGGCCGGTAATGAAAAAACGATCGGATTTGACACCCTGCAGGACCCCATACAGGGCGCCGAGACCCGAAGGGCCATCGAGACCGGCCAGCTCACCCTGGCCGGCCCGCACAACCTGGTGCAGGGTGGACGGGGGGTCATCGGCCGCCTGCCCATTTTTTTGGACAACGCGGAGGGCAAACCGGTTTTTTGGGGCTTGGCCTATGCCGTCATCCGGTTCCCGCAGGCGCTGTCGGTCGTGCGGATCAACCAACTGCAAGAGCATGGACTGAATTACACCTTGTGGCGCACCGCTCCGGATACGGGAGCCCGGCAGGTCATTCTGGCGTCGACCACCGCCGATCTGGTCGCCCCGGTCGAACAGTCCCTGTCCCTGCCCAACGGTCAGTGGACGCTGAGCGTGGCCCCCATTGGCGGCTGGCGCGACACCGCCACGCTGCTCCTTCAGATGGCTCTCGGGCTGGTCTTCAGCCTGACGGTGGCCTACACCGCCAAGCTGATGCTGGATCTGAAGGCGCATGAAAAGGGCCAGGAAGCCCTGATCGCCGAACGCACCCGTGCCATTGCCGCGTCGCAAAACAAGCTGCAGGCCACGCTGGACGCCCTCCCCGACCTCATGGTGGAGCTCGGACTCGATGGCACCTGCCACGACTTCCATGCGCCACGCATGGAAGAGAACGTCCCACGCGCCCATTTTCTGGTGGGCAAGAAGGTCTCCGATGCCCTGCCGCCGGATGCCACCCATGCCGTAATGGCAGCCTTGCACGAGGCCGCGCAGAACGGTTATGTCGACCAGCGGGAATTCTTTCTGCAGCTGCCCCAAGGCACCTACTGGTTTGAAATATCCGTGGCCCGCAAGGCCAGCGAACCCGGCGGGGAGCCCCGTTTCATCCTGCTTTCGCGCAACATCACGGAACGCAAACAGACGGAATCGGAGTTGCGGGTCGCCGCCACCGCCTTCAACTCCCAGGAAGGCATGGCCATCACCGGCACCAACAAGATCATTCTGCGTGTCAACCCGGCCTTCACCGCCATCACCGGCTACGGCCCTGACGAAACCAGCGGCAAAAGCCTGAACTTCCTCAACTCCGGGCGACATGACGCGGCGTTCTACGCGGACATGTGGGCCAGCGTCCACGCCACCGGCGTCTGGCATGGGGAAGTCTGGAATCGGCGCAAAAACGGCGAGATCTACCCGGACTGGCGCACCATAACCGCCGTCAAGGACGAACAGGGCACGATTACCCACTATGTCAACAGCTTTACCGACATCACCCAGCGCAAGGCCACCGAAGAGGAAATCAACAAGCTGGCGTTTTACGATCCGCTGACCGGCCTGCCCAACCGCAGGCTGTTGCTGGACCGCTTGCGCCAGGCGCTGGCGGTCAGCAGCCGCAGTGGACGCCTCGGCGCCTTGCAGTTCATCGATCTGGACAATTTCAAGACCCTCAACGATACCCTCGGTCACGACATGGGGGACCGCCTGCTGCTGCAGGTAGCGGAGCGGTTAACGGGATGCATGCGCCAGGGCGATACCGTGGCGCGACTCGGGGGCGATGAATTCGTGGTCATGCTCGAGGAGCTCAGCGTCCACCGGGAAGAGGCCGCCGCCCACGCGGAAGTGGTGGGCGAAAAGATTCTGGCAACCATCAACCTGCCCTACCGCCTGGCGGGGCTGGAGTACCACATCACGCCCAGCATTGGCATCACGCTGTACAGCGGCAACCGGGAAAGCACGGACGAGTTGCTCAAGCAGGCCGATCTGGCCATGTACCAGGCCAAATCGGCAGGGCGCAACACCCTGCGCTTCTTCGACCCCGCCATGCAGGCTGTGGTCACGGCACGGGCGGCCCTGGAATCCGATATCCGCCAGGGCATCCTGAAGGCGCAGTTCCAGCTGTACTACCAGCCCCAGATCAACCGCAGCGGCAAGGCCGTGGGCGCTGAAGCCCTGCTGCGCTGGCCACACCCCACGCGCGGCATGGTGTCGCCGATGGAGTTCATTGGCCTGGCCGAGGACACCGGCCTGATTCTGCCGCTGGGCAACTGGGTCATGGAAACGGCCTGCTCCCAGCTGGCCGCCTGGGCACGGCAGGAACGGATGCAGCACCTGACGCTGGCCGTCAACGTGAGTGCACGCCAGTTCCGGCAGCAGGACTTTGTGCCTTACGTGCTGGACCTGCTCAGCTATACGGGCGCCAACCCGCAACGGCTGAAGCTGGAACTCACCGAAAGCCTGCTGGTCAACGACGTCGAAGACACCATCGCCAAGATGACCGCACTGCGGGAGCACGGGGTCGGGTTCTCGCTGGACGACTTCGGAACCGGGTATTCGTCCCTGTCCTACCTCAAGCGCCTGCCACTGGACCAGCTGAAAATCGACCAGTCTTTTGTACGCGACCTGATGACCGACCCCAACGATGCCTCCATTGCACGCACGGTCATTACCCTGGGCCATAGCCTGGGCCTGACCGTGATTGCCGAAGGCGTGGAAACGGCGGCGCAACAGGACTTCCTGGCCCAGCAGGGCTGTGACGCCTACCAGGGCTACCTGTTTGGCCGGCCCATGCCCCTGGCCGAATTTGAGCAATACATGCACGCGGGCTGACCGAACCGGCGCAGCTTAGCCACGCGGGTGGTGCTGTGCATGCAATGCCGCCAGGCGCTCCCGCGCCACATGGGTGTAGATGGTGGTGGTGGAAATATCGGCATGCCCCAACAGCAATTGCACGGCACGCAGGTCGGCGCCGTGGTTGAGCAGATGCGTGGCAAAGGCATGGCGCAGCGTATGGGGCGACAGCGGCACCCGGATGCCCGCCGCCAGGGCGTATTTCTTCACCACCATCCAGAACATCACACGCGACATGGCGCTGCCGGGCGTGGCGCCCCGCACGGTAATGAACAGGTCATCGGTCTGCTTGCCGGCCAGCAACTCGGCCCGCGCACCCCCTAGATACTGGCGCAACCAGACACTGGCCACCTCGCCAAAAGGCACCAGGCGCTCCTTGCTCCCCTTGCCCATCACGCGCAGCACGTTGTCGTTCAACCCCAGGTTGAGGGTCTTCAGCGTCACCAGCTCACTCACCCGCAGACCGCTGGCATACATCAGCTCCAGCATGGTACGGTCGCGCACGCCCAGCGCCGTGGCGGTGTCGGGGGCCGCCAGCAGGGCTTCCACCTGTGCCTCGGTCAGGGTCTTGGGCACCCGCAACGCCTGCTTGGCCGACTGCAGCTTCAGGGTGGGGTCGGCGTCCACCAGGCGCTCCCGCAGGGCCCAGCGGAAGTAACGCTTGAACACCGTCAGCCGCCGGTTGGCGGTCGTCGCCCGGGTGGTGGCGTGGCGGTCGGCAAAATACGCCTGCAAGTCCGTCTCGCGGGTTTGCAACAGCGGGCGTGACTGCTGCGCCAGCCAGTTGGCGTAGAGCGTCAGGTCGCGCCGATAGGCCGCCAGGGTGTTTTTCGACAGCCCCTCCTCCAGCCAGAGGGCATCGATGAAGGTGTCAATACCCGCCAGACTGGCAACGCCGGCCGCATGCGACAGGGTCATTCCAGCCGCAGCTTGGCGGACTCCACCACCTTCTTGTAAACCTCGTACTCGGCCTTGATCTGGGCGGCAAACTGCTCCGGGGTGTTGCCCACAATCAGGGAACCCGTGTCCTCAATGCGTCGCCGCACCATCGGGTCTTCCAGCACCTTGCGCACGCCAGCGTTGATTTTGTCCACCACATCCCTGGGCATGCCCTTGGGACCGTAAATGCCGTAGAACGCCATGCGATTGGCGGGCTCCAGCCCCACTTCCTTGAACGTGGGAACCTGGGGCAACTGGGGCAAGCGCTGCGGCGCCGCCACCACGATGGGAATCAACTTGCGGGACTGAATGAACGGCATGGCGGACGGCATGTTGTCAAATATCATGGGCACCTGGCCCGCCACGGTGTCGTTGAGCGCCGGACCAGCGCCCCGGTACGGGATATGGGTGATGAAAACCCCCGTCAGGCTCTTGAACAGCTCGGTCTGCAAATGGCCAATGCCGCCGGTGCCCGAGGTCGCGTACGAATACTTGCCCGGATGGCTTTTCAACTCCGCCAGGAAGCTGGGGTAATCCTTGGCCGGGAAACTGGGGTGCACCGCAATCACATTGGGCGTGGCCGCCACGTTGATGATGGGCGTAAAGTCGGTCAGCGGGTTGTAGGGGTTGCGGGGGTTGATGGCCGGGTTGGCCGCCACGGTAGACACCGTGGCCATGCCCAGTGCGTAACCGTCGGGCGCGGCCTTGGCTGTTTCGTTGGCCCCCACCACGCCACCGCCGCCGGCCTTGTTTTCCACAATCACACTTTGCCCCAGCACTTTGCCCAGTGGGTCGGCAATCACCCGCGCAATGATGTCGGTGGTACCCCCCGGGGCAAAGGGAACCTGCAACTTGATAACCCGGTTGGGATAACCCTGAGCCAGTGCGGCTCCGGAGAGGGTTGCGATACCCAATGCGACAAGCGTACGACGGTGCATGGTGGAGATTCTCCTGCGTAAGATGTACAGACCGTGGAACCAGGGTGCATGGTAACCCGGCACCGGTCAGGCGACCGCCGCCCGGGGCAACGCGACCGTAATGGATGTTGTATTGGCTTCGTCCGAAACATCCAGTGCAATCTGGCCTGCCTGGGCCTCGGTGAGCAACTTGGCGGAATAGGTACCCAGCCCGGTTCCTCCCTGCTTGCCGCGGGTCACGAACTTGTCAAAGAAGCGGCCCCGGATGTCCGCCGGAACGGCCCCGGTGTTCACGATCACGACCTGCAGCGGGTCACCATCGAGCAGCGTCACCGATACCGTGCCATTCTGCGGTGCGGCTTCGCAGGCGTTCTTGATCAGGTTCTGGAACAGCGAGTAACACAGCATGGCGTCGCCTTGCGCCAGCGGCGGGTCACCGCCGGCTGCCGGCTCGGTGTTCACGGTCAGGGCCAGGTGCTTGTCCGCAAACGCGGCGTGCGATATTTCGGCGATGCGCCGCAGAATGTCGCCCAGCTTCACCGCCTTGGCATCCAGGGTAAAGCGACCGGTCTCGATCTTGAACAACTCCGACGACAGGTTGCTCATGTCCAACACCTGCAAAGCCGTCTCCTCCACCATGCGCAGCTGCTCGGTCAACTTGCTACGGCTCATGGACGTGTCTTCGGCCAGCGTCTGCACCAGGCCAATGATGCCCGCCAGCGGGCCCTTCATGTCGTGGCGGGTGATCTGCTCCACGTCCTCGCGCAACCGGGCCGCATCCATCATGCCGTCGTAATCGGCCTGCAGTTGCTTGCGCAGTTCCACATAGCGCATGAAGTTGCGCACCCGCAGTTTGAGCACCTCCGGGTCTATGGGCTTGCTGACAAAATCCACCGCACCCAGCTCCAGCCCTTTCAGGCGCGCCTCATCTCCGGTCATGCCGGTGACGAAGATGACAGGGATGGTTTCGGCCACCGGGTGCTCGCGCATGCGCCGCGCCACCTCAAACCCGTCCATGTCCGGCATCATGATGTCCAACAGGACCAGGTCGGGCGGATCGTCGGAACAGCAGATCTCCAGTGCCTTGGCGCCGTTGTTGGCAATGCGCACACGGTAGGCGTCCTGAAACAGGTGGGAGAGCAAGTGCAGGTTGTCGGGGGTATCGTCGACCACCAAAATGGTGGGCGGGCGCAATGCCTTGGCCACCGGTGCTGCGCCGCCTGCGGCCAGGCTGGCGGGTGCTGCGACCGACGCTGCCTCGGCAGCGCCAAACATTTTTCGGGGCTTCCAGGCCAGCGCTTTTTCCACCCGTCGGGCCAGGCGCTCGGCGGTATAAGGCTTGAGCAGCAGGTCGCTGACGCCGCAGGCAATAGCCTCTGCCACGCGCTCGCGCTCGGCTTCGGCTGTGATCATGACAAAGGGCAGGTTGTACAGCTTGGCGTCGGCACGCACGGCCCGCAGCAACTCCAGGCCCGACATGACCGGCATGTTCCAGTCCGAGAGCACCATGTCCACGCGCCGCTTCTGCAACATCCGCAAGGCTTCGGCGCCGTTGTTGGCGGTAACCACCTCGTCCACACCCAGGGCGCGCAACTGGGATGCCGTCACCTTGCGCATGATTTCGAAATCATCGACAACCATGAACACGGCTTGCTTGGGAAACATCATGAATTCATTCCTTCGACCGGATTACTCAACTACGATGGACTCGATCACCGCAACGTTCCCGTACGCCTCTTTCTGGACCATATCGCCATCACTGTCCGCGAAACGCAGGGCGGTCGCGCGGAAGACCTCCTGCAGGGCCATGAAAGCGTCCACCACATCAGGGTCGAAATGCGATGCCCTGCCACTCCGGATGATGTCGACGGCTTTTTCGTGCGGCATGCCTTCCTTGTAGACACGCCGGCTAATGAGCGCGTCATACACATCGGCCAGCGCCATCAGGCGCGCCGAGATCGGTATGGCGTCGCCGCTCAGTCCCTGCGGGTATCCCGTTCCGTCCCATTTCTCATGGTGCGACAGCGCAATCTCCTTGGCCATGCGAAGAAACTCCACGTCGGTTCCCAGGGAGCGCTCTGCGTACTCAATGGCATTGCGCCCCAGCGTGGTGTGCGTCTTCATGATCTCGAACTCTTCCGGCTCGAAGCGCCCCGGCTTCAGCAGGATGCGGTCCGGAATACCGACCTTTCCAATGTCGTGCAGCGGGGCCGACTTGAACAGCATCGTGATGGTCCGTTCCGTCAGAAAGGCTGAGAACCGCGGATGGTCGCGCAGCTGCTCTGCCAGCGCCTGCATGTAATGCTGCGTGCGGCGGATGTGGTTTCCCGTGTCGCTGTCACGCGTTTCGGCCAGAGACGCCATCGCCTGGATGGTCACGTCCTGGATCGCGGCAACCTCGCGCGTGCGCTTGGCCACCTCCTGCTCCAGATAGTCGTTCTGGTCCCGCAGGAAATCGGAGGACGCTTTCAGCGCCAAATGGGTCTTGACCCGCGCCATGACAATCGGCGGACTGACCGGTTTGGTGATGTAATCCACCGCGCCGAGTTCGAGGCCTTTCTTTTCATCTTCCATTTCAGCCTTCGCCGTGAGGAAGATCACCGGAATGTCACGCGTCCCCTCGGCGGCCTTGAGGCGCTGGCACACCTCGTAGCCGTTCATCCCCGGCATCATGACGTCGAGCAGGATCAGATCGGGCGGATGGCTTTCGACGAGCTTGAGCGCCCGCTCACCACTGTTGGCAACCCGCACGTTGTAGAGGTCCCGCAAAAGAACGCTCATGAGGGCCAGGTTGTCGGGCGTGTCGTCCACCACCATGATGGTGGCCTTGCCTGAAAAATCGGGGGTAGTCATGCCATGGAGTCCTCACGTGGCGGTTGCAACAGCCGCCCTGAGCTGCGCCAGGGCTTCGTCAAAATCAAACGCTTTCACCGCGTTATCGATCTGGCGGTAATGGTCCGGGTACGCAGCGGCCAGAAGGCCGGCATGGGTGTCCAGCACGGCGCCCACCGTGGAGTCCCCGTAGGACAGCAAGGCGTCCAGTTGCTCCGTCACGGCGCGCACCTGCGCCGGATCCATCGCCTGGCCTGCGGGCTGGGCCACCGGCGCATGCGTTGGCGCGGTGCCCAGCGCGGCCAGCCCGTCCACCACCGGCGCCAGTTCGGCCAGGGTCTTGTCCAACAGACGGTCCACCTGCGCGTCATCGGCTTCTTCGCGGCAGGCCTGCTCCAGTTCGCCTGCGGCGGCATACAGGCTCCAGGCGCAAATCGTGCCCGCGGACCCCTTGAGCGTATGCGCCAGGCGCTCGGGGGCCGTGGCATCGGCGCCGGTGCGGGCCGCACGGAAGCTGGCGCCAAAATCGCGCTGGCAATCGTGGAACATGACCAGCATGGAACGGTAAAACTTCTCGTCACCCATGGTCCGGGCGAGCCCGGCCGCCAGGTCAATGCCCGGCAAGGCCGCGGGGAGGTTCCCACCCACTCCCGCCTTCGTCCGCGCAGCGACAGGGCCCTCCGGCAGGCGGTCGCCCGCCATGGCCGGTTGCACCCACTTGGCGATGGTGGCAAACATCTCGCCCACATTGAGCGGCTTGGCAATGTGGTCCTGCATGCCCGCTGCAAGGACTTTTTCGCGGTCGCCCGCCATGGCGTTGGCCGTCATGGCAATGATCGGCAACGGGTTCAGTGCCGGGTTCTTCCGAATTTCCCGCGTGGCGGTGTAGCCATCCATCACCGGCATCTGGCAATCCATCAGCACGCCGTCAAAACGGGTGTCCTGCGCCAAAACGTCGAGCGCTTCCTGGCCGTTGCAGGCCACCACGGCCTGCACGCCCGCCATGCGCAGCAGTTCGAGCGCCAGCTCCTGGTTCATCTCGTTGTCCTCGACCAGCAGCAACCGGGCCCCTGCGATCTTGGCCATGGCCGTGCTGTGGTTGTCGGCCTTCGTCGCGGCGCGGTTCTCGGTCACGACCCCCTTGTCCAGCGCCTCGCCAATGGCCTCCAGCAGGGTGGATGCCATGACCGGTTTGGTCAGCACGGACTTCAGCACCACACCACGCTGCTCGGCCGAACCCAGGGCCTCCTCGCGGCCGTACGCCGTGACCATGATCACAGCCGGTACGTGCACCAGATGCTCCCCCTGCAAGAGCCGAACGGTTTCGATGCCGTCCATCACCGGCATCTTCCAGTCCATCAGCACCAGGTCATACGGCTGGCCTTTCTGCTCGGCCTCAACCACCTGGGACAGGGCCTGCGCGCCGTCGCGCGCCACATCCACCACGATGCCGAAACCGCGCGCCATGGTGGCAATGATCTCGCGCGCCGACGCGTTGTCGTCCACCACCAGAACGCGCACGCCATGCAGTTCCTCCATGCGCAGCATGCGCCGCGGCGCGGGTTCCGACTGGACACCGAAGCGGGCCTGAAAATGGAAGGTAGACCCCTGGCCCACCGTGCTTTCCACCCAGATGCGCCCCTCCATCTGCTCCACCAGGTTCTTGGAAATGGCCAGCCCCAAGCCAGTGCCCCCGTATTTGCGGGTGGTGGAGCTGTCGGCCTGGCTGAACGACTGGAACATCTTTCCGCATTGCTCCGGCGTCATGCCAATGCCGGAATCCTTCACCCAGAAGTGCAGCTCAATCCCCGAGGCGCTCTCGCCCACCTTCTCGATGCCGACAACGATTTCCCCGGTCTCGGTGAACTTGACGGCGTTGTTGCCCAGATTCACCAGCACCTGGCCGAGCCGCAGCGGGTCGCCCACCAAGGCCGTCGGGATATTGGTACCCGCGTTGAAGAGCAGCTCCAGCCCCTTGTCTTCGGCCTTGATGCCCACCAGGTTGGCCAGGTTGTCCATGACATCTTCCAGCCGGAAGTCGATTTTCTCCATCGTCATCTTGCCGGCCTCGATTTTGGAGAAATCGAGAATGTCGTTGATGATGCCCAGCAGGTTCTCCGAGGCCCGATTCACCTTCTCGATGTAGTTGCGCTGCTGTTTGTCGAGCGCGGTTTGCAACGCCAGGTGCGACATGCCGATGATGGCGTTCATGGGGGTGCGGATCTCGTGGCTCATGTTGGCCAGAAAGTCGCTCTTGGCTTTGGTCGCCTCTTCGGCCACGCGGCGCGCCTCCAGCGTGGCTTTCTCCGCAGCCTTGCGCTCGGCGATATCTTCGTACACCCACACCGCCACCCGGTCATAGCCGGGAATACGCACCCCCTGCCCCGACACCATGGCCTCGAACTTGGAGCCATCCTTGCGCTGGAAATCCCACTCCACGTGGGCGTCCCGGCCCGCGCCCAACAAGGGGCCGACAATTTCGCCAAAGGCCTGGTAGTTCTGCGCCGATTCGAACATGATGGCCCCGGGCTGCCCCACCAGTTCGTCCACGGTGCGGCCGATGTGCTCGGCAATGCGCTTGTTGGCCCGCAAAATGATGCCGTCTGCCGTATAGACGATGCCGTTGGGGGCGTTCTCGAAAATGGCCTGCTGCTCTTCCAGCAGCTTCTTGATCTCCGCCTGCTGGCATTCAATTTCCTGGCGCGCCCGGCGCCGCTCCGTGATGTCGTCCACCGTGAACTGCAGCAGGCGCTTGCCGCCGTAGTTGAACGCCATCAGATGCACTTCGGCATCCCAGATTTCGCCGCTGGCGCGCTGGGCCCGCCATTCGAACGTGGTGATCCCCTGCTTGGAGACGGTGCGGCGGAACTGGTCGCCCGCCGTGACGCTATCGGTACCGTCGTATTGCGTCGGCGCCGAGAAATCCAGCGGCATCTTGCCCAGCACATCGTCGCGCGAGGCATACCCGTACATGCGCACCGCCGCCAGATTGCAGTCGATGATGCCCACCGCCGGATCGAGAATGACGATGGGGCGGGACGACTCCTGGAACAGCATCTTGTTGTAGGCCTCGCTGTCCTTGAGCGTGGCCTCGGCGATCTTGCGCTCGGTGATGTCCTGGTGGATGCCCACCACCCGCTGCGGTAGGCCATTGCCGTCGCGCTCCGCCGCATGGCCGATATCGAGAATCCACTTCCAGTCGCCCGATTTGGTCTTCATCCGGTATTCCGAACGGTACTGGGCATCTTCGTTGTTCAGGAAGCGGCGCAGGCATTCATTGGCCTGCTCCAGATCTTCAGGGTGCACCAGACTGGACCAGCACTCATGGTGGGTCTGGTAGCTGTTGTCCAGCTCCTGCTTGGTGTAGCCCAGCATTTCAGCCCAGATGTCGTTGATGATCACATGGGTGATGACGCCGCCGGCATCCAGGTACCAGTCCCACAGGCCGAGGTTGGCGCCATACAGGGCCAGGTTGAGGCGTTGCTCGCTTTTCGCCAGCCGCTCTTCGGCCACCTTGCGTTCGGTCGCTGCAGCCCGCGCCTGCGTCACGTCCTCCAGCATCCAGACCGTGCCGCGCCCCAGATCCGCCGCATCAATGGCACTGCCGCTCATGCGGCACCAGAAGCGCGAGCCATCCTTGCGAACCAGCTCCTGCTCACGCTGGTGAATTTCTCCGCGGGCCAACTGCGCGTAGCCGGCTCCGACGTCGGAGTCGCTCTCGTCGTCGGTATACCAGATGCGTGTACGCTGCCCGATCTGTTCGCCCGGCGCATAACCCAGCATCTGGTCCAGCTGCCGGTTGCTGCGGATGATGATTCGGTCCTTCAAGAAGGCAATGCCCAAGGTGGCCGCCTCAAACATCGCGCTTTGTTCCGCATTGGCAATGCGCGCGGCGTCGGCCGCCTTTTCCCGCTCCGTGATGTCATAGGTCCAGGTCACCAGGTAGCGGCCATCGGTGAAATCCATCAGCACCGAGGTCAGCAACACCGTCAGCGGCGTGCCATCCATGCTGACAAAAGCGGCCTGGTAATCGTTCACCGCGCCGTCGCGGCGCAGCTGGGCCACAAAGGCCTCACGATCCGCCTGGTTGCGCCAGTAATCGGTGGTGCGGTGGTTGGCTATTTTTTCCGGCCCGATGGCCAGCATGTCCGCCAGTCGCCGGTTGGAAAAGATGGACTGCCCGTCCTCGGTGCTGATCGTCACGCCGGCCGGGCTGTTCTCCAGCACCCGACGCAGCCGCTCCTCGCTTTGGCGTGTTTCGCGCTCCAGCCGCTTGCGCTGGGCAATGTCTTCGTACACCCACACCGCCACCCGTTCGTAACCCGGTAGATGAATGCCCTGACCGGACACCATGGCTTCCAGCTTGGTGCCGTCTTTTTTGACGAACTCCCACTCAACATGCACGTCCTTGCCCGCGCGCAGCGAGGGCGCCACCGCCTCGCCAAACGCGCGAAAGCTCTCGGGCGACGTGAACATGATTTCCGCCGCCGATTGCCCGACCAACTCGTCCACCGTGCGGCCCAGGTGTTCGGCCAGACGCCGGTTGGCCCGCAGGATGATGCCGTCTGCGGTGTACGACATGCCATTGGGTGCGTTTTCAAAAATGACCTGCTGCTCTTCCAGCAACTTCTGGATCTCGCGCTGCTGGGCGTCCAGCTCCGCGCGCACCCGCTTCTTCTCCGTGATGTCTTCCACCGTGAAGCGCAGCAACTGCCGGCCACCGCAATCGAAGGCCATCAGGCGCACCTCGGCATCCCAGATTTCGCCGTTGCCGCGTTGTGCCCGCCACTGCGCATTGGCCACGCCGTTCTTGAGTGTTGCGCGGGCCAGCGCCTCGCCAGCCGTCTGGGTGTCGGTACCGTCGTATTGGGTCGGGGCCGAAAAGGCCAGCGGCATCTTTCCCAGCACATCTTCGCGCGATGCGTAACCATACATGCGCACGGCCGCCAGGTTGCAGTCCACGATGCCGCTCGACGGATCGAGGATGACGATGGGATACGACGCCTCCTGGAATACGGTCTTGTTGTAGGCCTCGCTCTCCTGGAGCGTCGCCTCGGCCCGGGCCCGCTGCGCCTCGGAGTGCGCCAGTTTCTCCGCCAGCAGGCGGTTCTCACCCCGCAGCGCGGCAAGCGCAGCTTTCACGGCATCCAGGGAATCGTCAACCATAGCACCCCTTGTTCAGCGTCCTGGCGCAGGATACCATCGCCCCCTTCCTGTCAAGGCCCTGTCGCGTGAGGTACTGAGGAAGATCAAGTTTCACCCGGGGCGCTGGTATTCTCAGCGGGTGAACTTCGCCCAGCTGCTCTTCCCCGACTTCTCACTCATCCTGTGCGGCTACCTGGTATGCCGCCATACGGCCCTGAACCGCTCGGTCTGGGGCCCGGTGGAAGCACTCGTCTACTACCTCCTGTTTCCGGTCCTGCTGTTCCACTCCATCATCAAAAGCCCGCTGGACCTGGGTGCCGCCTCGCGACTGATGGGCGCGGGTTGGGCCCTGGGACTGGCGGGCATTGCACTGGCCTACGCCCTGCCCCACGTGCCGTTGCTGGGCCGCTGGATCAACCAGCGCGACCATGCCGCCAGCGCCCAGGTGGCATTCCGCTTCAATTCGTTTATTGGCTTGGCACTGGCCGACCGGCTGGCCGGGCCGCAGGGGTTGCAACTGATCGCGATGCTGATTGGCGTATGCGTACCGCTGATGAACGTGGGCGCCGTGTGGCCCATGGCCCGCCACGCCCAGCGCGGTTTTGCGGGCGAGTTGCTGCGCAACCCGCTGATCATTGGCACCTTGTCCGGCCTGCTGGCCAACCTGGTCGGGTTTACCCTGCCCCCGTGGCTGGAGCCGTCCTTCAGCCGGATCGGTGCCGCGTCCCTGGCCCTCGGATTGATGGCGGCGGGCGCCGGCATGCAGTTCGGCGCACTGGCCCGGGCCAAAACGCTGGCCACCGCCCTGCTGGCCATTCGCCACGTGGTGCTGCCCCTGGTGGCGCTGGGCCTGGCAAGCCTCTTTCATCTCAGCCCGGTGGAAACCACCATCCTGCTGGCCTTCTCGGCCCTGCCCACGGCGTCGAGCTGCTACGTACTGGCCACCCGCATGGGCTACGACGGCGCCTACGTGGCCGGGCTGGTCACCCTCTCCACCCTGCTGGGCACGCTCAGCCTGCCTTTTGCGCTGGGTGTGTTGCGCTAGCCCACCAAACTGTCTTCAATAAAAAGACAATGTGTCAGGCCACGGCCTGTTTATCTTTGCCGGCATACCAAATACAGTTCCTTCCATGCACCGCCCCGGAAGGAACCTGAACATGCCACTTGCACACCACACCCTCGGCCCGCTGCAAACCGACCCGACCTCGGGCCTGGCGTTTCGGCTGCGGCACCCGCTGCCGGCCCGGCCCACCCGGTGTCTGGTGCTGCTGCACGGCGTCGGCGGCAACGAAACCAATCTGCTGGAACTCGCCGACGGCGTGGATGCCGAAACGCTGGTGGTGTTCCCCCAGGGCCGCCTGCCGCTGGGGCCCCAACAGTTCGCCTGGTTTCGGGTCGCCTTCACGGCCAACGGCCCCAGCATCGTGGCGCAGGAAGCCGAAGACAGCCGGCTGGCCCTGATCCATTTTGTGGAACAACTGCAGGCAAGCTACGCCATTGCGCCCAACCGCACCGTGGTGGCCGGTTTCAGCCAGGGCGGCATCATGAGCGCCAGCGTGGCGCTGACCGCCCCGCAACACGTAGCGGGCTTTGGCCTCCTGTCGGGCCGCATCCTGCCGGAACTGGAACCGGTGCTGGCCCGCAAGGACCAACTGACCCAACTGAAGGGCTTTATTGGCCATGGCGAGCACGACAGCAAGCTGCCGGTATCCTGGGCCCATAAAGCAGACCTGCTGCTCAAGGACTTGGGCGTGCAGCACACCCTGCACCTGTACCCCATGGACCACGGCATCAGCGCCACCATGCACACCGACTTTGTGGCATGGCTCCACACCCTGGAGGAAGGTAACCCGACATGACCGCGACCCTGGAATCCAGCCTGCGCGCACGCTACGACGCCCTGCAAGCCCAGGCTGCGCCTGGCACCGCCATCACGGTGCTGGAGCTGGGCGCGCAGCACACCGGTGTGGCCAGCGGCAGCGGCCCCGTAGCGGTAGCCACACGGAACCTGGCCATTGGCGCACAGCGCACGGCGCACACTTTTTTCAAGCGGGCGCTGCCCACGCCGCTGGAGCTGGAAACGGCCATCGCCACCGTGGAAGATGAGGTGACGCGCGTGCGCGCCATCCTCGCACCGGATTCCCGGCTGTACACCGCCGACGCCGCCGTGCGCGAAATTGCGCTGCTGGCCGGCGTGCCGCCGGCGGCGACCATGCACCTGACGCTGGAAGCGGTGGAGCAGACCTTCAACCGGCTCGCCGCACTGTCAGAGGGCCGGCCCGCGACCCAGGACGCCCTGCCGCCCACCGCCGCGTTTGCCGCCACCCTGCTGATCCTGCGCGAGTTCATGCACCATCTGCAGTTCGCTGCCATCACGGTGGTGGCCTAGCGGTCGTCGTTAGGGCTTGGGGATTTGCGCCAGCGCCCAGGCCACGTGCTCGCGCACCAGCGCGCTGGGGTGGTCGCAGCGCCGCAGCAGCGCCGCGCGCACATCCACGCCGGCGCGCAGCGCATTGCCCAAGGCGACCGCAACATTGCGCAACCAGCGTTCATGGCCAATGCGGCGGATGGGACTGCCT
>JBAQKO010000265.1:0-3499 GCA_049301075.1 Rhodoferax sp.
GGGCCGGTGCGCCCGGCAAAACGCACCTCGGGCGCGCTCTGCAACAGGAATTCCGCCCGCAGGGGGTTGCCCACCCACTGGCCCTTGGCCAGCACGTTGGGGAAGGCCGTGAACACGCGGCGCGCCAGCACCGCCAGGACCTTGTTGGCCATGCCGGCCACCGAGTTCTGCTCGTGCAGCACCAGGGGCTTGCCCAGCAGCGCCGCCATCACGCCCGCCGGAAAGGTGATGTAGCCGCCCAGCCCCACCACCACGTCGGGCTGGACCCGGCGCAGCACCGCCCGGCTTTGCGCCAGGGCCCGCAGCAGGCGCAGCGGCAATGCCGCCAGGGTGCGCAGCCCCTTGCCACGCACGCCGGAAAAATGCACCAGTTCCAGCGGAAACCCTTTGGCCGGTACCAGCCGGCTTTCCATGCTGTCGGGCGCGCCCAGCCAGTGCACACGCCAGCCGCGCTCGCGCAGGGCTTGCGCCACCGCCAGACCCGGAAAGATATGGCCACCGGTGCCACCCGCCATGATGAGTGCACAACGCTGCGTCATACGCGGCCTCCGTGCATCAGTTGCCGGTTTTCGTAATCGATGCGCAGCACCACGGCGATGGAGATCAGGTTGATCAGAATGGCCGAACCGCCGTAACTCATCAGAGGCAGCGTCAGCCCCTTGGTCGGCAGCGCCCCCAGGTTCACACCCATGTTGATGAAGGACTGGAATCCCATCCAGATACCCACACCTTGCGCCACCAGACCGGCAAACACGCGGTCCAGTGCAATGGCCTGGCGGCCGATGTGCATCATGCGCCGCGTGAGCCACAGGAACAGTGCGATCACCACCAGCACGCCCAGCAGGCCGAACTCCTCGCCAATCACGGCCAGCAGGAAGTCGGTATGGGCTTCGGGCAGCCAGTGCAGTTTTTCCACGCTGCCGCCCAGCCCCACGCCAAAGATCTCACCCCGGCCGATGGCGATCAGCGAGTGGGTCAGCTGGTAGCCTTTGGCCAGCGCATTGTTTTCGCTCCACGGATCCAGATAGGCAAAGATCCGCGCCCGCCGGTAATCGTTGAAGGCGATCATGAGTCCGAAGGCACCCACGATCACGGTGGCGATCACGAAGAACATCCGGGCATTGACGCCCCCCAGGAACAAAATGCCCATGGCGATGACGGAGATCACCATGAAAGCACCCATGTCGGGCTCTGCCAGCAGCAGCGTGCCGACGATGGCCACCGCAACCCCCATGGGCAGCACCGCGCGGAAAAACCGCTCTTTGACCTCCATCTTGCGCACCATGTAATCGGCGGCGTAGAGCAGCACGGCGAACTTGGCCAGCTCGGAGGGCTGGAAATTCAGGATGCCCAGCGCAATCCAGCGCCGCGCGCCATTGACGCCCTTGCCGATGAAGGGCACCAGCACCATGATGAGCAAGGCCAGGGACACCACAAACAGCCAGGGCGCGGCCTTCTCCCAGGTCTGGATCGGAATCTGGAAGGCCATCAATGCCGCCACGAAGGCCACCGCAATCGAGGCCACGTGGCGCACCAGGAAATGCGTGTGGGTGTAGTTGGCGAAGCGCGGATTCTCCGGCATGGCAATGGATGCCGAATACACCATCACCGAACCCCACAGCAACAGGGCCGCCACCACCCAGACCAGCGGCTGGTCGAACCCGCGCACCGGTGCCACGGCGGTGGTGGACGAGAACGAGCCCCGCCCCCCCAGACGCACCGGCAGGACGGAGGCCGCGGGCGCCACGCGCGCCGCGAACCAGCCCTTCAGGGATTGGCCCAGAGCACTCATGCACCGCCCTCCAGGTCCACGCCCGTGGACCGTGCCAGTTCCTGCACCGCGGCGCAGAACACGCGCGCACGGTGTGCGTAGTCATCAAACATGTCAAAACTGGCGCAGGCTGGCGACATCAGCACCGCGTCACCCGCGTGGGCGCGCTGATTGGCCAGCGTCACCGCCGCCTCCATGGACTCGGCGTCCAGCAGGGGGACTTCGGTCTGCGCCAGCGCCTGGCGGATCAGCGGCGCGTCGCGCCCGATCAGCACCACGGCGCGCACATAACGGGCAATGGGTTCCGCCAGCGGCGAAAAATCCTGCCCCTTGCCCTCCCCGCCCAGAATGACCACCAGCTTGCGGTCCGCCCCCAGGCCCTGCAGGGCGGCCACGGTGGCCCCCACGTTGGTGCCCTTGCTGTCGTCAAAGAATTCCACCCCATTGAGAATGCCCACCGGCTCCACGCGATGGGGCTCGCCGCGGTATTCGCGCAAGCCATACAGGAGCGGTCCCAGCGCGCATCCGGCCGCAGCACACAGCGCCAGGGCCGCCAGGGCATTGCTGGCGTTGTGGCGGCCACGGATACGTAGCACATCGGCGGGCATCAGGCGCTGGATGTGCAATTCCTCCTCGTCGTCTTTGCGCCGCTTGCGCGTTTCGTCGGCTTCCAGCGCGCGCACCAGCCACACCATGCCGTTGACGTCCTCCATGCCGAAGTCGCCGGGGCGCTGGGGCATGTCGGAGCCGAAGGTGACATGGGCCCGCACCTGCGGGCGCTGCAGCTTGACACGCACCGGCTCGGGCAACAGGGCCATCACCGCGGCGTCGTCGCGGTTGAGCACCATCAGGGCTCGCTCGCCAAAGATGCGGGCCTTGGCCCCGGCGTAGGCCTGCATGCTGCCATGCCAGTCCAGGTGATCCTGGGTGATGTTGAGCACCACGGCTGCCGTGGGTTCAAAGCGGTCTGCCGCGTCCAGCTGGAAACTGGACAGCTCCAGCACCCACACCTGCGGCAGGGTCTGCGCATCCAGATGCGCCGCCAGCGTGTCCAGCAAGGTCGGCCCGATGTTGCCGGCCACCGCCACGGTCTTGCCCGCGTGGGCCACCAGCTGGCCCGTGAGTGAGGTCACCGTGGTCTTCCCGTTGGTGCCGGTGATGGCCAGCACCGCCGGTGCATAGGCCCGGGTTTCGCGCAGGGCCTCCAGCGCCAGGGCGTACAGGCTCAGTTCGCCGCCAGTGGCGATCTGGCTGGCCTGTGCCGCCGCCAGAACGGGGGCCACCGTCTGCGGGCTGAGGCCGGGTGAACGGTACACCGCATGCAGGTTCTGGCCTTCGACCAGCGCGGCATTGAAATCCCCGGCCACAAAGCGCACCTGCGGCAGTTCCTGCTGCAGCGCAACCAGCTGGGGCGGCGCCGTACGCGTGTCCGCCACCGTCACGCGGGCCGCGCCGGTGCGCACGCACCAGCGTGCCATGGCCAGACCCGAGGCGCCCAGGCCCAGGATCAGAACGTTCTGCCCCAGCAAGGGCTGCAAGGGCGCCTCCGCGGCCGGAGTCGCCACCGGCTCCGCCACATCCTGCTCGGCCTGCGGGCTGGCACCCGTCTGCCCGGGTACGGCCTTGTCGGCCAGGGTTTCGGCAAAGACCTGCGCCACGAACGCAGCGGCGTCACGCGTCGCGGTCAGGGTGGTCGGCAAGGCCCGCGCGGTCACTGCAGGCGTCGCG
>JBAQKO010000266.1:0-1685 GCA_049301075.1 Rhodoferax sp.
AGATAGGACATGGGAGGAGATTCTATGTGGTGACAGCGCCGCACCCGGCCTGCCCGACGGAAATCTTCCACGGCCGATACCGCAGCAGCCCGCACGGTAAACCCTGAATTCGCCTAGAATAGACCCCGACGGGCCCTCCCGCATGGTGAGGCGGCCAACCGGGTCAGGTGGGGAACCAAGCAGCCCTAACTGCGGAGCCAGTGCCGGGGTCGGGGTCCGTCACCTTATTCAAAAAAAACCGCAGCGGTGCGAATTCCACGCGCCGATGGGTTTGCCAGCGTCGCCCCAAGCGCGCGAACGCCGTCCCTCCCCCGTCCCCGTTGACACCCCTGCCGGAAATGGACGGCCACCTCTTCAGCCAGCCTTAAGATCACGCCGTCACCATACGGGCAACTTATCAGGAGCAGGACATGACCCCACTCAACACACCCAAACGTTTCAGCACGCCCTCCATCGCCATGCACTGGCTCATGGTTTTGTTGCTGGTGGCCGTGGCCGCCAGCATGGAATTGCGCGGCATGTTTCCCAAGGGCGACCCGATGCGCGAAGCCTTCAAGACCTGGCACTACATGCTGGGCATCTCGGTATTTGCGCTGGTCTGGCTGCGCCTGCTGCTGCGCTGGGCGGGCCCCACACCGCTGATCCAGCCGGCACCACCGGCCTGGCAAAACGCCATGGCCAAGCTGATGCACCTGGGGCTTTACGCCCTGATGCTGGGTCTGCCCCTGGCGGGCTGGCTGATTCTGAGTGCCAAGGGCAAGCCGGTGCCTTTCTTCTTTGGGCTGGAGCTGCCCCCGCTGATCGCGGAAAACAAGAGCGCAGCCGAGTGGATCAAGGAGCTGCACGAAGCCGGCGCCACCATCGGCTACGTGCTGGTGGGGCTGCACGCGGCGGCCGGTCTCTACCACCACTACATCCAGCGCGACAACACCCTGCAGCGCATGCTGCCCGGCAAAGCCTGAGCTTCAGGCCCCGCGGATGGCCGCAGACGCTATCGTTTTGATAGCTGCCTGCGCAATTGGCGCGGTGGCTAGCCGCCTATTTACCTTGTAAATACTGCAAGACGCCCTGCCCGGCGCGCCGGCCACTGGCAAAGCAGGCGGTGAGCAGGTAGCCGCCGGTCGGGGCTTCCCAGTCGAGCATTTCACCGGCGCAGAACACGCCAGGCAGCGCCTCCAGCATCAACTGGGGCGTGAGCACCTCGAACAGCACGCCACCGGCCGTGCTGATGGCCTCGTCGATGGGCCGCGCCGCCACCAGCGTGAGGGGCAGCGCCTTGATGGCCGCGGCCAGTTGCACCGGGTCGGCCAGGGTTTCCTTGGACGCCAGTTCGTACAGGATGCCGGCCTTGATGCCTTCCAGGTGCAGCCGGCTCTTGAGGTGGCTGGAGCGCGAACGCGTGCCGCGCGGGTGGCTGACCTCGGCCTGCACGCGCTCGTGCGTCATGTCGGGCAACAGGTCCAGCTGGACGGTGGCACTGCCGGTGCGGATGATTTCGTCACGCAGCAAGGCAGAGGCCGCATAAACCAGGCTGCCCTCGACGCCCGTGGCCGTGGCCACGAACTCGCCCTTGCGCCCGAAGTGCACGCCCTGCGCGTTGGTAAACGCCAGCGCCACCGACTTGAAGGGCTGCCCGGCAAAGCGGCTGGCGAAATGCTCGCTCCAGCCACCCCGCACATCAAAGC
>JBAQKO010000267.1:0-4207 GCA_049301075.1 Rhodoferax sp.
CCGCCCCATGGAGCGCGAAGAACTCGCCGGCTGGCTGCGGCTGCACCTGACCCCCGGCATCGGCAACAGCACCGCCAGGCGGCTGCTGACCGCCTTTGGCCTGCCCGCAAACATCTTTGCGCAATCCGCCACGGCCCTGGGCCAAGTGGCCGGCGCGCAGCAAACAGCGGCGCTGCAGCAGGAACCTGCCGAACTGCAGGCGCTGTTGGAAACCACGTGGGACTGGCTGCAATCCGACACCCAGAGGCACCGGATCCTGACACTGGGCGATCCGGCCTACCCGCAAGCCCTGCTGCACATGGAGGATCCCCCACTGCTGTTGTACGGCATGGGCACCCCGGCGGCTTGGCAGACGGACGGTTTGAACACCATGCTGACGCACTGCATTGCCGTGGTGGGCAGCCGCAACCCGACACCGCAAGGGGCTGCCAATGCACGGCAGTTTTCCCTGGCTCTGGCCCAGGCCGGATGGACGGTGGTATCGGGACTGGCACTGGGTGTGGATGGTGCCGCCCACGCCGGCGCGCTGGACGGCGCCAACGCCAGCCAGCTTGCCACAGTGGCCGTGGTGGGCACCGGCCTGGACCGGGTCTACCCGAAGCAGCACCGGGACCTCGCCCACCGTATTGCCCAGCACGGCGTGCTGCTCAGCGAATACCCGCTGGGTACACCGCCACACGCTGCCAACTTTCCGCGGCGCAACCGCATCATTGCCGGTTTGGCGCGCGGCACCCTGGTGGTCGAGGCGGCGTTGCAGTCGGGCTCCCTGATCACCGCACGGCTGGCGGTCGAACAGGGCAAGGAGGTATTCGCCATTCCCGGCTCCATCCACTCCACCCAGGCCCGGGGCTGCCATGCCCTTATCCGGCAAGGCGCCAAGCTGGTGGAGTGCGCCCAGGACATACTGGAAGAATTGCAGCCCCCCCCTGCGCTGCGCAGTGCTACGGATTCGATAGCTGCCCACGCAGATGACAACGAGGCAGACGGAGCCATGGACGCTGAAGATAGTCTGCTGCAGGCACTCGGCTTTGATCCCGTCGGACTGGACGCACTCCAGGCCCGCACCGGACTGGATACACCCACACTGCAAGTACGGCTACTGGAACTGGAACTGCAGGGCGAGCTGGGCCGCCTGCCCGGGGGCCTGTTTCAGCGCGTGGCGCGCAGCTAAACGCGGAAAAGCGGGGCAAGTCCGACCTGCGGCGTTGGGCCGGTTTTTCTGCGCTATATTGGCGCCATGTTTGAAGTTCTTGTCTTCGTTTACGAAAACTATTACACCGGCGACAGCTGCCCCGAACCGGCCCATCTGGAGCGCAAGCTCAATGCCGTCGGGTTTGCTTCCGATGAGATCGACGATGCGATGGCCTGGCTCAAGGGCCTGAACACCGCTGCCGGCGGGTCCATCGGCCTTGCGGACACCAGCCAACGGACGCTGCCAGAGCCCTGGCTGCGGGAGCCTAGCCCCACCAGCGTGCGCATCTACCCGGCCATGGAGCAACTCCACCTGGGTGCGCAATGCCTGGGGTTCGTCAGCTTTCTGGAATCAGCGGGCGTATTGCCGGCGCACATGCGCGAAGTCGTGATCGACCGGGCCATGGCGGCCTCCGGTTCACCGGTGTCACTGGACGATCTCAAGATCATCATCCTGATGGTCTACTGGAGTTTCGGCCAGGAACCTGATGCCCTGATACTCGACGAGTTGTGTGAGGACACCAGCGAGCGCGTCGCGCACTGAGATCCCGCCGGTTAGAACGCTGGCCTGATCAGGCCAGCAGCCGCTCGGGATTGGCTTCCAGCTTGGTCAGCGCATTGCGGGTGGCGCGCACGGTCAGGGTTTCCTCTTCCTGTGGCAACAGCAAACCCGCCTGCAAATAGGCCGCAAGACGCCCACCCTGGATCAGGAAACACCGCCCTGAAGGTGCGGCAAACAGATTCAGATGCTTGCGGTCGCTGCGCCAGGCAAACTGCACCTGCGTGATCTGGCTGTTGTGGTCCAGCGTAAACCAGGAGCCGGGCTGCAGTTCCTGCGCCCAAGCCAGCATGGCGGCCGTCGGCTTGGAGCCGCCGCTGGCGACCACTTCGATGGCAGAAGCCTCAATGCCCAGCATCATCTCGATGCTCTCCGCGTCCAGGGGCAAGTCGCCCATGCCGTCCTCGCTCACGAAATCTTCCAGATTGCCCAGGCGCTGGGCCATGGCATCGATTTTCTCCTGCGGAATCGCCTGGGTCTTGGACAGGAAGGCATCGGCCAGGGTGTCGCTAAGCGTCTTGATGTGCGCCTCCTGCTCGGACGGCGCCATGGCCAGCAAGGACATACCCGAACGTAGGCGCAACAGCAAGTTGGGCAGGTCCTGGATGACGCGGGCGCGATCCGCGCGGTTGGGCTTGGCACTGGCGGCCCACACCAGGTCGGTCGCCGATTTCTTGAGCGCGAGCGTATCGGCGTGCTGCGGCCCCTTGCGCACGGCCGCCACGGCCAGCACCTCGGCCCACACCTTGAACAGGAAGTTGCGGATCTCGACGCGCACCGGCATGTCCTTGAGCATGTTGCGCAGCTCAATGGTGTACTGAATGGCCAGCGTTTCCTTTTGCTCCACCTGCTGCGCCACGCTCACCACTTTCTGCGCCGGCCCTTTTTCGGTCAGGAACTTGTCCAGGAATTTCTGGAACTCGTCGTACACGATCTGGTAGACCTTCTTGCCGGTTTCGGGGTATTGCTCCACCACCTGCACGATGCGCTTGATCTCGGCTTCCATGGCCTTGCCGTGCACACCGGCAGAGTCGAAACCCATGACACACGACCCCATGCGGTCGATCAGCAAACGGGCCGGGTGGGTGGTTGTTCCCAGAAAGTCCGGGTCTTCCAGCGCCACGCGCAGCACCGGCATCTGCAAGCGGGCAAACCACACCCGGATACCCGGGGGAATGCGGTCCTCGGACAGGATTGCCTGGAACATCAGCGCCACAATTTCAATCGTGGCCTTTTCACCCTTGGTCTCGGCCTTCTTTTTCAGGTCGGCGGTCTGCTCGCGCAATTCACCGGCCACGCGGGCCACGCCGGCAGGGCTATAGTCTTCGTACAGAGTGCCCCCGGTTGCGTAGGTTGCCGCTTGCCCCGGCGGCGGCGGTGCCATGGCGGCCATCAAGGCAGGGGATGGCACGTGGTGCGCGGTGCTGACAAAATCGCCGCCCCCGTGGCTCACGAACAGGCGCCGGATCTGGCCAATGACGCCCTGCGCCCGGCTGCGCGCGCGTGCTAGGGGCGTGGTGGCGGTCATCATGCGGGTCTCATCGGCCGCGCCATACCCGGCACTCTGCATCCCCGATGGCTGCTGCCAGAACGGCGCCGGTGACGAAGTGGACGACGCGCCCATGCTCGGTGGAACGGAATCGCCCCCGGCCGCGGGACGCCCGTGCCCCCCCCAGCCCAGACGGCCGCCAAACAATCCCCCATCCGGGGACGCCGCTGCGGATGCCGGTGCGACACCGTTTGGCGCTTCCGATGATCGAGCCGGCGGATGGGCCGCTGCCGCCTGTGGTCCCCCTGCGGCGGCCTGGGCGCCTGCTGCCGGAGCGGACGGCGCGCCCGGCGCCGACAGGTTGGCAGATACGGGGCCACGCGGCGCAGCATTGTGAACCGGAATCTTGACGCGGTCCTTGAGTTCAATGGTGGGCATGACGCCCTTTTTGATGAGCAGCTCGTTGGCGTTGGCGTACGCCGCCTTCAAACGCTCCACCAGGATCTTCTGAACCACGTCGTTGACCATGGACCACGAATCCCCGGGCATGCCCGCAGTCACCCATTGTTCCACCATCAACAGCACCAGGACTTCCGGACGCAACACATCGTGCCCCGGCAACTCCCGTGTGCCTTCCAGATACTGGATGCGCACGCGCAGGTCTTCCTGCTGCTCGCCGACTTTTTCCATGACTGCCAGCACCATGCGCGAGGCCAGAATCTTGTTCTCGACCACTTCGGTGCCCACCAGTTCCAGCCCGGCCACATCCGCAGGGTTGGATGGGCTTTTCTTCGGCGGCTCCAGGCTCGCGCGCCAGACTTTCATGGTGTTGTCGAGCCACAGGGGGCGACACTGCTTGTAGGCAGTCCAGGCGTCACGCCGGGACTGGTTTTCCCGTGCGCTGGCGGGCGCATCCACCAAGTTGGCAAGCTGGTCGGCGACCGCCGCGCCGATCTCGACCATGGCCT
>JBAQKO010000268.1:0-10779 GCA_049301075.1 Rhodoferax sp.
TGAGGAGCCTGCCCCAAGGGCTCCCGCTGCGGACCCTGCAAAAGACGCGCCCATCAACTGGCTGACCGTCAAGGGCGCCAAGCTCCACAACCTGCAAAACGTCACTGCCCACGTGCCCCTCAAGCGCCTGGTCGCCATCACCGGTGTCAGTGGCTCGGGCAAGTCCACCTTGGCAAGAGACGTGCTGCTGACCAACGTGCAAGTGGCCGTGCAAAAGCGCAGCACCAAGGCTGGCCGCGACGCACTGGAGGCTGGTGAAAAGATCCAGTGGACCGGCTGCGAAGGCGTCGAAGGTTTCGAGACCATCGACCGCGTACTGGAAGTGGACCAGACCCCCATCGGCAAGACGCCGCGCTCCTGCCCCGCCACCTACATCGGCTTCTGGGACACCATCCGCAAACTCTTTGCCGACACGCTGGAGGCCAAGGCGCGCGGCTATGCGGCCAACCGCTTCAGCTTCAACACCGGCGAAGGCCGCTGCCCCGGCTGCGAAGGGCAGGGCATCCGCACCATCGGCATGAGCTTCTTGCCGGACGTGAAAGTGCTGTGCGAAACCTGCAAGGGCGCGCGCTTCAACCCCGAGACGCAGGCCGTCACCTGGCGCGGCAAGAACATTGGCGATGTGCTGCAGATGGAAGTGGACGAGGCGGTGGAGTTCTTCGCCGCCATGCCATCCATAGCGCACCCGCTGCAACTGCTGAAAGACGTGGGCCTGGGTTACCTCACGCTGGGCCAGCCTTCACCCACGCTCAGCGGCGGTGAGGCGCAACGCATCAAGCTGGTGACGGAGCTGTCCAAGGTGCGTGATGACATTGGCCGACGCGGCCAGAAGGCGCCGCACACGCTCTACGTGCTGGACGAACCCACCGTGGGCCTGCACATGGCCGATGTGGAAAAGCTCATCCACGTGCTGCACCGGCTGGTCAACGGCGGCCACAGCGTGGTCGTCATCGAGCACGATCTGGACGTGATTGCCGAGGCGGATTGGGTCATCGATCTGGGGCCGGACGGCGGCAACGCCGGTGGCCAGGTGGTGGCTGCGGCCACGCCCGAAGCGGTCGTGCAGCTGCGCACGCACACCGGCGTGGCGCTGGCACCGGTGCTGGCACGGTGAGGAGCAGTTGTATGAACACCGCCCTGATGCCTCTGATCCAGTCCCTGCGCGACTTCGCCCGTGCGCGCGACTGGGAGCAGTTCCACGCTCCCAAGAACCTGGCCTGCGCGCTGTCGGTGGAGGCGGCTGAACTGCTGGAGCACTTTCAGTGGCTGACGGAAGAACAAAGCCAGGCCCTTGCCGGTGACAAGAAGGCGCAGGTCGCCGCCGAAGCGGCCGACGTATTCCTCTACCTGCTGCAACTGTGCGACAAGCTGGACATTGACCTCATGGACGCCGCCCAGCGCAAGCTGCAGGTCAACGCCGAAAAATACCCGGTGGCCACAGCGCGTGGCAACAGCAAAAAGTACACAGGTATTTAAAATTCGCTACGAAAATAATAGCTACCTGCGCACATTCCATAAGGGCTGACGGTCAATTTGGCTTGTAGGCCAGCATCCGCAGCAGGATGCTCCGGGGCTACAGGCTCACCGCGTGGCGTGAACGCACCACTGCGATCAAACCGATAGCGGCCACCGCAATCAGCACGAGGGGAAAGCCTACGGTGGGCGACCAGTCGATCAGGGCGCCGGACATGCCCGAGGCGGTCAGGCCGCCCAGCGTGTAGGTCAGCACCAGCACGGCGGTGCTGTTGACCAGGGTAATGCCTTTTTCGCGCGCACCGATGTCGGTCATGGCCATGGTGTACAGCGTGCCGCCCGCACCGCCCCAGAGGAACACGATGGGCCAGGCCAGCCAGCCGATGGTGGCAACAAAGGGCAGCACACAGGTGGCGGCCAGCATCACGGCGGCAAAGAACACCATCAACGTGCGCCGCCCTTGGGCCTGGTCGGCGAAGCGGTCGGCCACCATGCCGGCCGGCAGCATGACGATCACGCCGCCCAGCCCGCTGGCCGATACCAGCAGTGCCGCGGCGCCCACGCCCAGACCCAGCGCCAGCCCGTACAGCGGCAGGATGGACGTAACACCCGTTTCAAAAAAGCCGCCCACAAACCCGGCCAGCATGATGATGGGGTGCGCCCGCAGCGCCTGCCACAGGCCCTGCAGCCCGACGTGGGCGGTGTCGGCGTCCTGCGCGTGTGGCACCTTGGGAATCAGCGCCGTCCACGCCAGGCCCAGCGCCGAGAAGCCCACCACCACCCACAGTGTGTGTGGGTTGTCCGCGCCCATCCACACCAACGCGGCCGGGCCGGTGATGAAGGTGGTGCTGACCAGGGTCTGGAAGAAACCCACGTAGCGGCCGCGCTGCTCGGGTGGGCAGAACTCGGCAATCAGTGCTTCGGCCAGCACCCAGCGCAGGGCCATGGCAATGCCGGAGGCCAGGTTCAGCGCGAACCACACCCAGAGTTCGTCCGACAGGGTGAACAGCAGGGCCGACGCCGTCAGCACCGAGCCGGCTGCCCACAGTGCGGGCCGGCGGCCCAGCCGGTTGGCAATGGTGGAGGCGAACGGCGTCATGACAAAAATACCCAGCCAGCCGGTAGCGGCAAACAGCCCGGCCACGGTGGTGGATACATCCGCGCCCTTCATGCGCAGCAACAGCAGCGGCATCAGCATGAAGTGCGACACCAGCTCCAGGAAGGTGGAGACGAAGATGGCCGTCAGGCCCAGGGACGCGCCCGGCACGGGCGTGGCGGAAGACGGTGCCGTCATGCGTTACGCGTCCCCGCTAGCCGGCGTTTTGCAGGGCCAGGCCCGCATGCTCGCGTAGCGGATGGAAGTGGATCTTGGGGAAACGTTCCTGCGCCAGGCGCACGTCGTAGGGGCTGGTGCACAGGTAGGCCAGGGTGTCGGCCGCGTCACGCGCCATGCGCGCCGGGTAGGCGTTGATGAACTCCTGCAGTTCCTTCGGGGTGTCGGCCGTGATCCAGCGCGCGCCGGTGTACTGGCAGCCCTCCAGACGGATGTCGGCGTCGTACTCGCCCTTGAGGCGGTGCTGCACCACTTCAAACTGCAACTGGCCGACGGCGCCCAGCAGCATGTTGCCGCCCATTTCGGGCTTGAAGACCTGAATGGCGCCTTCTTCGCCCAGCTGGGCCAGGCCCTGCTGCAATTGCTTGGTGCGCAAGGGGTTGCGCAGCACCACGGTCATGAACATTTCGGGCGCGAAGAAGGGCAGGCCGGTGTAGAGCAGGTTGACGCTGCCGTCGGTAATGGTGTCGCCGAGCTGCACGCCGCCGTGGGTGGTAAAGCCCACGATGTCGCCGGCATAGGCCTCTTCCACCGCCTCGCGGCGCTGGCTCATGAAGGTCACCACGCTGGTGGGGCGCAGTTCCTTGGCGGTGCGCATGACTTTCAGCTTCATGCCCGGTGTGTATTTGCCCGAGGCCACGCGCACGAAGGCGATGCGGTCGCGGTGGTTGGCATCCATGTTGGCCTGCACCTTGAACACCACGCCGCTGAAGGCATCGTCTTCGGGTTGCACTTCTTTCACCACCGGCTGGCGGTTGACCAGGGTGGTGCTGGTGCGGCTGCGCGGGCTGGGGGCCAAATCCACCAGCGCGTCCAGCACTTCCATCACGCCGAAATTGTTCACGCCCGAGCCAAAGAACACCGGCGTCTGTTTGCCGGCCAAAAAGGCTTCGTGGTCCCAGGCGGGGGATGCGCCGGTGGCCAATTCCATGCTTTCGATCGCGGTGGTCCACTCGTGGCCAAAGCGTTTTTGCAGGGACTCCGCGTCGTTCAAGGGCACGGTGTCAAAGTCCTGCGGGCGGCGTTCGCTGCCCGATTCGAACACCGTCATGGCCTGGGTGCGCAGGTTGATGATGCCGCCAAATGCCTTGCCCTGGCCCACCGGCCAGGTCATGGGCACGCAGGGCATGCCCAGTTCGCGTTCGATTTCGTCCAGGATGTCCAGCGGCTCGCGCACTTCGCGGTCCATCTTGTTCACGAAGGTGATGATGGGGGTATCGCGCTGGCGGCAGACTTCGATCAGGCGGCGTGTCTGCGCTTCCACGCCGTTGGCGGCGTCAATCACCATCAGCGCCGAGTCCACGGCGGTGAGCACGCGGTAGGTGTCCTCGCTGAAGTCCTTGTGGCCGGGGGTGTCGAGCAGGTTGATGACGTGGTCGCGGTAGACCATCTGCATCACGCTGGATGCCACCGAGATGCCGCGCTGCTTTTCAATCTCCATCCAGTCGGAGGTGGCGTGGCGGCTGGCCTTGCGCGCCTTCACCGAGCCGGCGATCTGGATCGCACCCGAGAACAGCAGTAGTTTTTCCGTCAGCGTGGTCTTGCCCGCGTCCGGGTGGGAAATGATGGCAAAGGTACGGCGGCGGCGGGTTTCGGCAAGGAAGGACACAGGGGGTTCCAGAAGGTGGGGCAAGGAGTGCGCGTGCACCCCCGCGGGCGTTCGCCCGGAAGCGGCCGATTTTACCGGAGGCGGGCGGGCCCGCTACTTCTTCGGCCCCAGGTACGGGCGGTACAGTTGGTCCTCGTCAAGGATGTGGTTGCGCAGCCAGTCGCGCAGAAACCGCAGGATGCGCTCCCCCACCTGGGTGCGACGGCGGTGGATGAAATCGTCCCGCACTTCAGCGATCCACTGGCTGAAGCCGTGGTGGATGCGCTGGTGCTTCTCCAGATCCGGGTAGCCGGCATCGGCCATCAGCTGCTCTTCGTAGTCGAAATGGAAGGAGGCGTAGCTCACCAGCTCGTCAATGATCATGGCCACCACGGGGCGGTCGTTCTGGCTCTCGGCCGTGGCGAGCTGGTTGATGGTGTCCATCAGGATCATGTGCTGCTCGTCGATGTGCTGGTCGCCCACGCTCATGGCGTCGGTCCACTGCACGACTGAAACCGCCTCGCGGTTGCGGATGACTTCGATGAAGGCATCCGTCACGGCCGGGTCGAACTGCCGGCCCCGTTGCTGCGCAATCTGGGCCACGGCGCGCTCGGTGCTCCAGGGCGCCTTGTAGGGGCGCCGCGAGGTCAGGGCGTCAAACACGTCGGCGATGGCGCAGATGCGTCCCGCCAGGGGAATATCGTCACCGGCCAGGCCCGAGGGGTAGCCGCTGCCATCGAACCACTCATGGTGGGTCTGGGCGATGTCGGCGCCCATGCGCAGGTAGGCACTCTCGCCCATCATCAGGTGGGCCTGGCGCAGCAACTGGGCGCCCTTGGTGGGGTGCAGCATCATGGTTTTGCGCTCGTCGTCGGTCAGCGGCCCGGGCTTGAGCAGGATGCGGTCGGGCGCGGAGATCTTGCCCACGTCATGCAGGATGCTGGCGATGCGCACCTGTTCAATGAACGCTTCGTTCACGGTGTCGTGGAAATGCCCCTGGGTATGGAGCTGGCGGGCAATCTGGCCCACCAGGCGGGCGACCCGCAACACGTGTACGCCGGTGTCGGTGTCGCGGTGCTCGGCGAAGTTGGCCATGGCCACCACCGCGGCCTTGACGGTGCGTTGCACCTCCTCCAGCGCGCGGTTCTCGCGGGTGACGTCCAGGTAGGTGAAGACGTAGCCTCCCGCCGCCAGCGGCACCGCGGCCACGCGCAGCAGCACGCCATTGGGGCGCGCCCGCTCCAGGCGGTGCGGTTCGCCGGCCCGCATGGACCGCAGCCGGCTGGCAACGAAGTCCTCCTGCACGCCCATGTCGGCAAACTCGCCGCGTTCCAGGAAGAACTGCAGCAACGCGCTGTAGGGCTGGCCGATGAACTGGTCTGCCTGCTCCAGGTCCAGCAGGCGGCGGTAGGCGCGGTTGTGCTGGCGCACCCGCAACTCGGGGTCCAGCCACAGGAAACCCTGGTCCATGGCGTCCAGGGCATCGGTTAACTTGTCTTCGCGGGGCAGCAGTTCGGCGTGGGCCATATCGAAACACTTCGTTGCGTGGTCGTTTGCACGGCCGAGCGCTACCCCAAAGCAGGTCGCTGGATGGCCGAAGTGGGGTCATCCTAATGCGGGTATACCCTCCAGTTTTGGATTCTTGCCGCGTGTTGACCCAGATCAAATTCGGGGGTTCCCCCCGGGCTACGCGCCCTCGGTGTGGCGGGCATACTTCTTCTGCATGCCGCCGATCCAGCGCTCGTAGTCCTGGCCCTTGTTGCGGAAATACTGCGCCACTTCGGGGTGGGGCAGCACCAGGAATTTGCCGCTGCCCATGGTGGTGACCACTTCCTGCGCCACCACTTCCGGGGCGATGATGCCGTTGACCGCGGCCGAGCCGCCGTCACTGTCGCCCACCATGTCGGTCTGCACCGATTGCGGGCACAGGCAGGCCACCTGCACGCCCTTGCGCCCGTAGGCGATGCGCAGCCATTCGGCAAAGGCCACGGCGGCGTGCTTGGTCACGGCATAGGGGGCGGATTCGACAATCGTCAGCAGCCCGGCGGCCGAGGCGGTCACCATAAAGAAGCCCTCGCCGCGCGCCACCATCTCGGGCACCACGGCGCGTGCGGCCCACACATGGGCCATGCCGTGGATGTGCCACATGGCTTCCCACAGCGGGTCTTCCAGATCCAGTCCGCCCATGCGGCCCAGAATGCCGGCGTTGGAGATGTAGGCGTCCACCTGGCCATAGTGCTCCCGCGTGGTGGCGATCAAGGCCTGGATGTCCGCCTCTTTACTTACATCGCAGCGCACGGCCAGGCCGTTGAACTCCGCCGCCACTTCCTGCGCGCGTTCCAGGTTCAGGTCGGCCACGACCACGGCGCGGGCGCCGTCGGCGGCAAAGCGGCGCGCAATGCTGCGGCCGATGCCGCTGGCGCCACCGGTGACGATGGCGACTTTGTTTCGAATGTCCATGCAAGGCTCCTGTATGAGGCTGCCAGTGTCTGTGACGCGGCGCTGCGGGTCTGCCACGCAGGTGACACCGGCGCGTACCTTCGTATAATGGCGGTTTTCCGAGGAGCGTTGCAGCTCGCCCCCTTCCCGATGTTGGCAAGGAGCGCGAGTGAGGCTCGGAACACGTTTCTCCTGTCGGGGCAACGCCAGTCAACCGCGCTCACCCACTGGTCCGTGTGGTGAGCCTTCTTTTTGGTTTCCCCGCATGGCTTAGTGGCTTAACGAGTTACTTTTGGAGCAAGCCATGAGCGTGATCAAACCTGCCAAGACCGAAGACTACAAAATTGCCGACCTGGGCCTGGCGCCCTGGGGCCGCAAGGAACTGACGATTGCCGAGACCGAGATGCCCGGCCTGATGGCCATCCGCGAAGAGTTCGCCAAGAGCCAGCCCCTCAAGGGCGCACGCATCACCGGTTCGCTGCACATGACCATCCAGACCGGCGTGCTGGTCGAGACCCTGCAGGCTCTGGGCGCCGAAGTGCGCTGGGCCTCGTGCAACATCTTCTCCACGCAAGACCACGCCGCCGCCGCGCTGGTGGCCCAGGGCACGCCCGTGTTTGCGCACAAAGGCGAGACGCTGGAAGAGTACTGGGACTTCACCCACCGCATCTTCGAATTCGGTGGCAAAAAGGGCACGGCCGCCGAAGGCCCCAACATGATCCTGGACGATGGTGGTGACGCCACGCTGCTGATGCACCTGGGTGCCCGTGCCGAAAAGGACATCAAGGTCCTGGCCAAGCCCGGCAGCGAAGAAGAAATCTGCCTGTTCAAGGCCATCAAGGCCAAGCTCAAGCTGGACCCCACCTGGTACAGCCGCCGCCTGAAGAACATCGTCGGCGTGACCGAGGAAACCACCACCGGCGTGATGCGCCTGGAAGAAATGTCGGCCAAGGGCACGCTCAAGCTGCGCGCCATCAACGTCAACGACTCGGTGACCAAGAGCAAGTTCGACAACCTGTACGGTTGCCGCGAATCCCTGGTGGACGCCATCAAGCGCGCCACCGACGTGATGATTGCCGGCAAGGTGGCTGTGGTGGCGGGTTACGGCGACGTGGGCAAGGGCAGCGCCCAGGCCCTGCGCGCCCTCTCGGCCCAGGTGTGGGTGACCGAGATCGACCCCATCAACGCCCTGCAAGCCGCCATGGAAGGCTACAAGGTCGTGACCATGGAATACGCCGCCGACAAGGCGGACATTTTTGTGACCTGCACCGGCAACAAGAACGTCATCACCTACAAGCACATGGCGGCCATGAAGGACCAGGCCATCGTCAGCAACATTGGTCACTTCGACAATGAAATCGACGTCGCTTCGCTGGAAAAGCTGCAGTGGGAAGAGATCAAACCCCAGGTGGACCACGTGATTTTCCCCGCCACCAAGGGCAAGAACGGCAAACCCGAAAAGCGCATCATCCTGCTGGCCAAGGGCCGTCTGGTGAACCTGGGCTGCGGCACCGGCCACCCCAGCTTCGTCATGTCGTCGAGCTTTGCGAACCAGACCATCGCCCAGATCGAGCTGTTCACCAAGCCCAAGGAATACAAGGTGGGCAAGGTCTACGTGCTGCCCAAGCACCTGGACGAAAAAGTGGCGCGCCTGCACCTGAAGAAGGTCGGTGCCATGTTGTCCGAGCTGACCGACGAGCAGGCCGCCTACATTGGCGTCAGCAAGTCCGGTCCGTACAAAAAAGACACGTACCGCTACTAAGCCAAGGCCCGCATGCGCATTGACCAACTGCTGGTGCAGCGGGGCCTGGCGAGCACCCGCTCGCAGGCCCAGCGCCTGATTGCCGACGGCGTGCAGTGGAAGAAGGGTGACGAATGGAAGACCGTGGCCAAGAATGGCGACGACGTTCCGGAAGATGCCCCCCTGCAACTGCTGGACGACTCCGAGGCCCGCTACGTCTCGCGTGGCGGCCTGAAGCTGGAAGCGGCACTCAAACAGGTGGGCTTGTCCGTGGACGGCCTGGCCTGCCTGGATGTGGGGCAATCGACCGGCGGTTTTACCGACTGCCTGCTGCAGCACGGTGCGCGTCTGGTGGTGGGGGTGGATGTGGGCAGTGCCCAGTTGCACCCCTCCATCCGCGAGGACGGCCGGGTTCTGTGCGTGGAGGGCGTCAATGCCCGCGCGCTGGATGCTAGCGATTTTGTAGCTGCCTGCGCAAATTACACGGGGGCTGGCGGCCTGTTTGACCCCGAAAACGAGGAGGCGGAGCCGTTTGTGCCCGCGTTTGACGTGGTGGTGGGCGATTTGTCCTTCATCTCGCAGACCCTGGTGCTGCCGGCCGTCGTGCCGTTCCTGAAACCCGGTGGCACACTGCTGATGCTGGTCAAACCCCAGTTTGAGTTGCAGCCCGGCCAGGTGGGCAAGGGTGGCATCGTCCGGGATGCCGCCATGTATGCCATCGTGGAGCAGCGCCTGCGCGAGGCCTGTGCCGCGCTGGATTTGACTGTGACCGCGTGGTTCGACTCGCCCATTGCTGGTGGCGACGGCAACCACGAGTTTTTCATTTGTGCCCAAAAACCATGAAACCAACCTCCCGCATGCCTGTCAGCCTGGAGTTTTTCCCACCCAAGACGCCGGAGGGGGCTGACAAGCTGCGCGCTGCGCGCCAGCAGCTGTACGCGCTCCAGCCCGAGTTCTGCTCGGTCACGTTCGGGGCGGGCGGCTCCACCCAGGAGGGCACATTCAACACGGTGCGCGAAATTCTGGATGAGGGCGTGAGCGCGGCCTCGCACTTTTCCTGCATCGGCGCCACCCAGGCAACGGTACGCGCGCAACTGGCCACCCTCAAGGCCATGGGCGTCAAGCGCCTGGTAGCCCTGCGTGGCGACTTGCCCAGCGGCTACGGCATGGGCGGCGAGTTCCATTACGCCAGTGACCTGGTGGCCTTCATCCGCGCCGAGACCGGCAACGATTTTTTCATTGAAGTGGCGGCCTACCCCGAAGTCCATCCCCAGGCCAAGTCGCCGGCGAGCGATTTGCAGGCTTTTGCCACCAAGGTGCGCGCAGGAGCCAACTCCGCTATCACCCAGTACTTCTATAACGCCGATGCCTACTTCCGCTTTGTGGATGAGGTGGCCGCGCTGGGCTTGAACGTGCCCGTGGTGCCGGGCATCATGCCCATTACCAGTTCCACCCAGCTCATGCGGTTTTCGGACGCCAGCGGCGCCGAGATCCCGCGCTGGATTCGCCTGCGCCTGCAGAGTCTGGGCGACGACACGGCTTCCATCAAGGCATTCGGTCTGGATGTGGTGACCCGCCTGTGCGAGCAGCTGCGTGCCGGCGGTGCGCCGGCCCTGCATTTCTACACCATGAACCAGAGTGCCGCCACGCTGGCCCTGTGTGAACGCCTGGGGCTGACGGCCTAGTCAGATATCGATGGCCGGGCGGTGTTCTTCCGCACTGACCAACTTCCACTGGCCGACAAAGCAGGCCACCAGCCACGCCAGCGTACCGGCCAGCCCGATGGCCAGCCAGGACGTGAGCCAGCTGCCGTCAAAGGCGCCGAACATGCTGGCGCGCAGGGCCTTGATCACCCATGTGAACGGCAACCAGGGACTCAGGGCCTGGTAAATGCCGCCACTGAGTTCCACCGGGAGCACCCCACCGGCCGACGACAGCTGCAGGATCAACAGAATGAGCGATGCCGCCTTGCCCGCATCGCCAAAGGCGCGCGTCAGCGCCACGATGATCATGAGGAACGACAGCGAGGTCAGCACCAGCGTCAGCACGTACGGTGCCAGGCTGGCAATGTGCAGGTTCAGCGCGAACAGCGTCATCAACAGGATGACCATGGACTGGGCGGTCACAATGCCGCCCAGAATGCCCAGCTTGCCCAGCAGGCGTGCCGGACGGGACGCCGGGGCGGCAGCAGCGGGCAGGCTGCGC
>JBAQKO010000269.1:0-4442 GCA_049301075.1 Rhodoferax sp.
CCACCGGCATCACACCCCTGGCCCATCCGGTGGTCGCCCTGTCGGACATCGCCCTGCGTTTGCGCGAGGACCGGGTGAGTGAACCCAACCAGCGCGAAGCCAACCAGAAGAGTGCACCGGCCGTGGAACACGGGCTGTTCCTGGTCCCCAAGGTGATTGAATAATTTTTTTGAGCTGACGATGACGCAACCCCATTCCACCGCTTCTGATGCGCTGCACGACCTGAGCGTGCACGCCTTGACCCAGGCCCTGGCCACCAAGCAGGTGTCGGCCGTCGAGGTCGCCCAGCATTTCCTGGACCGCGCCAACGCGCACGCCAACCTGGGCGCCTTTGTCTCCGTCAACCCCGAGGTCACGCTGTCCCAGGCCCGCGCCGCCGACGCCCGCATCGCCAACGGCACGGCCGGCGCGCTGGAAGGTGTGCCCGTGGCGCACAAGGACATCTTTGTCACCAAGGACTTCTGTACGACCGCCGGTTCGCGCATGCTCAAGCACTACCGCTCGCCGTTTGACGCCACCGTCGTGGCCAAGCTGGCCGCGCAAGGAGTCGTCACGCTGGGCAAGCTCAATTGCGACGAGTTCGCGATGGGCTCCAGCAACGAGAACACCGCCATTTGCGCCGTTGGCCACAGCCAGGTGGAGCCGGTGCGCAACCCGTGGAACCCCGAGCGCATTCCCGGCGGATCGTCGGGTGGCAGCGCGACTGCCGTCGCAGCCCGCCTGGCACCGGCCAGCACCGGCACCGACACCGGCGGTTCGATCCGCCAACCGGCCTCGTTCTGCGGCATCACCGGCATCAAGCCCACCTACGGCCGTGCTTCGCGCTACGGCATGATCGCCTTTGCCTCCAGCCTGGACCAGGCCGGCCCCATGACGCGCTCGGCCCAGGACTGCGCCTTGCTGCTGTCCGCCATGTGCGGCCCCGACCCCGACCGCGACTCGACCTCGCTGGACGTGCCGGCCGAAGACTTCTCTCTGAAGCTGAACGACTCGCTCGATGGCCTGCGCATCGGCATTCCGAAGGAGTTCTTTGGCGAAGGTCTGGCCGTCGATGTGCGCACGGCCATTGACGCCGCACTGAAGGAATACGAGAAGCTCGGCGCCAAGCTGGTGCCCATCAGCCTGCCGCGCACCGAGCTGTCCATTCCCGTGTACTACATCATCGCGCCGGCCGAGGCCAGCTCGAACCTGTCCCGCTTCGACGGCGTGAAGTTTGGTCACCGCGCCAAGAACTACACTGACCTAGCCGACATGTACAAGAAGACCCGCGCTGAAGGCTTTGGCGACGAGGTCAAGCGCCGCATCATGATTGGCACCTATGTGCTGTCGCACGGCTACTACGACGCCTACTACCTGCAGGCGCAAAAGATCCGCCGCATGATTGCCGACGACTTCCAGAACGCCTTCAAGGACTGCGACCTGATCGCCGGCCCGGTGGCCCCTACCGTGGCCTGGAAGATCGGCGCCCACAAGGACCCGCTGGCCGACTACCTGGCCGACATCTTCACCCTGCCCGGCTCGCTGGCCGGCCTGCCCGGTATGAGCGTGCCGGTGGGCTTTGGCGAAGGTGGCATGCCGGTAGGCATGCAGTTGCTGGGCAACTACTTCCAGGAAGCGCGCCTGCTCAATGCCGCGCACCGCTTCCAGCAAGCCACCGACTGGCACGCGCGTACGCCGGAGGGCTTCTGAGATGAGCGAGACCATGAACACATTTGAAGCACAACAACAGGGCCGCCCGACCGGCCCGCTCGTTTCTGGCTATGAAGTCATCATCGGCTTCGAGACCCACGCCCAGCTGTCGACCGCGAGCAAGATTTTCAGCCGCGCCTCCACCGCTTTTGGCGCCGAGCCCAACACCCAGGCCTGCGCCGTGGACCTGGCCCTGCCCGGTACGCTGCCGGTCATGAACAAGGGCGCCGTGGAGCGCGCCATCGAGTTCGGCCTGGCGGTCAACTCCCACATCGCCGAGCGCAGCATCTTTGCGCGCAAGAACTACTTCTACCCCGACCTGCCCAAGGGCTACCAGATCAGCCAGTTCGAGATTCCCGTGGTGCAGGGCGGCGCAGTCGAATTCTTCCTCGGTGACGAGAAGAAGGCCGTACGCCTGGTGCGCGCCCACCTGGAAGAAGACGCCGGCAAGTCGCTGCACGAGGACTTCATCGGCCAGACCGGCATCGACCTGAACCGCGCCGGCACACCGCTCTTGGAAATCGTGACCGAGCCCGACATGCGCTCCAGTGCCGAGGCCGTGGCCTACGCCAAGGAACTGCACAAGATCGTGACCTGGATCGGCATCTGCGACGGCAACATGCAGGAGGGTTCGTTCCGCTGCGACGCCAACGTCTCGGTGCGCAAGCCCGGCCAGCCGCTGGGTACGCGCCGCGAGATCAAGAACCTGAACAGCTTCAAGTTCATGCAGCAGGCTATCGACTACGAGGTGCGCTGGCAGATCGAGCAGATCGAAGACGGCCACGCGATTGAACAGGCCACGGTGCTGTTCAACCCCGACACCGGCGAAACCCGCGCCATGCGCACCAAGGAAGATGCCGCCGACTACCGCTACTTCCCCGATCCCGACTTGCCCCCGCTATGCATTTCAGAGCAGTGGATCCAGCAAGTACGAGGACTGATGGCCGAATTGCCCCGCGTTATGGCGGAGCGTTTTGTGCGCGACTACAGCCTGCCGGAGTACGACGCCACCCAGCTCACGCAAAGCAAGGCCATCGCCGCCTACTTCGAGGAAACCGCCAAGACCTGCGGTAGCCCCAAGCTGGCCAGCAACTGGGTCATGGGCGAGGTGTCGCGCCGCCTCAACACCGAAGACATTGGCATCGCAGCCGCGCCCGTCAAGCCGGCGCAGTTGGCGTCGCTGATTGGCCGCATTGTCGACAACACCATTTCCAACAACGCCGCCAAGCAGGTCTTTGACGCGCTGTGGTCTGGCGAAGGCTCCGACGTCGACACCGTCATCGAGGCCAAGGGCCTGAAACAGATGAACGACACCGGCGCGCTGGAAGCCATCGTCGACGCGGTGATGGCCGCCAACGCCAAGAATGTGGCCGAATTCAAGGCCGGCAACGAGAAGGCGCTCAACGCCCTCGTCGGCCAGATCATGAAGGCCAGCAAGGGCAAGGCCAACCCGCAGCAGGTGAACGAACTCCTGCGCGGCAAACTGGCCGGCTGAACTAGCGGCTGGCTGCGGGCGCCACGGTGGTCCACAGCTGGCGCAGACGCACCAACTCGTCGTCAAAACGCAGGTTGACGCGCCGGACTTCGGCCTCCTGCTCGGCAATGAAGCGTTTTTGCACCGCCTGGCTCTGGATGTTTTCTTCCAACTGCCGGCGCAGGTAGGCGGGCGCCTTGTTGGGGTCCTTCTTGTAGAACTCCATCTCGGCATCTACGCCGGCGCGCTGGCGGCCCAGTTCGTCGAGCCGGTTGCTGGCGGCCTTGATGACCACCCCGATCTGTGCCAGGGCCTCGGCCCGCTCCTGGTCGTGCACGGTCTTGCTGGGGTAGCGGGTCAGCAGCGCCCGGTCACGCCGCTTCTCTTCGGCCAACCGCCCGCGCTCCTCAATGGCCAGTTTTTCTTTCTTCTCCAGCTCGGCGCGCTCGTGCGCCGTCAGCGTCGGCCCCACTTTGGCCTTCACGGTGCCGCTGGGGTTCAGTACCTGCTGCTCACGGTCGGTACATTCGGGGATCGGGCGATCTGCCGTCAGCTTGCGGCCCTTGGCATCCACGCAGGTATACACACCCGAAATCGGCGGGCTTTGCGCCCATGCCACCCCCGTGCAGCCGACCCAAGCGAACAGGACCCACGCCATGCCGCCGTTTTTTATTTTCATGCTCACCCTTCATCCACGCCATACCGCTGGCGGTAGGCCAGTACCCGCCGGTACTCCTGGCCCACAGTTTCACCGCCGCGCTGGTGCAGATAGTGCATCAAATCGTCCAGCTTCGCAATCGCGCAGACCTGCAACCCCAGCTGATTGCGGACATATTGCACAGCGCTGTACGCCACATCCTGCCCGTTTTCGGTGGCCTTTTCCTGGCGGTCCAGGGCAATCAGCACCGCATGGGGTGTGGCGCCTGCGGCCTGGATGATGGCAATCGACTCGCGCGTGGCCGTACCGGCCGACATCACGTCGTCCACGATCAGCACCCGCCCCTTGAGCGGCGCCCCCACCAGCGTGCCGCCTTCACCATGGTCCTTGGCCTCTTTGCGGTTGTAGGCAAACGGCACGTTGCGTCCCTGGCGCGCCAGCTCCACCGCGACCGCTGCCGCCAGCGGGATACCCTTGTAGGCCGGGCCAAAAATCATGTCGAATGCGATGCCACTGGCCAGCAACCGCTGCGCATAGAATTCAGCCAGACGCCCCAGTTTGGCACCATCGTCAAACAGACCGGCGTTGAAGAAATACGGGCTCATGCGACCCGCCTTGGTC
>JBAQKO010000270.1:0-4834 GCA_049301075.1 Rhodoferax sp.
CGCCGATGGTGTTCTGGAACACGGTCTTGATCATGCCCTGGAAGATGTCACGGATTTCTTCCTCGCTCAGGAACGAGGTTTCGATATCGATCTGGGTGAACTCGGGCTGGCGGTCGGCGCGCAGGTCTTCGTCGCGGAAGCACTTGGTGATCTGGTAGTAGCGGTCAAAGCCGGCCACCATCAGCAGCTGCTTGAACAGCTGGGGGCTTTGCGGCAGCGCGAAGAACATGCCGTCATGCACGCGGCTGGGCACCAGGTAGTCGCGGGCGCCCTCGGGCGTGCTCTTGGTGAGCATGGGGGTTTCGATGTCGACGAAACCGTTGGCGTCGAGGAACTTGCGCACCTCCATGGACACACGGTAACGCAGCATCAGGTTGTTCTGCATGTACGGGCGGCGCAGGTCCAGCACGCGGTGCGTCAGGCGCGTGGTTTCCGACAGGTTGTCTTCGTCCAGCTGGAAGGGAGGTGTGACGGAGGGGTTGAGCACCACGAGTTCGTGGCACAAGACTTCAATCTTGCCGCTCTTGAGGCCTTCGTTGACGGTGCCCGCAGGACGTGCACGCACCAGCCCTTTGACCTGGACGCAGAACTCGTTGCGCAAACCTTCGGCGGCGCTGAACATGTCGGCACGATCGGGGTCGCACACCACCTGCACATAGCCTTCACGGTCGCGCAGGTCGACAAAGATCACGCCACCGTGGTCGCGGCGGCGGTTCACCCAGCCACACAGGGAAACGGTTTCGCCCAGTTGGGCTTCGGTCACCAGACCGCAATAGTGGGAACGCATGGCCATAGCTTGCTTTCAGAACGCCACCGTGGACGGCAGCGGGATTCGTAGTTAAAGGTTATTGGGGTGGCACCGACTTTTGCACCGGCAGGGCGGGGGGAACCGCGCCCATGGAAATCACGTAGGTCAAGGCCTGGTCCACGCTCATGTCGAGTTCGATGACATCGGCCCGGGGCAACATCAGGAAAAATCCGCTGGTCGGGTTGGGCGTGGTGGGCACATACACGCTGATGTAGTCCGAGCCGAGGTGGGAGGCCACCTCGCCGCCCGGCACGCCGGTCTGAAAGGCGATGGTCCAGCTGCCCTGGCGGGGATACTGGATCAGAAGGGCCGTGCGAAACGCATTGCCGTTGCTGGAAAACAGCGTGTCCGACACCTTCTTGACGCTGTTGTAGATCGACTTGACGATCGGAATGTTGGCAAAAATACGGTCCCACTGCTTGATCCACCAGCGCCCTGCCACGTTGGACACCAGCGCACCGGTGAACAGCATGACGGACACCACCAGCAGCACACCCAGACCGGGAATGTTGTGCAGGCGCTCCAGCACGGGCCCCAGGGTGGCCGGCGTCACGGCCGCCAGCGCCGACAGGAAACCGCCAAACACCGCATCCAGCAGGCCCACCAGCCACAGCAGAACCCAGATGGTGATGGCCAGCGGGAGCCAGACCATCAGGCCGGTGAGCATGTATTTCTTGAAGGGCACGGGCAATCCTGTCTGTTGGGCGGCGACGGTCAGCTACCCGACGTCGGCGCAGCGGGCGCAGCCGCCGACTCGGTTTTGGCTGCCGGGGATTCGGCGGCCGGGGCTGCAGCCTCGCCAGTAGAAGGCGCCACGCCGGTCGCGGGGGCGCTGCCGCCACCCTTGAAATCGGTGGCGTACCAGCCCGATCCCTTCAACTGGAAACCGGCGGCGGTAACCTGTTTCTTGAACGTCGGCTGGGCGCACGAAGGACACACTTCCAGCGGAGCGTCGGACATTTTCTGCAATACGTCCTTGGCAAACCCGCAGGACTCGCATTTATAGGCGTATATGGGCATGGCTTTGGGGCTCTGACTTCAAGTTGCAAAGCCTTCAATTATAAGGCTCGCACTAAAAAAGCCGTACGCGGACCACAAACTGCATGACGATCATGCCCAGAGCAAAGCCGATCACGGCGTACACCAGCGCCTGCAGCAGCCGGTTGGTGCGCCGCTGCTCGGCCAGCAGCTCGTCCATGACCCGGCCGGAATCGGCGCCGCCGCGGCGCAAGTAGGCATGCAGCAGCATGGGCAGCTCGGGCAGCAGCTTGGCGTAGCGGGGGGCCTGGTCCTTGAGCTGGTCCAGCAGCTTTTGCGGCCCCACCTGGCCCATCATCCATTTTTCGAGGAACGGCTTGGCGGTGGCCCACAGGTCCAGCTCCGGGTCCAACTCGCGCCCCAGGCCCTCGATGTTGAGCAGCGTCTTCTGCAGCAGCACCAGCTGGGGCTGGATTTCCACCTGGAAGCGCCTTGAGGCCTGGAACAGGCGCATCAGCACCATGCCCAGGGAAATCTCCCGCAAGGGCCGGTCAAAGTACGGTTCGCACACGGCCCGGATCGCCGCCTCCAGCTCGTCAACCCGCGTGGCGGCAGGCACCCAGCCGGACTCGATGTGCAACTCCGCCACGCGCTTGTAGTCGCGCCGGAAAAAGGCGGCAAAATTCTGCGCCAGGTATTCCTTGTCGGTCTCGGTCAGGGTTCCGACAATGCCGAAATCCAGCGAGATATAGCGGCCAAACGTCTGGGGGTCCAGGCTGACCTGGATGTTGCCCGGGTGCATGTCGGCGTGGAAGAAGCCGTCGCGAAACACCTGGGTGAAGAAGATGGTGACGCCGTCGCGCGCCAGCTTGGGAATGTCCACCCCCGCCGCCCGCAGCCGGTCCACCTGGCTGATGGGCACGCCGTGCATGCGCTCCATCACCAGCACATCGGTGGTGCAGTAGTCCCACAGCATTTCCGGTACCAGCACCAGTTGCAGGCCTTCCATGTTGCGCCGCAACTGGGCGGCGCTGGAGGCCTCGCGCACCAGGTCCAGTTCGTCGTGCAGGTACTTGTCGAACTCCGCCACCACCTCGCGCGGACGCAGGCGCTTGCCGTCGGCCGACAGGCTGTCCACCCAGCCCGCCATCATGCGCATCAGGCTCAGGTCTTTCTCGATGGCCGTGAGCATGCCCGGACGCAGCACCTTGACGGCCACCTCGCGCAGCCGGTTGTTGCGGTCGCGCAGCACGGCAAAGTGCACCTGGGCAATGGACGCGCTGGCCACCGGCTCCTGCTCGAACGACACAAAAATGTCGCCCAGGGGTTTGCGCAGGGCCCGCTCGATGGTGGCCACAGCCACCGCCGAAGGAAACGGCGGCACCCGGTCTTGCAGACGCGCCAGTTCGTCGGCAATGTCCACGGGCATCAGGTCCCGCCGGGTGGAGAGCACCTGGCCGAACTTGACAAAAATGGGGCCCAGGCGCTCCAGCGCCTCGCGCAGGCGCTGCCCGCGCGGCGCGTCCAGCTTGCGCCCGAAGGTGAGCACCCGGGTCAGGCGCGTCAGCCAGGGCTTCTGGAAACCGCTGAGCACCAGCTCGTCGAGTCCGTAGCGGAAAACCACCCAGACGATGAAAACCCCGCGGTACAGGCGACTCATGCGGCCGGTCCGCTGGTGCTGTCGCCGGTGCGCCGGCCCACAAACTGCTGCACGGCCTGCGCCAGGGTCTGCGCCGCCTGCACCAGCGCATGGGCCGGGGCATCGCCCAGCACACGCGCCAGGTCTTCTTCGATGTCCCAGCGCAGATGGTCGGCCAGCCAGTTCACTTCGGCCGCCAGCTGCACGTCGCCGTCAATGCGCACCGCCGGTTTTGCGCCCTGCAGCAGGGCCTGTGCGATGGCCAGGGGAGACTCCTCGGCAATGACCAGCTTGAGGTCCGCCGTGCCATCGGCCGGAGCCAGATCCAGCAGGCCGGCGGGGGTGACCTGCACCCTGAAGGTCAGGGTGCGCCACTGCATGAGCACCACCCGCCCTTTTTGCCGGACCAGGCGCTCCATAGCCTGCGGCTCCTGCATCAACACGTGGTTGAGCAGCAGCACGATGCGCCGGTGCGTTTCGTCCACGGCCCAGGCGGGCGGCGCGGGAGGAAGATTGAAGTTCTGGAGGAGGCCCTCCAGCAAGGAAAAAGGGGACTGTGTTGCCATAGTCCCCCATTATTCCCCGAATACGGGCGTGTTCCGCCATTCAGGCGGTCAACCCCGGTGCATGCCGGCCTATTGCAGGGCCTGCACCCCGGCTACCAGCCAGCCGCTGGGGCCGCTTTTGGCCTTGGTCATGTTCCAGACTTCGCGGAACGGGCTGGGGCCCGCCGACGGCTCCTCGCGGATCATGCCGGAAAATTCCACGCTGGCCATGTAGGCGTCGTCCAGTTCTTCGATACCCAGCAGGTGGGCCTCGATCATCACGACTTCCGTGAGGTTGGGGCTGGCGCCGGTGTGGGTTTCCCGCTCGGCCAGCTGCGACCGGATTTCATCCAGCATGGCATCGGTCATCATGGCCTTGAGCGCCGGGATGTCGGACTTGTCCCACGCAGCCTGCAACGTCACGAAATTGGTCTTGGCCGCCTTGAGGAAGCCTTCGCTGTCAAACCCGGCGGGAATGCCCCAGCTCTGCGAACCAGACAGGGCCGAACCGATCATGGAACCCGATGCCGGGCTGGCCGGCTCGAACGCCATGCCACCACGCTCCCAGGGGCGTGCGGAGGCGTCATTGCCCACGTTTTCGGGTCGGTAGGGCTTGGCCTCGGCCATGGGCACATTGCCCGCCCCCTGGAACGCAAACGGCTGCCCCGTGGCAGGCTGCGGCGCACGGCTGCGCAGGAACCAGCGCACCGCCATCACGGCGGCCATGGCCAGCAGGGCAAACATCAGAATCTGGCCAAAGCCTTCGCCCATGCCCAGGGAATGGGCCAGCCAGGCCAGCCCCAGGCCGGCGGCCAGACCACCGAGCATGGCGCCCCAGGGCCGCTTGGGCGCGGGGGTCGGGGC
>JBAQKO010000271.1:0-4879 GCA_049301075.1 Rhodoferax sp.
GTGCAGGACATCCTGGCGAAAATGCAGGCTTTCGGTATTACGGTCAAGGATTTGCAGTCTGCATCCAGCAGTCCGCGCAAGAGCCGTGGCCGCCCCACCGCGCCTGGCAAGGTCCGGGTGCCGACGACAAAGAAGAAACCTGCAGGGACACCCGTTGCAGCGAAATACCGCGGCCCCAACGGAGAGACCTGGAGCGGTCGTGGTCTGACACCGCGCTGGCTGGCAACTTTGGTGGCCCAGGGGAAAACAAAAGAAGCGTTCGCGATCACATCCTGATCGTGGCCAAGGGAGTCTGATGCAGAACAAGGTTCTGGCTTGGCCGCGTGCGGCCAAGCGCGGGGTGGTGGTTTCGCTGGATGTGTGTCTCGCGTTGCTGGCCACTTGGGTGGCGTTTTCCTTGCGGCTGGATACGCCGAACTGGCCCACCGGGGCGCAGTGGTGGGTGTATGGCCTGGCGCCGGTGCTTGCTGTGCCGGTGTTTGTGCAATTTGGTTTGTACCGGGCGATTTTTCGCTATACCGGTCAGGCGGCACTGATGGCGACAGCCAAGGCGATTGGCGTGTACGCGGTGCTGCTGCTGGCGATTTTGCTATGGCGCCAATGGCCCGGTGTGCCGCGCAGCTTGGGCATCCTGCAGCCACTGGTATTTTTCCTGTTGGTAGGGGCGAGCCGTGCATTTGCACGTTTCTGGCTGGCGGACCTGGACCGGGCGCGTACCCGGACCGAAGGTCGACTGCTGATTTATGGGGCCGGAACGGCGGGCGTGCAAACCGCCTCTGCGCTGGGAGTCTCCGGTCAATTCGAACTGCTGGGCTTCGTGGATGACGATACGGGCAAAATTGGCCGCAACATCAACCGGGTTCGCGTCTATGGCCGCGATGAAGTGGAGGCGTTGGTGGCGCACAAAGGCGTGACGGACATCCTTTTGGCTTTACCCAGTGCTTCGCGGGAGCGGCGCAACAGCATTATTCAGAGTTTGCGTTCGCTACCGGTCCATATCCGCACCCTGCCCGGAATGGCGGATCTGGCCAGTGGTCGCGTGACGGTCCAGGACCTCAAGGAGCTGGATATTGAAGACCTGCTGGGCCGCGACCCGGTCCCCCCGAATACTGAATTGCTGGCGCGCAATCTGGCGGGCAAGGTGGTTTTGGTTACCGGCGCTGGCGGCAGCATTGGCAGCGAGTTGTGCCGGCAGATTCTGGCCGAGCGCCCCCGCCAGCTTCTGTTGCTGGATCACGGCGAATTCAATTTGTACAGCATCCACCAGGAATTGCAGGGCTTGTGTGCCTCGCGGAAGTACGGCGTAGAGTTGGTTCCGTTGCTGGGCAGCGTGATCAATCCCGTGCGTTTGCGGGAAATCTTCCATGCTTACCGCCCCCACACGGTGTACCACGCAGCGGCGTACAAACATGTGCCCATGGTGGAGTCCAACCCCGCTGAGGGCATTGCCAATAACGTGTTTGGTACCTTGAATGTGGCACGGGCCGCAGTGGAAAGTGGTGCTGCCCACTTCATCCTGATTTCCACGGACAAGGCCGTACGTCCTACCAACGTCATGGGGGCCAGCAAGCGTATGGCCGAACTCGTGTTGCAGGCGCTGGCTGCCCGATCCGGGGTGCAGGCGCAAACGTGTTTCGGCATGGTCCGGTTTGGCAACGTGCTGGGCTCCAGTGGCAGCGTAGTGCCCCTGTTTCGCCGCCAGTTGGCGGCGGGCGGGCCGTTGACCGTGACCCATGCCGAGGTCACCCGTTATTTCATGACCATTCCGGAGGCCGCGCAACTGGTGTTGCAGGCTGGAGCCATGGCCCAGGGGGGTGAGGTGTTTGTGCTCGACATGGGCGAACCGGTGCGGATTGTGGATCTGGCCCGGCGCATGGTGGAGCTGTCCGGTATGTCGGTGCGCGACGATGCGAACCGGACCGGCGACATTGCCATTGCCATCACGGGATTGCGACCGGGCGAGAAGTTGTACGAAGAATTGTTGATTGGTGACAACCCCACGCCCACGGCCCACCCGCGCATCATGAAGGCGCACGAGAGTTATCTGGCGTGGCCCGAATTGGAGCAGCAACTGGAAACGCTGCACCGCGCCGCGGGAGCGGGAGATGTTGCTCAGATCAAGGCCGTGTTGCAGCAATGTGTGCACGGCTATGTGGGCACACTGGACGCGTCCGAGTGACGCGCCATGCAAGGGGCCGAAGCCGGTTATGCCCCGGCCGCGTCGGCACCTTCGCCGTTTTTCAGGGCTAGCGCCAACGAGTAGAGTGTGTTGCGCGGTTCACCGCTGATGTCGGCCGCCAGTTTGACGGCGGTTTTCAGGGGCAGCTGTTCCAGCAGGAGTTTCAATACCCGTGTGTCCGGGCCGGTGGCCGCGGCAGCGGGGGCTGGGTGCAACACCAGGGCAAATTCACCGCGCAGGCGGTTGGCATCTTGCGCCAGCCAAGCGGCCAGATTTTCGGCTCCCACCGTGGCAATTTCCTCGAACTGCTTGGTCAGTTCGCGCCCGACGGTCACTTGGCGCGGTCCCAGCACCGCCAGCGCCTGGGCCAGCGCTTCGATGCGGTGCGGGGCTTCCAGCAGCACGACCGCACGTTCCTGCGCTGTCAGCGCATGCACGGCCTTGTCGCGCTCGCCCACCTTGGTGGGCAAAAACCCGATGAATACAAACCCGCCCGCGTGCGAGCTGTCCTCGGTAATACCGGCGACGGAGAGCAGGGTGGTCACACTGCTGGGTCCGGGCAGCGGCACGGCCCGCAATCCGTTTGCTTGCACGGTGGCGACCAGACGCGCGCCCGGGTCGCTCACGCCGGGGGTGCCCGCATCGCTGACGTAGGCCACCCGCTGGCCCTGGCGCAAATGGTCCATCACCGCATGGGCGGCCTGCGCCTCGTTGTGCTGGTGTACGGCGATGAGCTGGCTGGCGCCTTTGTCAATGCCGTAGGCTCGCAGCAGGGACTGGGTGTGGCGGGTATCTTCGCAGGCGATGGCGTCGACCAGGCCCAATACGTGCAGGGCTCGCAAGCTGATGTCGGCCAGGTTGCCAATGGGCGTGGCCACCACATACAGTGTGCCCTGCGGATAATGTTGTCCAGAAGCGGCCTCGGCAGAGGCGGCAAGGACCGAGGTAAATAAGGCGCTCACATGGGTTTCCTTCCATTCAAACCAGAACCGCCGGCTACGACCAAACAGGCGGGCGACGCCGCAGAGAACGAGGCCTTGCGGTATTTGCAGGAGCAGGGTTTGCGTTTGCTGGTGCGCAATTATCGGACGCCCGGGCGCGGCGGCGGAGAAATCGACCTCATCATGCGCGCACCGGATGGCACCACCGTGTTTGTGGAAGTGCGAAAACGCGCTTCCACTCGCTATGGCGGGGCGGCCGCCAGCGTGGGTGGCGTGAAACAGCGGCGCATTGTTTTTGCCGCACGCCATTATTTGATGCGCCAGCCGGTCTTGCCCCCTTGTCGGTTTGATGTGCTGGTGGTGGAACCGCAGGGCTTGCAGTGGCTGCAGGCAGCTTTTGACGCTACCTGAGGTAACGGTCTGTAAGGTGATGTGGCAACCGGAACCCGCCCCGCGCCACGGGCATTGGTAGCGCGGTATCATGCCACCCATGCTGGAACAACGAATTCAACAACACTTTATTGACAGTGCCGACCTGAAATACCAGGCCGCGCAAGTCCTGAGCAAACCCATTGCCGCGGCAGTGCAGGCCATGCTGGCCTGCGTGACCAGCGGGGGCAAGGTGCTGGCGTGCGGCAATGGCGGATCGGCCGCCGACGCCCAGCACTTCGCGGCCGAATTTGTTGGCCGTTTTGAGCGCGAACGCCCCGAGCTGGGCGCCATTGCGCTCACCACCGATAGCTCCATCCTGACAGCCATTGCCAACGACTACGACTTCAGCGTGGTGTTTTCCCGCCAGGTGCGGGCGCTGGGCTCGCCGGGGGACGTGTTGCTGGCAATTTCCACCAGTGGCAACTCGGCCAACGTGCTGGCCGCCATTGAAGCGGCGCACGAGCGAGAGATGGTGGTGGTGGGGTTGACCGGCCGCAACGGCGGCAAGATGGCGCAGGTGCTGCGCGATACCGATGTGCACATCTGCGTGCCGCACGAGCGGACGGCACGCATCCAGGAAGTGCACCTTTTGACCTTGCATTGCATCTGCGATGGAGTCGATGCCCAGTTGTTGGGCGAGCAGGAAACACAGACATGAAGATGCCGTTTCGCCGCATGGGCCTGACCCTGCTGGTGCTGGCCAGCACCCTGGGCACGCTGAGTGCCTGCATGCCCCTGATGATGGGAGGGGCGGTTGTTGGCGGCATGGTCGCGACCGATCGCCGAACCTCGGGGACGGTGCTGGAGGACGAAGGCATCGAGATTCGCGCCAAGAGCCGCATCGGCGACAGTCTGGGTGACCGTGGCCACGTCAACGTCACGAGCTACAACCGCCAGGTCCTGATCTCCGGTGAGGTTCCCTCGGCGCAGGACAAGCAGTTGGTGGAACAGGTGGTCGCGGGCGTGGACAATGTGCGCAACATCGTGAACGAGCTGGCTGTCATGGGCAACGCCACGTTTACGCAGCGCTCGTCCGATGCCTTGGTGACCAGCCGGGTCAAGGCCAACCTGGTCGACGCCAAAGACCTGTTTGCCAATGCTTTCAAGATCACTACCGAGCGTGGCACGACCTATGTGATGGGACGCGTGACGCAGCGCGAGGCCAAGCGGGCCACCGAGGTCATCAGCGGGACCTCGGGCGTGCAGCGCGTGGTACGCATGCTGGAGTTCATCAGCGAAGACGAGCTGGCGCGCACGTTACCGCAGGCTCCTGCCGAGACACCCGAGTCAGCGACCAGGGTCAAAAACTGAAAAACGGCCCGCGGGC
>JBAQKO010000272.1:0-15606 GCA_049301075.1 Rhodoferax sp.
CTTGTGCGCCCACCACGACACCCTCCACGACGCGGTTGGCGATATCAATGCGCGATCCATGCTCGTCGGCTATCTTCTTCACCACCGCCAAACCCAGCCCGGTGCCCTTCGTCTTGGTGGTGACGTAAGGCTCGAAGGCTCGCTTGAGAATGTGCTCAGGAAAGCCGGTGCCGTGATCCAACACACTCAGGCGAACGCGACCCGTTGCGGGTTGCCACTGGGTACGCAAAATCACACTGCGCTCCCCCTGCGCAACCGTATTGGCGGACTCGCAAGCGTCCAGTGCATTTTGTAACAGGTTGTGTACAACCTGGCGCAGTTGCTGGGCATCACCCATCACCCGAGGGCATTGCGCGTCCAGTTCCAGGACGACCGGCACGGCCGTGCCACTGTCGTACAGGTGCAAGGTGTCCTGAACCAAGGCATTGAGGTCTACTGGCTTGAGCTCGGCTGCAGGTAGGCGCGCGTAATCCCGGAACTCATTGACCAGCCGCTTCATCGCGTCGACCTGCTCCACAATGGTCTTCACAGATTTGGTCAACAGTGCCTCGTCTGCCACCGCCAACTTGCCCGAAAGTTTCATTTCCAGGCGCTCGGCTGACAGCTGAATCGGCGTAAGCGGATTCTTGATTTCATGGGCCAACCTGCGGGCCACCTCCCCCCAGGCCTGTGCGCGCTGCGCCGAGACAATTTCAGAAATATCATCAAATACCAGCAAGCGCGCCTCTCCCGGCAACTCGGCACCGCGGGCCACCAGCGTAAGGGTTCGGTCGAAGGGGCCACGCATAGCGCCTTGGGAGCCGCCCCCAATTTCAAATGACTGCTGCCAATGATCCAGTCCATGTTCAGCGCGCTGATTCAGGAAACTGGTGAATTGCGTCTGTACGGCCTGCCCGAAGTCCCGCAGACCCTCGACCTCCGCCAACAACCGCCCTTCATGCGCGGCCAGTGCGACCTTGAGAATGCGAGTTGCCCCCGGATTGGATGAGCGGATTTCGCCCTGCGTTCCGAGCACGATGACACCGGCCGTCAGGTTATCCAGAATGGTCTGCAGGTTGGCGCGCGCGGCATCCACTTGCGCCATGCTGTGCTGCACGGACTGCCGCGCCTCGGCCAGTTGCTCGGTCATGGAGGCAAAGGCCCGCGTCAGCCCCCCCAGCTCGTCCTTGCCCTGCATGGCCAGCTTGGGGGTCAAGTCGCCCGCCGCCACCTGACTGACACCTTCAGCCAGCACCAGCAAGGCACGGGCAATCTGGTTGCCCAGAATCACCGCCAGCAGAACCGCTCCAAACACTGCCAGAAACAGGCTCAATGTGAGCGTGCCGATGTACATGCGCTTGAGACCTTCCCGCCCCAGTGCGCGCTCCTGATACTCGCGATTGGCGCTTTCAACCGCCAGTGCGTTGGCTACCAGATTGGGCGGTAGCGCCTTGGAGACCAGCAGGAACCGGGTCTCCGGCGCCAGCCCCAGGGTGGCACTGGAAAGGGGGATCAAGACCTTGATGCGCGCGGTATTCACGGCCCCCGGGACCGCGTCCTCCAGCCCCTCCACCCACGACAGGGTCCGCTCGGTCCGGGCAATGCGAAACTGGCTGGGTGAAGGTTTGTCCGGACTCAGTTGGAAGCCCGACTGGCCCGCACTGGCAATCAAGGTGCCCGAAGTACCCCAGACGGCAGCATCGGTGGCTCCGAGCTGCTCCACCATGCGATCCAGCAGCAGTCCGGTCATGGCATCCGGGTTTTGCGACAGCTGCGCTGCAGCCGCCCGTGTTTTGCCCGCCAGGTCGTTGGACAGGGTATCCAGAGTAACGCGCCCCAGGTTCAGGCCCGCGTCCAGCGCTCCTTCCACCTTCACATCAAACCAGGTTTCAATAGATCGGGAAACGAACTGGTACGACACCACGTAAATAAGCAAGCCCGGCGCCAACCCGACCAGGGCAAATATGGTTGCCAGCTTCACCAGCAAGCGGCTGCCGAACTTGCCTTGGCGCAAGCGCACCAGCAAGCGGTAGCCGACCCACACGATGGCCGCCAGCAGCACAGCAGCCACAACCATGTTGATGGTGAAAAGCCGGGCGTAGTTGCGCTCGTACATTTCGCGGTTATTGGTGGCCTGCATCAGGAGGTACAGCAGCACCAACCCGATCACGACCATGGTGACCGCAACCACGGCCACCGTCCGGCGCAGTGCACGAGAGCTCTGCAAGGCCGCGGCCGGATCGCCAATGGCGGGCAGACGCTTCATTTCAAGGATAAAGGCGTGCTGGCGGATGCGGCCAGATCCCAATCGGACTGCCCGATGGCGCCAATCTGGAAAGGCCGGGGCAATTGGCTGAGGTCCAGCCGGAATCGGAACTCCACCTTGTATTTGACGCTGCCATCCAACTCGGTTGCGTCCGCCACCTTCCAGCGCAAGATTCGCTTGATGCTAGCAAGTGCTTGCGCCAGGGTGTCAAAGCTCTGGTTGAGCGCCAGGCCCAGACTACCTTCCCGCACGGCGCCGGAGGTAACGTTGAGCCGCCAGCGGCGGGTTAACGGCTGGTAGGCCAGACGCATATGGCGTGCGGCCGTACTGACTTGCTTGTCGTACCAGTACCAGCGCTCCCGCACGATGTCGGTCTCGGCGACAAAAAACAGGGGCACGCCTTTAAGCAACGCGTCTTCCACGGCAGCCGGCAGATCAAACAGCATCTGCGCCGACACCAGCACTTCATCGTCAGCGCGCTCCACCCGGAACTGGGTGACCTCGGTGCTGGTCTGGGCCTGCGCCAGCCCAGCAACCAGCAACAAACCCCAAGTCCAAAGCGCCCGCATGGCCCTGTCAAGCCATTCGTTTTTGCAGCAACGCGTAGTAGAAACCATCGTGATCACCCACCCGATTGTCCGGGACGGCACCCGCTTTGGCGCCATTTTGGGGAATTAAATGCCCCGGAGACCGCAGCAAAATCGCATCGGTGTTGTGCGCAAGAAACGTTTGGACCTGGTCCTGCCCTTCAGCGTGGAAGACAGAACAGGTGCAATACACCAGTTGCCCGCCCGGGCGCAACAGTGCCCACAAAGTCTGCAAAAGGTGTTTTTGCTGAGCGGCCAGCTGCGCGATGTCAGACTCACGCCGCAGCCAACGCACATCCGGATGGCGACGGACAATGCCGGAGGCCGTGCATGGGGCGTCCAGCAGGATGGCATCAAAAGGTTGACCATCCCACCAGTCCTGCGGCCGTGCGGCGTCAGCCGTCTGTACCCGGGCCTGCAAGCCCAGGCGGGCGGTGTTCTGGGTGATGCGTTCGCAACGACGGGCGTCAATTTCCAGCGCGGTCACTGCACCATCGGAGAGCTCCAGCAAATGGCCCGTCTTGCCCCCGGGTGCGGCACAGGCGTCCAGAATGCGCAAACCCGCGTCGTTTACCAACCCCTGCAGTAACAAGGGAGCGGCCAGCTGGGCCCCAGCGTCCTGGACCGAGACCAAACCCTGGTCAAAACCGGGAATGCGCTGCACGGGAATAGCCTGCTCCAGCACGACTGCACTGGGTATCTGAACATCCGCATGGGCAGCGATACCCGCCTGCAACAACGTAGCCAGATAGTCCGGCGTGCTGGTCTTGCGCCCATTCACCCGCAACGTCATGGGGGCCTGGTGATTGGCCGCAGCCAATATGTCGCGCCAATGTTCCGGGTGGTCTTGCTTGACGCGCTTGATCCACCACAGAGGATGGTTCCAGCAGGCAACCGGATCGGCATCGGTGCTGGCAACCAAGGCATCCCGCTCCCGCAAGAACCGGCGCAGACAGGCATTCAAGAAATTGGCCTGCGCCCGGATGACAGCACTGTGTTTGGCGGCCTCCACGGTCTGGTTGACCAGTGTAAATGCGTCATACGGTGCATCGGCATCGCGCCAGGACAGCGCCAGTGCCGTGCACAGAAGCGCGTCGGCAGGCGGTGGCGGCAACCGGATTGCCAGCCTTTGGCGCAAGGCTTGCGCACGCCCCAGGTTGCGCCACACATGGAATGCCAGCGCCTGCACGCCAGGGCGCAAGTCAGCCGGTACGTCCTCCAGTGCGGCCGTGCCGGATAGGCCATTGCGGACGGCGGCAATAACGGCTGAGGTTGCCAGCAACTGGCGCCACAGAGGAATGGATGTGTGAGCGTGATTCACCATGGTGTGCTCACAACAGCCCGGCGGGTCTGAAACCCATGGTTCCTGCCACCAGCCGCGCAGGAAATTGGTCTATGGCTTCGTTGTATTTGGTCAAAATGCGATTGAAACCGCCACGTGCGGCTTCTACTTTCAAAGTTACGGTGTCCCATTGCATCCGCATGGTGTCGGGTACCGGCGGTCCAGCGAGATCAGCTGGCGCATCGCACAGGCGACCCCACGCCTCTTGCAGGGCTGCCAATGCCTGCGTCAGCCGGGCAACGGGCTCCACTGCCAGCGGCATGCTTCGGGCCTCCTTTAACGCACGCTCGAGGGTCTGCAAAATGGTCAGCAAATGCGCCCATTCCGCCGGCAAATGGTCCATCGAGGGAGAAAGCGCATGCGCCGGGCCGGCACCGGGGACCGACAAATGTACGTTGACCAGATCCGCATAGCGTCGAAGGTATTTTTCCACGGAGCCCAATGCATCGAGTCCGCGGGCACGCATGCGCATCAATCGGTTGTACAAGCCGACGCCCCAGAAAACGGCCAGCGCCAGCGCCATCCACAGCAACAGTGAACCACTCATGATTGTCCTGCCCATTCAAACCAGCAACCGGGGATTCCAACAAAAAACCCCAAGCCCCTCGCGAAAGGGGCTTGGGGTGCTGCGTTGCAGTAGCAACCGACTTTACTCGTCCGCAGCGCCTTCCTGGGCTTGCACCTCGCCAACGGCCTCGGCGTCGCCAGCCAGTTCCGCCGCCTCCGCCTCGGCAATGGCACGGCGTTCCGCGTCATCCATTTGCTCCCGCACCTTGCGGGCTTCATGGTACGCCAAGCCGGTACCCGCTGGAATCAGGCGGCCCACAATGACGTTTTCCTTCAAGCCACGCAGCTCATCGCGTTTGCCCATGATGGCCGCTTCGGTCAGCACACGGGTCGTTTCCTGGAAGGAAGCGGCCGAGATGAACGAATCGGTCGACAGAGACGCCTTGGTAATACCCAACAACAAATTGCTGTAGGTTGCGGGGATCTTGCCCTCGGCGCGCAATGCATCGTTGGTGTTGAGCATTTCGGAGCGCTCGACCTGCTCACCGTTGATGTAGGAGGAATCACCAGCATTCTCAACCACCACGCGGCGCAGCATCTGGCGAACAATCACTTCAATGTGCTTGTCGTTGATCTTCACGCCCTGCAGACGGTACACGTCCTGCACTTCGTCAACGATGTAACGTGCCAACTCTTCGGATCCCAGCAAACGCAGGATGTCCTGCGGATCAGCAGGGCCGTCCACCACGCTTTCACCCTTGTTAACGACCTGGCCTTCGTGGACCAGAATGTTCTTCTCCTTCGGCACCAGATCTTCCCAGACCTTGCCGTCCGGATCCGTAATCTGCAGGCGAATCTTGCCCTTGGTTTCCTTGCCGAACGAAACGGTACCGGTGATCTCGGCCAGCGTACCCTTGTCCTTGGGCGTGCGGGCTTCGAACAGCTCGGCAACGCGAGGCAGACCGCCGGTAATGTCCCGGGTCTTCTGGCCTTCGATTGGAATACGGGCCAGCACTTCGCCGGGGCCCACATCCTGACCGTCACGCACCTGAACCAGCGCGCCCACGGGGAAGCCAATGGTCACCGAGTGATCGGTTCCAGGAATCTTGACTTCTTGTCCCGACGCGTCGATCAGCTTCACTTGAGGACGAACAATCTTGGCTGCGCCACGGCGCTTCGGATCGATCACCACCAGCGTGGACAGACCGGTAACCTCGTCCACCTGCTTGGCAACCGTCAGGCCCTCCTCCACGTTCTCAAATTGCGCCTTGCCGGCGAATTCGGTAATGATGGGTCGGGTCAGCGGATCCCAGTTGGCCAGAATGGCTCCAGCCTTGATGGACTGGTCCGCCTTCACGGTCAACACGGCACCGTACGGAACCTTGTGGCGCTCGCGCTCGCGTCCATGCTCGTCCTGGATGATGATTTCACCGGAACGGGCAATCACCACCAACTCCTTCTTGCTGTTGGTCACATAACGCATGGTCGCGTTGAAACCAATCGTGCCGTTGGACTTGGCTTCCACGCTGGAAGCGATGGCCGCACGCGATGCCGCACCACCGATGTGGAAGGTCCGCATGGTGAGCTGGGTACCCGGCTCGCCGATGGACTGGGCGGCAATCACACCGACCGCTTCACCACCGTTGATCAGACCGCCACGCCCCAGGTCACGACCGTAGCATTTGGCACAGATGCCGTAACGGGTTTCGCAGGTCAACGCCGTACGGACCTTGACTTCGTCCACTCCGGCTGCTTCCAGCTCGTCGATCAGGTCTTCGTCCAGCATGGTACCGGCCGTAGCCAATACCGCGCGGTTCTCGGGGTGCAGCACGTCTTCAGCTGCCGTGCGCCCCAGGATACGGTCCCGCAGGGATTCAATGACTTCACCACCTTCGACAATGGCGCGCATCAGTGAGCCGTCATGGGTACCGCAATCCTGCTCGGTCACCACCAAGTCTTGGGTCACGTCGACCAAGCGACGGGTCAGGTAACCGGAGTTAGCCGTCTTCAAAGCCGTATCGGCCAGACCCTTACGGGCACCGTGGGTGGAGATGAAGTACTCCAGCACGTTGAGGCCTTCGCGGAAGTTCGCGGTAATAGGCGTCTCGATGATGGAGCCGTCAGGCTTGGCCATCAGGCCCCGCATACCGGCCACCTGGCGAATCTGTGCCGCAGAACCGCGGGCACCGGAGTCGGCCATCATGTAGATGGAGTTGAAAGACTCCTGGTCCACTTCCTTGCCGTGGCGATCCATCACCTTTTGCTTGGACAGCTGGGCCATCATCACCTTGGAGACTTCGTCGCCAGACTTGCCCCAGATGTCCACCACCTTGTTGTAGCGCTCACCAGCGGTCACCAAACCGGACACATACTGCTGTTCGATTTCCTTGACCTCTTTCTGCGCCCGGCCAATGATGTCGCTCTTCTCTGGCGGCACCAGCATGTCGTCAATACAGATCGAAATGCCGGCCTTGGTCGCCAGACGGAAACCGGACTGCAACAGCTTGTCGGCAAACACCACCGTGTCCTTGAGTCCGCACTTGCGGAACGACACGTTGATCAGCTTGGAAATTTCCTTCTTCTTCAACGCTTTGTTGATATTGGAGAAAGGAAGTCCCTTGGGCAGGATTTCGGACAGCAAAGCACGTCCGGCGGTGGTTTCCCACAGCTTGGTGGAGGGCGTCAGTTCGCCCGTTACCTTGTCCTTGGTGTACTCGGTCAAACGCACATTGATCTTGGCATTCAACTCGACTTCACCCGCATCAAAGGCGCGTTGTACTTCACCGGTATCGGCAAAGATCAGACCTTCACCCTTGCCGTTGATCCGTTCGCGGGTGGTGTAGTACAGACCCAGCACCACGTCCTGCGAAGGAACAATGGAGGGTTCACCGTTGGCGGGGAACAGAATGTTGTTGGAGGCCAGCATCAGCGTACGGGCTTCCATCTGCGCTTCCACCGACAGGGGCACGTGGACAGCCATCTGGTCACCGTCGAAGTCGGCGTTGAAGGCCGCGCAAACGAGGGGGTGCAGCTGGATGGCCTTGCCTTCGATCAGGATGGGCTCAAAGGCCTGGATACCCAAACGGTGCAGCGTAGGCGCACGGTTCAGCATCACGGGGTGCTCTTTGATGACCTCTTCCAAGATGTCCCACACCACGGGCGTGCCGGATTCAACTTCCTTCTTGGCCGCCTTGATGGTGGTCGCAATACCCATGGCTTCCAAGCGCGCGAAGATGAAAGGCTTGAACAACTCCAAGGCCATCAGCTTGGGCAGACCGCACTGGTGCAGCTTGAGCGTTGGGCCCACGGTGATCACGGAACGACCGGAGTAGTCCACGCGCTTGCCCAGCAAGTTCTGGCGGAAACGACCCGACTTACCCTTGATCATGTCAGCCAGCGATTTCAGGGCACGCTTGTTGGCGCCGGTCATGGCCTTGCCACGGCGGCCGTTGTCCAGCAAGCTGTCCACGGCTTCTTGCAGCATGCGCTTTTCGTTGCGCGCAATGATTTCGGGCGCCTTCAATTCCAGCAAACGGCGCAGACGGCTGTTGCGGTTGATCACGCGACGATACAGGTCATTCAGGTCGGAGGTCGCGAAGCGACCGCCGTCCAGCGGAACCAGCGGACGCAGGTCCGGCGGCAGCACGGGCAGCACGTCCAGCACCATCCACTCGGGCTTGATACCGGACTTCTTGAACGCTTCCAGCACTTTCAAGCGCTTGGCGTTCTTCTTGATCTTAAGTTCGGAGCCGGTCAGGTCGTTGCGCAGCTTTTCGATGGATCCATCGATATCGATGCTTTGCAAGAGGTCCTTGATACCTTCCGCACCCATCTTGGCCTGAAACTCGTCGCCGTATTCCTTGAACTTAGCGTCATAGTCATCCTCGGACATGATGCTGAATTTTTTCAGCGGGGTCATGCCGGGGTCGGTCACCACGTACGCTTCAAAATACAACACGCGTTCAATATCGCGCAGCGTCATGTCCAGCACCAGACCCAGACGACTGGGCAGGGATTTCAGGAACCAGATGTGGGCGCAGGGTGCGGCCAGGTCGATGTGACCCATACGCTCGCGACGCACCTTGGTCTGCGTGACTTCGACACCACATTTTTCGCAGATCACGCCGCGGTGCTTCAGGCGCTTGTACTTGCCGCACAGGCACTCGTAGTCCTTGATGGGTCCGAAAATCTTGGCGCAGAACAGACCGTCGCGCTCGGGCTTGAACGTGCGGTAGTTGATGGTTTCAGGCTTGCGCACCTCGCCGAACGACCACGAACGGATCTTTTCGGGCGAAGCCATACCGATCTTGATGGCACCAAAGTGCTCGTCGGGCGTGAACTGCTTGAACAGGTCGAGTAATGATTTCATGGGTTAAATCCTTTTCTTGTTCGCAATCAGCTACGCTCAAGTTCCATGTCGATACCCAGGGAACGAATTTCCTTGAGCAGCACATTGAACGATTCGGGCATGCCGGCTTCGATGGAATGCTCGCCCTTGACGATGCTTTCGTACACCTTGGTACGGCCTTGCACGTCGTCTGACTTAACGGTGAGCATTTCCTGCAATGTGTAGGCTGCGCCATACGCTTCCAGCGCCCACACTTCCATTTCACCAAAGCGCTGTCCACCGAACTGCGCCTTACCACCCAGCGGCTGCTGGGTAACCAAGCTGTACGGACCGGTAGAACGGGCGTGCATCTTGTCATCCACCAAGTGGTGCAACTTCAGGAAGTGCATGTAACCCACCGTCGTTGGACGCTCGAATTGCTCGCCGGTACGACCATCAAACAGATGGGCCTGTGTACGGGCCACTGTCAGGCCCTTGGCCTTGACGACTTCGTCGGGGTACGCCAGCTGCAGCATGCCGCGGATTTCTTCTTCGGACGCACCGTCGAACACCGGCGTGGCAAAGGTCACACCGCCGCTCAGATTGGATGCCATCTCAAACACATCGCTGTCGCTGAGCTTGGACAACTCTTCCTTGCGGCCGGAACCGTTGTAGAGTTTCTCCATGAAGCTGCGCACTTCGGCAACTTTCGCCTCTGCCTGGAGCATGTCACCGATGCGCTGGCCAATACCCTTGGCTGCCCAGCCCAAATGCACTTCCAGCACCTGACCCACGTTCATCCGCGAAGGCACACCCAGCGGGTTGAGCGCGATATCGCAGGGTGTTCCGTCTGCCATGTAGGGCATGTCTTCCACCGGAACGATCTTGGACACCACGCCCTTATTACCGTGGCGGCCGGCCATCTTGTCACCGGGCTGCAGGCGACGCTTGACCGCGATGTAGACCTTGACCATCTTCAGCACGCCAGCGGGCAGTTCGTCACCCTGGGTCAACTTCTTGCGCTTTTCTTCAAAAGCCAGGTCGAAGCTGTGGCGGGTTTGCTCCAGCGAGTTCTTGATGCTCTCCAACTGGGTTGCCACTTCATCGTCCGCCGGACGGATGTCAAACCAGTGGAACTTCTCGACGGACGCCAGATAGGCCTTGTCGATCTTGGTGCCCTTGGCCAGCTTCTGCGGGCCACCGTTGGCGATCTTGCCGTTCAGCAGCTTTTCGATCCGGTCGAACGCGTCGGCTTCCACGATACGGATCTGGTCATTCAGGTCCAGGCGGAAACGCTTGAGTTCATCGTCAATGATCTGCTGGGCACGCTTGTCGCGGGTAATGCCTTCACGCGTAAAGACCTGCACGTCGATCACAGTGCCTTGCGAGCCCTGGTCCACCCGCAGCGAGGTGTCTTTCACGTCCGATGCTTTTTCACCGAAGATGGCGCGCAGCAGCTTCTCTTCAGGCGTGAGCGTGGTTTCACCCTTGGGTGTCACCTTGCCAACCAGCGTATCACCCGGCTGAACTTCGGCGCCCACATAGATGATGCCGGACTCGTCCAGGCGGTTGAGCTGCTGCTCACTCAGATTCGGAATGTCGCGCGTGATTTCCTCGGCACCCAGCTTGGTGTCACGGGCCATCACCACGAGTTCTTCAATGTGAATCGAGGTGTACCGATCTTCAGCCACCACGCGTTCGCTGATCAGAATCGAGTCTTCGAAGTTGTAGCCATTCCAGGGCATGAACGCCACCAGCATGTTCTGACCCAAAGCCAACTCACCCAGATCGGTGGAAGCGCCGTCGGCGATTACATCTCCCTTGGCCAGCTTGTCGCCCTTCTTGACGATGGGACGCTGGTGGATATTGGTGTTCTGATTGGAGCGCTGGTATTTGATCAGGTTGTAGATATCCACACCGACTTCACCAGCCTGTGCTTCCGCGTCGTTGACGCGAATCACGATACGGGTTGCGTCCACGTAGTCCACCACACCGCCGCGGGTTGCCGTGACCACCGTGCCGGAGTCCACTGCCGCCACGCGCTCAATGCCGGTTCCCACGAACGGTTTCTCCGGACGCAGGATAGGCACGGCCTGGCGTGACATGTTGGCACCCATCAAGGCGCGGTTCGCATCATCGTGCTCCAGGAAGGGCACCAGCGAAGCCGCCACCGACACGATCTGTGCGGGCGAAACGTCCATGTACTGAACACGTTCCGCGCCTACCAGAATGGATTCACCCTTTTCGCGTGCGGAAACCAGGTCTCCCGTCAGCTTGCCATCCTTGTCCAGCGCGGCATTGGCCTGGGCAATAACGTACTTGCCTTCTTCAATAGCCGACAGGTAGTCGATGTCGTTGGTCACCTTGCCGTCAACCACACGACGATACGGCGTTTCGATGAAACCGTATTCGTTCAAGCGGGCGTAGAGCGCCAGCGAGTTGATCAGACCAATGTTTGGACCTTCAGGCGTTTCGATAGGACACACCCGACCATAGTGGGTCACGTGCACGTCACGAACTTCAAAACCAGCACGTTCACGCGTCAGACCGCCCGGGCCAAGAGCCGACACGCGGCGCTTGTGGGTGATTTCCGACAAGGGATTGGTCTGGTCCATGAACTGGGACAACTGTGACGCACCAAAGAACTCTTTCAACGCGGCCGAAATCGGCTTGCTGTTGATCAGGTCATGCGGCATCAGGGGTTCTTGCTCGGCTTGACCCAGGCGCTCCTTCACCGCTTTTTCGATACGTGCCAGACCCGTGCGGTACTGGTTCTCAGCCAGCTCGCCCACGCAGCGGACACGGCGGTTACCGAGGTGATCAATATCGTCGACGTCGCCGCGGCCATTGCGCAGATCCACCAGTATCTTGACCACAGCCAGGATGTCTTCATTGGTCAACACCTTGGGGCCGGTGGACTCGGTGCGGCCCATCTTGGCGTTGAACTTCATGCGGCCCACGCGCGACAGGTCGTAGGTGTCCGGGTTGTAGAACAGGCGCTGGAACAGGGCCTGCACGGCGTCTTCGGTGGGTGGCTCACCGGGGCGCATCATGCGGTAGATGGCCACGCGCGCAGCGAACTCGTCCACGGTTTCGTCCGTACGCAGGGTTTGCGAAATGTAGGCGCCCTGGTCGAGTTCGTTGGTGTAAATGCAGGGCAGGTCCTGCACGCCTGCCAGACGCAGCTTCTTGAGCAGCGCCTCGGTCAGTTCTTCGTTGGCCTTGGCCACGATTTCACCGGTATCGCCGTCGATGATGTTGCGCGCAACGACACGGCCGATAAGGAAGTCTTCCGGCACGCTGATATGGGACGTTCCGGACTGCTCCAGTTCACGCGTGTGACGGGCCGTGACGCGCTTGTCCTTGGCCACCACGACTTTTCCGCTCTTGTCGGTAATGTCGAAACGGGCCACTTCACCGCGCAGACGCTCAGCCACAAATTCCATCTGGGCGCCGCTGTCCATCAGACGGAAGTTGTCATTGACGAAGAAGTTGGCCAGGATGGATTCGTTGGTCAGGCCAATGGCCTTGAGCAGAATCGTGACCGGCATCTTGCGGCGACGGTCCACGCGGAAGTACAGCAGGTCCTTGGGGTCGAATTCAAAATCGAGCCAGGAGCCACGGTAGGGGATGATGCGCGCCGAGAACAACAGCTTGCCCGAGCTGTGGGTCTTGCCCTTGTCGTGCTCGAAAAACACGCCAGGCGAACGGTGCAACTGGGACACGATCACGCGCTCAGTACCGTTGATGATGAAGGACCCCTTGCCCGTCATGAGTGGAACTTCACCCATGTAGACTTCCTGCTCCTTGACCTCTTTGACCACCTTGTTCTGCGTCGTCGAAGACTCGCGGTCGTAAATGATCAGTTGCACCTTGGCACGCACGGCGGAGGCAAAAGTCAAACCACGGGTCTGGCATTCACGTACGTCAAAAGCCGGCTTGGCCAGGCTGTACTCCAAGTACTTCATCTCGACAAAACCATTGTGCGAGACGATCGGGAAAGCGGCTTCAAAAGCGGCCTGCAAGCCTTCAGCGGTCCGTTTTTTCGGTGCCACATCGGCCTGCAAGAATGCCGTGTAGGCATCTTTTTGCATTTGCAGCAGGTAGGGAATTTCGAGCACGCTATCGCGATTACCGAAGTTTTTGCGAATACGCTTGCGTTCAGTGTATGTGTAAGCCATTAGATCTCCGGGCAAAGACTGAGGAATCCTGGGGGTCCTAGGCGACTGTCGTGTTGAACATCATCTTCAACACTCCTTGGCGATTGGCCACTACCAATCACTGGCGGACGGTCGTGCATTGCACACAACCCGTACCAAGGCGTCTTCTGCAGTCGGGGTCAGAAGACACTAAGAAACGGTGAATCACCGCTTTTTAGTGTGCTCTTATAGAACAGCAAAGGCTGGGAGCCCTTTTGGAGCATCCCAGCCCAGGAACAAAGATCGATTACTTGAGTTCGACCTTGGCGCCAGCTTCTTCCAGCTTCTTCTTGGCAGCTTCAGCATCAGCCTTGGCAATGCCTTCCTTGACGTTCTTGGGAGCGCCGTCCACCAGGTCCTTGGCTTCCTTGAGGCCCAGACCGGTGATTTCGCGCACAGCCTTGATGACGGACACTTTGTTCGCGCCGGCTTCCACCAGAACCACGTTGAATTCGGTCTTTTCTTCAGCAGCGGCAGCAGCACCACCGCCGGCAGCAGCGGGAGCCGCCATAGCTGCAGCGCTCACACCAAACTTCTCTTCGATGGCTTTCACCAGGTCGTTGAGTTCCATGACCGTCATGCTGTCCAGCGCGGTCAAAAATGCGTCTTTATCGAATGCCATTTTTATTTCCTAACAATATTGGTTACTACAGGCCGCGGGCAATTACGCCGCAACTGCCTCTGCGGGTGCAGCTTCTGCTGCGCCAGCGCCCCGTTGTTCCGCCAGTGCGGCCAGCACACGGGCTGTACGCGAAATGGGGGATTGCATCAAGCCCAACAACTGCGCCAACAACACTTCCTTGGAAGGGATGCTTGCCAATTGCTTCACGCCGTTCACGTCCAGGACTTTTCCACCGTACGCACCAGCACGGATCACCAACTTGTCGTTGGTTTTCGCGAACTCGGCAACCACCTTGGCGGCGGCTACTGCGTCTTCAGAAAAGCCATAGATCAGGGGACCGGTCATCTGGTCAGACACCACCTCAAATGCACTACCAGCAACAGCACGGCGAGCCAGGGTGTTTTTCAACACACTCAGGCTCACGCCAGCGCTGCGCGCGGTAATGCGCAGTTTGGTCATGTCAGCGACCGTGATGCCGCGGTACTCCGCGATCACGAGCGTTTGAGCTTTAGCGGCGAGGCCGGTCACATCACTGATGACCGCTTCTTTCTCACTGCGATTAAGACTCAAGGTCTACTCCTTTTAACTGCACCGCGTGGCTTTCGCCTCTTGGTGCTCCACATTGCAGCGACCAACTGTTTACGGAACTCAATCCATCTGCAGCGGGATCGCCATCTGCGTTGGTTTTCACTGATTAAGCACAGACTGGCTGCACACCAACGGTCTTGGATGACCTGCCAGTGCATTGCGGCACCAGCAGCCCACCACATCGGGCGCCCTTTTCAGAGCGCCCAGATTTTTGCGATTACGCCGCGATGGATTGGAGGTCCACGCGAACCCCCACGCCCATGGTCGACGAAACAGCAACTTTCTTCAAATACACACCCTTGCTGGAAGCCGGCTTGGCCTTCTGCAAAGCGTCCACCAGAGCAGCCAGATTGCCCTGCAACTGGGCAGAGTCAAACGAGCGGCGACCGATGGTGGAATGAACGATACCGGCCTTGTCAACGCGGAATTGCACCTGACCAGCCTTGGCATTCTTGACGGCGGTAGCAACGTCGGGCGTCACGGTGCCAACCTTGGGGTTAGGCATCAGACCACGTGGGCCCAGGATCTGGCCCAAGGTACCCACAATGCGCATGGCATCGGGAGCAGCAATGACCACATCGAAAGGCATGTCGCCAGCCTTGACCATGGCAGCCAGATCATCCATACCGACGATATCGGCACCGGCAGCCTTGGCTTCTTCTGCCTTGGCGCCTTGGGCAAAAACTGCCACGCGGGTGGTTTTGCCGGTGCCGTTGGGCAGCACGACAGCGCCGCGCACGACCTGGTCCGACTTCTTGGCATCCACACCCAGCTGGACGGCGACGTCGATCGACTCGTCAAACTTGGCGGTGGCGAAGCTCTTCACCAAGCCCAGCGCATCACCCAGGGGATACAGCTTGTTGGTGTCGACTTTGCCTTGCTGGGCTTTTTGTTTCTTGGTGAGCTTGGACATTTTTATACGCCCTCCACATTCACGCCCATGGAACGGGCAGTACCAGCGATGGTGCGAACGGCGCCTTCCAGATCAGCAGCGTTCATGTCTTTCATCTTGGTCTTGGCGATTTCTTCCAGCTGGGCACGGGTGATCTTGCCAACCTTGTCCTTCAGCGGATTAGCCGAGCCCTTGTCCAGCTTGATGGCCTTCTTGATCAGGACGGTCGCGGGCGGCGTCTTGATGATGAAAGTGAAGCTCTTGTCTGCGTACGCGGTAATCACCACGGGCAAAGGC
>JBAQKO010000273.1:0-13814 GCA_049301075.1 Rhodoferax sp.
GTCTGACGGTGCCGCTCTCTCTCATGTGTGGCCAGCCGCAGGCCTGGCCGTGCCCGATCATTCCGTTTGCGGTGAACGTGGTGCAGTACCCGGTACCCAGCGGCCAGCGCTGCTTCAACCTGGGCAAGGCCATTGCCAAGGCGGTGGAGAGCTACGATGACGATTTGAATGTGCACATCTGGGGCACGGGCGGCATGAGCCACCAGTTGCAGGGCCCACGCGCCGGACTGATCAACAAGGAATTTGACAATGCCTTCCTGGACCAGCTGATTGCCCACCCTGCGGCCGCAGCGGCCATTCCGCATATCGATTACGTACGCGAGGCCGGAAGCGAAGGCATTGAACTGGTGATGTGGCTGATCGCCCGTGGTGCTATGAAAGATGTAGCTACTGGCGCAGGTTCTGTGCGGGTTGCACATCGTTTTTATCATGTTCCGGCGTCCAACACGGCGGTGGGACATCTGATTCTGGAGAATGCGTAAGTGAACAAGACCATCAAAGTCGCACTGGCGGGCGCAGGTGCCTTCGGCATCAAGCACCTGGACGGCATCCGTAACATCGACGGCGTGGAAGTGGTCTCGCTGATCGGTCGCGACCTGGACAAGACGAAGGAAGTGGCGGCCCGGTACGGCATCGGGCATGTCACCACCCAGCTGGAAGACAGCCTGGCGCGCCAGGATGTGGACGCCGTCATCCTGTGCACGCCCACGCAGATGCACGCTTCGCAAAGTATCGCCTGCCTGAAGGCCGGCAAGCACGTGCAGGTGGAAATTCCGCTGGCCGACAGCTGGAGAGATGCCCAGGACGTGGCGGCCCTGCAGAAGCAGACCGGCCTGGTGGCCATGTGCGGCCACACCCGCCGCTTCAACCCCAGTCACCAGTACGTGCACAAGGAGATTTCAGCGCAGCGCTTTAACGTCCAGCAAATGGATGTGCAGACGTACTTTTTCCGCCGCACCAACATGAACGCGCTGGGGCAGCCCCGCAGCTGGACCGATCACCTGCTGTGGCACCACGCGGCGCACACCGTGGATCTGTTCGCCTACCAGTGCGGCAGCCCGGTTGTGCAGGCCAACGCCTTGCAGGGGCCCATCCATCCGGTGCTGGGCATTGCCATGGACATGAGCATCCAGCTCAAGGCGGCCAACGGCGCCATCTGCACGCTGAGTCTGAGTTTCAACAACGACGGGCCGCTGGGCACGTTCTTCCGCTACATCGGCGACAGCGCTACCTACATTGCCCGCTACGACGACCTGTTCAACGGCAAGGACGAGAAAATTGATGTGTCCCAGGTGGATGTGTCCCTGAACGGCATCGAGCTGCAGGACCGCGAATTCTTTGCCGCCATCCGGGAGGGCCGCGAGCCCAATAGCAGCGTAGCCAGCGTGTTGCCGTGCTATCAGGTCCTGCACCAGCTGGAGCAGCAGCTCAACGCCCGCTGAGCGCGGACGCCCCCGGAGCGGACCGCTTCACGCCGCGGTGTGGGGCAGCGGTGGGCTGTTGTCGCAGGTTTGCAGCTCGTCCCGCGTGTTGATATTGCGAAAGGCCGCTTCGTCGGCAAAGTGCACCCGGGCGACTTTCAGCGGCGCAAACCAAGCCGCCATCTTGCGGCCGCCGTTTTCAAGGTAGCGGGTGAGGTGCGGTAACAAGCTTGTTTTCAGCAGACAGAAGACGGGGTGCAGCTGCGCGGCAGCGCCGTGCCCGGTGACGGCAACGGCCAAGTCCGCATCTTCTGCCACCAGGGCCTGGGCCAGGCGCTGCACCAGGTCCATGGGCAGAAAAGGCGAGTCACACGGCACGCTGACCAGATACGGGCTTTCGCAGTGCATCAATCCGGTCTGCAGACCGGCCAGCGGGCCCGCAAAATCGGGCAGGACGTCGGGCCAGACCGGTGCACCCAGCGCAGCATAAGCCGCCAGATTCTGGTTGGCGTTGACCATGACGGATTGCACCTGAGGCGCCAGCCGCCGCAGGACGTGCTGTGCCATGGGAACGCCGTGAAACGGCTGTAGCCCCTTGTCCACGCCACCCATGCGGGTGCCGCGGCCGCCAGCAAGAAGGAGTCCGGTAATGCGCATGGCCCATTTTACGGGCGCATGCGGCAGACTAATTAATGGCCACCCAGGTAGGCGGCCTTCACGGCGGGGTCGTTCTTGAGCTTGTCCGCCGGGCCATGCACGGCAATGCGTCCGTTCTCCAGCACGTAGCCGTAGTCGGACACGTTCAGGGCGGCAGCGGCGAATTGCTCCACCAGCAGCATGGTCACGCCTTCCTGGCGCAAGCGCGAGATGATGTGGAAAACCTCTTCCACCAGGATGGGCGCCAAGCCCATGGAGGGTTCATCCAATAGCACGACGTCGGGGTTCATCATCATGGCGCGGGCCATGGCCAGCATCTGCTGCTCGCCGCCGGACAGGGTACCGGCGAGCTGGGTGCGGCGTTCCTTGAGCCGTGGAAAGTATTCCATGGCCCGCTCCAGGTCGGCGTTCACGTCGCCTTTTTCCCGGGAGCCGGTGAAGCGGGGAAAGGCCCCCAGCAGCAGGTTGTCGTTCACCGTCATGGTGGCAAACACCCGCCGCCCTTCGGGAGAGTGCGCCAGCCCGAGCTTGGCAATATGGTAGGACTCCTTGCCGGTGATATCGGTCTCGCCCAGGGTAATGCGCCCCTCGCGGGGGGCGATCATGCCGGAAATGGCGCGCATGGTCGTGGTCTTGCCTGCGCCATTGCTGCCAATCAGGGTGACGACGCGGCCTTTGGGTACTTCCAGGCTGATACCGTGCAGTACCTCGATCTTGCCGTAGCCCGCATGCAGGTTGGAAATCTTGAGCATCTTGTATTCCAAATGGTTGGATCAGGCGGTGGCCAACGCAGCCGCGTCGCCACCGAGGTAGGCCTCTACGACCTTGGGGTCGGACTGCACGACAGAGGGTGTGCCCTCGGCGATCTTCTGGCCAAAGTCGAGCACGGTGACGGTGTCGCAGATCGACATCACCACGTCCATGTGGTGCTCAATGAGGATCACGGTGATGCCCTCACCCCGGATCTTCTGGATGATGGAAACCAGTTCCTTGATGTCGGGTGCCGTCAGACCGGCTGCAGGCTCGTCCAGCAGCAACAGTTGCGGATTGAGGGCCAGTGCCCGCGCAATTTCCAGCAGCCGTTGCTTGCCGTAGGGCAGGTTGCGGGCTTCCTCGCCAGCCAGGTCGCTCAAGCCCACGAACTGCAGCAACGCGTGCGCGCGGGATGCGCTCTGGTCCCGTTCACGGCGGTAACGTGGCGTGTGCAGGGCCACGTCCAGCAGGTTGCTGGCATAGGTGTGGTGCAGGCCGACCAGCACGTTTTGCATGGCGGTCATTTCACCGAACAGCTGCACGTTCTGGAAGGTTCGGGCGATGCCAGACAGGGCAATTTCCGACGAGGTCCGCTTGACCAGCGAGCGGTCTTCAAAGGCAATGCTGCCAGCTGTGGGCACGTAGATGCCGGTCAGGACGTTCATCATCGTGCTCTTGCCGGAACCGTTCGGGCCGATCAGGCCGTGAATCGTTCCGCGCTTGATGCGCAGATCAACGTTGTTGAGCGCTTTGAGGCCGCCAAACTGCATCAGGACGCCGGACGCCACCAGAATTTCCTCTGCTGTGGCCGTGGTCTGGTGCTGCAGGGCCTTCTCGGAGGGCGCCGCGGCACGTGTGGTTTCGGCGTCGGACTGTGCGTAGCTCTGCAGGTTCAGGGTTGCGCGCACGAAGCCGACAATGCCGTCCTGCAGGTAGTAGACGACGAAGAGGGTGATGAGGCCGAAGATGGACAGGCGCCAGTCGGTCATGGCCGTCAGCACGTAGGAGAGTCCCGCAAACGCTACGCTGACGAGCACCGGAATGGCCACCTGGCCCACGGTTTTCTTCTTGCGTGCTACCAGCACCGCGCTGCCAATGATGATCAGGACGGCCAGCGCCACGGACACCATGCGGAACAGCTCGATATCGTCGAGCAGCTTGGGCAGCATCACGATGATGGCCGCTCCCAGCATGGCGCCGATGCGCGTCTTGCGGCCCCCCATGATGATGGCCAGCAGGAACATCACCGTCAGCTCGAAGTTGTAGGTGTTGGGCGAGATGTACTGCTCGGAATACGCATAGAGCGAACCGGCCAGGCCGGCCAGGCCGGCGCTGATGACGAAGGCGTAGACCTTGTAGCGGTAGACCGACACGCCCATGCAGTCGGACGCCACTGGGCTGCCACGCAGCGCCTCAAAGGCCCGCCCGAGCTGCGAGCGCAAGATGCGGTGCACGAACACCAGGGCGGCGATCAGCAGGATACCGACCAGCCAGAAAAATTCCTGCTCGTCCAGCTGATGGCCGAAGAGACTGGGCTTCTCCACCTTGATGCCCATGGGGCCTTCGGTGAGGAAGGTCATCTCGTTGATGAGAATTTGGATGATAGTGCCAAAGGCCAGTGTGACCATGGCGAGGTAAGGCCCGGTTACCCGCAGCGCCGGCAACGCCAGCAGCGCGCCAAAAATGGCGGTCACCACGATGGCGGCCGGCAGCGTCACCCACAGCGGAGCGCCCAGCTGGAGTACCAGCACCCCGGCGGTGTACGCGCCGATGCCGAACAGGCCGGCATGGCCGAGCGACACCTGTCCGGTGTAGCCCACAACGATATCCAGGCCGAACAGCACGATCGCGTAGATCATGATGGTTTCCAGCAGGTGGATGTAATACGGATTGCCCACTGCCATGGGGAATAGCGCCAGCGCGAGAATGCCCAGCGCCGAGAGAGCCAAATGCGATCGCTTCATTCTCAAACCTTCTTGATTGCGTTTTTGCCGAACAGCCCTGCGGGCTTGAGCGCGAGCACGATGAGCAGCAGCACCAGGCCGGGCACATCCTTGTAGCCGGTGGACAGGTAGAAACCGGTGGTGGTTTCGGCGACGCCCAGAATGATGCCGCCCACAATAATGCCCATGCCGCTGGTCAGCCCGCCGATGATCGCGACCGCGAAGGCCTTGAGACCCAGCACCGAACCCATGGTGGCACCGGTCAGTGTCAGCGGTGCAATCAGTACGCCCGCCACCGCGGCAGTGATGGACGACAGTGCATACGAGAAGGTGATGACCAGGCTGGTATTGATGCCCATCAGCTTGGCGGCGTCGCGGTCATTGAACGTGGCCACGACCGCCTTGCCGTAAATGGAGCGGCGGTTGAATATTTCCACCGAAAGCATCATCAGCAGTGCGCCCACGACGACGAGAATCTCCATGGGCAGGATGTTGGCGCCCAGGAAGTGCAGGGGGGCTTCGGGCAGCGGAGAGGGGAAGCGCAAGTCGTCGCGTCCCCACACGTTTTCCGCCACGTTCTTGAAAATGATGCCCAGTGCGATCGTGGACATGATCCAGCCGAACTCACTTTTGATCTTGATGGCCGGACGCACACCAATGCGTTCGACCAGCGCGCCCTGGGCGGCGCCGAAAAGACACACCAGCGGAATCATCAGCCAGTAGTTGATGCCCAGCCCCACGCACGTAAGTCCGACCAGTGCGCCCAGCATCAAGGCCTCGCCCTGCCCGAAATTCAGGGTATCGGAGGTGGCAAATGTGAGCTGGTAGCCGAAGGCAATGACGGCGTAAATCATGCCCAGCGCAATGCCGCTGAACACCAGTTGAATCAAGATCTGCATACGGTCCTTTGAGTACACGCGGCCCGGTCGGCCGGTGTCGAGATCACGAAGTAGCGGGACACGGGCACAGCCCGCATCCCGCGTCCATGGCTTGTGGCCTTACTTGCTTCTTGCCTGCTTACTTCTTCTTCGTTTGTGACAGGGCGCCCTTGGCTTCCGTGTCTTTCACACGCACCTGGGACGCTTTTTTCTGGTCTTCTGGGTAAGCGTAGACAACCTTCTGCCCCTTGACTTCGCCCATGACGGGGATGTTGACCGTGATGGCCTCATGGTCCGCCTTGGAGAAGGGCTTGGTGTACGTGGTCACCACACCTTCCACCGGGGTCTTCAGGTCTTCCAGTGCGGCCTTGACCTTGGGGCCTTCCGTGGAGCCGGCCTGTTTGATGGCGGCAGCCAGCAGGTAGACCGAGTCATAGCCCTGGGCAGCCGACACCGGAGAGTCGATGCGGGCGTTCTTGGGGTTGAAGGTTTTCAGGTAGCTGATGATGAAGGACTGGCGCTTGGGTGTAGTCGGTTCCTGGATGAAGGTCTGGGGCATGCGTGCACCCTCACCACCAGGGCCTGCGTTGTCGATGTAGTTGGCCATTGACAGGGTCCAGCTGCCGACCATGGGCACTTTCCAGCCCAGCTTGGTCATGCCGTTGGCAATCTGGGCCAGTTCGGGGCCGATGGCGTAGGTCAGGATGGCTTCGGCACCGGCTTCCTTGGCCTTGAGCAGCTGGGCGGTCATGTCAACGTCCTTGATGTTGAACTTTTCAACGGCTACGGGCTTGAGACCCTTCAGCGCCAGGGCCTTTTCCAGATCTTCACGACCGAGTTGACCGTAGTTGGTGGAGTCCGCCAGGATGGCGACTTTCTTGAAGCCGCGGCGGGTGATGGCCTCTTCCACAATCATGGGCGCCTGGATGCTGTCGTGCGCCGCATTGCGGAAGATGTAGTTGTCGGGCTGGTTGTCAAACTGGTGCGTAATGATCGAGCCGGTTGCCACGTTGTTCATGACCGGAATCTTGGCTTCTTGGTAGAAACGCTGTGACGCCAGTGCAACACCCGTGTTGATAAAGCCCAGCGTGGCGACCACTTTTTCCTTGTTGATCAGCTCCTGGGCGATTTGCACGCTGCGCTCGTTCTTGGCTTCGTCATCGCGTTCGACCAGCAGCAGGGGGCGTCCCAGCACACCGCCGGCCTTGTTGATTTCGTCGGCGGCCAGACGCACGCCGTCGCGCATGCTGACGCCCATGGATGAAGAACCACCGGTGTAAGGGCCAGATACCCCCACCTTGATGGGGTCGGCTGCCGAAGCACCCAGTGCGGTCAAGGCCAGAGCGACGGCGGTCAATCCTGATTTCAATTTCATTGTCTTGTCTCCTGTTTTTTATTTCAGTTGCTTAAAGTGGCTCAGCCACTTTAAAACGCGGAGGTGGGCATGTCATTAGGCAAAACCCCGCCTCTGAGTGTTGTTGTACCAAAAAATACATACACCTGTCTTGCACGACCCCATTGTTACCACTGTGTGTGACAGCTGTGGGGCGTCCAGAAAAGGCACGCTTGCGCCTGACGCCGAAGCACGTCATCAGGAGAACGCGAGAGAGAGGGGGATGATCGGCCGGGTCCGGCATTTTGGCCACGCCCGGGCGGAGAGCGCCGTGCTGGCGCAACTCCGGATAGCACCGTGGGGCTAGTTCACCATCACCAGCTTGCCCATGACGCCGCGCGAGCCCATGTGGGCGTAGGCGGCCTTGAGTTCGGCCATGGGCATGGTGCGGTCGATCACCGGCTTGATCTTGCCCTGCCCGTACCACTGGGCCAGTTCGCCCATCATGGCGGCGTTGGCCTTGGGTTCGCGCTTGGCAAAGTCGCCCCAGAACACGCCGACGATGGACGCGCCCTTGAGCAGCGCCAGATTGAAGGGCAGAGCGGGGATGGGACCGGAGGCAAAGCCCACCACCAGGTAGCGGCCGCGCCAAGCAATGGAGCGGAAGGCCGGCTCGGCAAAATCGCCGCCCACCGGGTCGTAGATCACGTCCGGGCCCTTGCCGTCGGTCAGGGTCTTGATGGCGTCGCGCAGGTTTTCGGTGGAGTAGTTGATGGTGGCGTCTGCGCCGATTTTTTTGCACAGGTCACACTTCTCTTGTGTGGAGGCGGCGGCAATCACCTTGGCGCCCATGGCCTTGGCGATCTGGATGGCCGAGGTTCCCACGCCGCCGGCAGCGCCCATCACCAGCACGGTCTCGCCGGCCTTGAGTTGGGCGCGGTCTACCAGGGCGTGGTAGGAGGTGGCGTAGATCATGATGAAGGCGGCCGCGTCGACCATGGGGAAGCCGGCGGGCAGCGGCATACACAGGGCAGCCGGGGCCAGCGTGTGCGTGCCAAAGCCGCCGGTGCCACTGAGGCAAGCCACAGCCTGGCCGACCTTCAGGTGGGTCACGCCTTCGCCCACCGCCTCAATGGTGCCGGCGTATTCCGAGCCCGGCACAAAGGGCAGGGCGGGCTTCATCTGGTACTTGTTCTGCACAATCAGGATGTCGGGAAAGTTCAGGCTGGCGGCCTTGATGGCGATCAGCACCTCCCCGGCTTTGGGTTGGGGCGTGGGTAGTTCTTTCCAGTTCAGGGCGTCAATACCGGTGGGGTTTTCGCAAAGCCAGGCGTGCATGGGGAAGTCTCCAAAAAAGGTGGAGGCATCATAGGGCCGGGGCACAAGCCAAATTGTCTCTGGTGTGACCCGCACGCTGTGACCAAGGGTTTCCCCTGCCACCTACAATGGCGCGCTACTCCCCGAGATTATGAAAATCCTTATTTCCAACGACGACGGTTACCAGGCTCCCGGCCTTGTGGCGCTGTATGAGGCCCTTAAAGAGGTGGCCGAGGTCGAGGTGATTGCCCCCGAGCACAACAACAGTGCCAAGTCCAATGCGCTGACCCTGCATTCGCCCCTGTACGTGAACCGTGCTGCCAACGGATTCCGGTTTGTGAACGGCACACCGGCCGATTGCGTGCACATTGCGCTGACCGGCCTGCTGGACTACCGGCCGGATCTGGTGATCTCGGGCATCAATAACGGTGCCAACATGGGCGACGACACCATCTACTCCGGTACGGTGGGCGCGGCCATGGAAGGCTACCTGTTCGGCGTTCCGGCCATTGCCTTCTCGCAGGTGGAAAGAGACTGGCACCATGTGGACGCCGCGGCGCGCAAGGCGCGTGACTTGGTGCAGGCCATGGACCAGCAGCAGCTGATTACCCAAGCCCCCTGGTTGCTGAATGTGAATATTCCCAATTTGCCATATGACGAAATCGGCAGCATGAAGCTGTGCCGCCTGGGCCGGCGCCATTCTGCCGAGAAGGTGATCCAGCAGGTCAGTCCCCGGGGAGAGACCATGTTCTGGATCGGCGCGGCCGGTCCGGTCAAGGACGATGCCGATGGCACCGATTTCCACGCTACCGCCCAAGGCCACATCGCCATGACGCCGCTCAAGGTCGACTTGACCGACCATGACAACCTCCAATACTGGGCCCAGTCCGCTTCGCGCCTGGCCGCCAGCCTGCAGACGGCCAAGCCATGAAGCAGCGGCCTTCCTTCCCGGCGCGGCTGGATGCCACTTTGGCCAAGAACCGGCCCACCCTGCACGGCGCAGCGCCTGCAGGCGTGGCCACTGTTGCCAAGGCGCCGGTGTCGGGAGTCAAAAGTGCGAAGCTGGCATCCCAGGCGGCCGTGCCGCATGGTGTGGGTATGGACTCCAGCGCGGTGCGCATGCGCATGGTGCAAAAGCTCGCGGCGCAGGGCCTGAGCGATCCGCAGGTGCTGATGGCCATGGGCACCATCGAGCGCCACCGTTTTGTCGACAGTGCCCTGGTGAACCAGGCCTATGAAGACACCAGCCTGCCGATCGGGCTGGGGCAGACCATTTCCAAGCCGGGGGTGGTTTCACGCATGGCCGAGTTGCTGCGCAACGGCCAGACCGGCAAGCTCGGTCGCGTGCTGGAGATCGGTACCGGCTGTGGTTACCAGGCCGCCGTGCTGAGCCTGCTGGCCAGCGAGGTCTACAGCATCGAGCGCCTGCGTGGCTTGCACGACAAGGCGCGCGAGAACCTGCGCCATCTGCGTCTGTCCAACCTGCATTTGCTGTTCGGGGACGGCATGGCGGGCTACGCCAAGGGCGCGCCGTATGCGGCCATCATTGCCGCAGCCGGGGGCGAAGCGGTGCCGCAGGCCTGGGTAGACCAGCTGGCCATGGGCGGGCGGCTGGTGGCTCCGGTGGTCACGGCGGGCGTGCAGGGCGGTGCCCAGGCGTTGTTGGTGCTGGACAAAACGCCACAGGGCGTTCGCCAGACCCTTCTGGAGGCCGTGCATTTTGTCCCTCTAAAATCAGGCGTTGCTTGAAGGAAATGCTTATGTTCGGGTTTATGCGTGGGGGTGTCTGGTTGGTGGCTGCTGCTGCGGGCGTTTTGCTGTCCGGTTGTGGCTCCAAACCGCTCAATCGTGCACCTGTGGAAGACCGGGGTTCCGTTGCCAACCGGGTGGGCATGGATGGGCGCACGGTCGCCGTCAAGCAGCCGCCCGGTTTCGAGAACGCGGGCAAGGCGGGCTACTACACCGTCAAGCCGGGTGACACCATGATCCACATCGGTCTGGAAACCGGCCAGAGCCACAAGGACATTGCCCGCTGGAACAACCTGGAGAACCCCAACCGGATCGAGGTCGGCCAGGTCTTGCGCGTGGTGCCTCCGGTGAGCTACGAAACGGCGGTGGCCAAGCCCGTGGCGTCGGCGGCCGTAACGCCCACACCCATTGCGGCAGGGCCCGCCAAGCCAGCTTCTGCGCCGGCGTCTGCTGCCAGCGCTGCGCCGGCAGCCACGCCAGCGCCAGCGCCTGCTCCGGTCGCCGCGGCAACGGCGGCGGGTGACGATGACCTGGGCCTGATCTGGCCGGGTCGGGGAGCGATTCTGGCGGGCTATGATGAAGTGAAGAACAAGGGGCTGGACATTGGCGGTGCGGCCGGTGACCCGGTGCTGGCAGCCGCGGAAGGCCGCGTGGTGTATGCCGGCGCCGGCCTGCGGGGCTATGGCAACTTGGTCATCCTCAAGCACAACAACACCTTTTTGACCGCCTATGCCCATAACCAGACCTTACTGGTGAAGGAAGACCAGACGGTCAAGAAGGGGCAGAAAATTGCGGAGATGGGCAACAGCGATGCCGACCGGGTGAAGTTGCACTTTGAAGTGCGCCGACAGGGTAAACCGGTGGACCCGGCCAAATACCTGCCTGCCCGGTAAGGTACTTGACTGGCACGGTGTGGATTTCCAAATGGAGTCCACTCGCACGGTAGTGCCGGGTTTTGGGGTGTATGAAAGGACTGCTCATGTTGAGGCTGAGTCAGATAGTCAGACGCTGCAGAACACATGGCTGGGCTGTGCTGGCCTCCGGTCTTGTGCTGGCCGGCTGTGCCGCGCTTGATCAATTGGCATGGGCCTGGCCCAGCGATGGCCCCGTGATTGCCGCCTTTGACGAGCAGAAGAACAAGGGGCTGAATTTTGGTGGCACCGCCGGTGACCCGGTGCGGGCCGCTGCCGACGGCCGCGTGGTGTATGCCGGCTCCAGTTTGCGGGGCTATGGCAACATGGTCATCCTCCAGCACGACAACACCTACCTGAGCGCCTACGCCCACAACCGGTCCCTGCTGGTGAAGGAGGACCAGCAGGTTCGCAAGGGGCAGAAAATTGCCGAAATGGGCAGTAGCGAGTCCAACCGCGTCAAGCTGCACTTCGAAGTGCGCGTGAAGGGCAAGCCCGTCGACCCAGCCCCTTTCCTGCCAGCCCGGTAGCGGAGTTCACCATGCGCAAACCCCGTACACCCGCTTCCCCCCCAAAAGTCGCCAACAGTACGCCCCATGCCAACAGCGCGCCGGTAGCGATTGATGCCGTGGCGCTGCACGCGCTGGACGTCCTGACCCAGGGCGAACCGGTGGCGGACTCCGCGCTGGACGAATCGGTGGATGCGCTGGCCTTGTACCTGCGCGGCGTTCGGCGCACCGAACTCTTCACGCCCGAGCAGGAATTTGAAGTTGCCACGCGTGCCCGGGCCGGTGATTTCGAGGCCCGCCAGAGCATGATTGAACACAACCTGCGGCTGGTGGTGAGCATTGCCAAGGGCTATATGGGCCGCGGCGTCCCCATGGCAGATCTCATTGAAGAGGGCAACCTGGGGCTGATGCACGCCATCGACAAGTTCGAGCCCGAGCGGGGGTTCCGGTTTTCCACCTACGCCACCTGGTGGATACGCCAGTCGGTGGACCGCGCGCTCATGTACCAGGGGCGGGCGGTGCGGCTGCCGGTGAACGTGGTGCGGGAGGTGCAGCACGTGATGCGGGCCCGCCGGGCGCTGGAGAACGATGCCGCGCTGGTCGCCCAACGGCCCGAGGGCATCCGGGTGGAGGATATTGCTGCGCTGCTGGGGCAGGAAGCCAGCCACGTGGCGGACCTGCTGTCCATGGCCGAGTCGCCCCGTTCGCTGGACGCCGCGCTGGACAGCAGCGGTGACGAGCACACGCTGGGTGACACGCTGGTGGACGAGTTGGCGCTGGACCCCGAAGACGTGACCCAGTCGCATGAGGTCGATCGTTTGCTGCAGGACTGGGTGGGCGCCCTGACGGATCGGGAGCGCGAGGTGCTGGAGGGCCGCTTTGGCCTGCATGACCGGGAACCGGAAACCCTGGATGTGCTCAGTATCCGCCTGGGGCTGACCCGCGAGCGGGTGCGCCAGGTACAAAACGAAGCCCTGTTCAAGCTCAAGCGCCACCTGACGCGCAACGGCATTACCCGCGAATCGCTGATCTGACCGTGGCGCCGCCGCGGCGCGGAAGGCCGGGTGCCGTACCTGAGACAATTGCGGGTATGACAGAACCCATTTCGACCGAAAAACCCCTGCCCGAGGGCTGGCTCCGGGTGAAATCCCTGGACCTGGAGGCCCAAGGCGTTGCCCACAAGCCCGATGGCAAGGTGGTATTCATTGACGGCGCGCTGCCCTTTGAGGTGGTGAGCGCCCAGATTCACCGTACCAAGAGCAGTTTTGAGAAGGGCACGCTGACCGAGATCCACGTGGAATCCTCGCAGCGCGTGCGCCCGGCCTGCCCGCATTTCGGCTTGCACGAAGGCGCCTGTGGTGGCTGCAAGATGCAGCACCTGCACATTGGCGCCCAGGTGGCGGTGAAGCAGCGCGTGCTGGAAGACAACCTGTGGCACATCGGCAAGGTCAGGCCAGACAACATTTTGCGTGCCATCGAAGGCCCGGCCTGGGGCTACCGCTACCGGGCCCGCCTGTCGGTGCGCCATGTGCGTAAAAAAGGCGCTGTGCTGGTGGGCTTTCACGAGCGCAAGAGCCGCTATGTGGCGGACATGAAAGAGTGCCACGTGCTGGCACCGCACGTGAGCGCGATGCTGATGCCCTTGCGGGCGCTGATTGCCTCGCTCGATGCCGTGGAGGCGTGCCCGCAAATCGAGCTGGCAGTGGGGGATATGGGCGGTGCCGACGTGACGGCCCTGGTGCTGCGCCACCTGGAGCCGCTGGGCGACGCGGATCTGCAGCGCCTGCGCCAGTTCGCACAGGCGCACCCCGGCGTGCAGTGGTGGTTGCAGCCCAAGGGGCTGGAGACCGTGCACCGGATGGACGAATTGCCGGGCCACACCACCGGGCAACTGGCTTACGCGTTGCCCGAGTTCGGCATCACCATGCCGTTTCGTCCGACTGATTTCACCCAGGTCAACCCGCACATCAACCGCGTCCTGGTGTCGCGGGCGCTGGGTCTGCTGGCGGTGGGCAAAGAGGAACGGGTGATTGACTGGTTTTGTGGCCTGGGCAATTTCACGCTGCCACTGGCCACGCAAGCGCGCGCGGTGCTGGGCGTGGAGGGCGCGGAGGCGCTGGTCGCCCGTTCCCGTGAGAATTACACCTTCAATCAGTCTGCAAGCCGCCATTTAACTGCGTTAGCAGCTACTGAATTTGTAGCGCGCAACCTGTTTGAAATGACCCCCGAAATGCTGGCGGGTGATGGCGCCGCCGACAAGTGGCTGGTGGACCCGCCGCGCGAGGGCGCCTATGCCCTGGTGCAGGCCCTGGCCGAGTTGCGCCAACGCGTGCAGGATGGCAC
>JBAQKO010000274.1:0-7862 GCA_049301075.1 Rhodoferax sp.
AGAAGAAGAAGAAGAAGAAGAAGAAGAAGAAGAAGAATTGCTGGTAGTCGTGGAGGACATCACCGAGCTTAAAGCTCAGGCGGTTCATATTGAGCAACTCGCCTTTTATGATCCCCTGACCGGCCTGCCCAACCGGCGACTGTTGCAGGACCGTATGCAGCAGGTGCTGGACCACAGCACACGCCACAAGAAGCATGGTGCCATCCTGTTCATTGATCTGGACAACTTCAAGGCACTAAACGATACCAAGGGTCACAACATCGGTGATCTGCTGCTGATTGAGGTCGCCAAACGTCTCCAGGATTGCGTGCGCAGCAGCGATACGGTCGCCCGCCTGGGTGGCGACGAGTTCGTCGTCGTTCTGAATGAACTGAACGAAGACACCCGGCAAGCGGTAGCACAAGCCGGTGATATTGGAGAGAAGATTCTTGCTTCCATTAACCAGCCTTTCAACCTCCAGGGGTTTGAACACTACTGCTCCGCCAGCATCGGCATCAGTTTGTTCCGTGACAACGAGATCGGCATGGATGACCTGTTCAGGCACGCCGATGCCGCGATGTACGAGGCCAAGGCTGCCGGTCGCAACACCATCCGCATCTTCGATCCCGTGATGCAGGCTCAGTTGGAAATCCGTGTCGCCCTGGCGGCTGACCTGCGCCAGGCATTACCCCACCAGCAACTCAAGCTTTACTACCAGAGTCAGGTCAATGAGCGAGGTGTCGTTATGGGTGCTGAAGCGCTGCTGCGCTGGCAGCATCCCGAGCGGGGGCTGGTTTCGCCGATGGCATTTATCCCGCTCGCCGAGGAAACCGGACTCATTTTGCCGATTGGAAAATGGGTGCTGCAAATAGCCTGCGCCCAACTCAAGGTGTGGGAAGCCGACCCGCTCACCTGTCATTTACAGCTTGCCGTCAACGTCAGTGCGCGGCAGTTCCGTCAGCCGGACTTTGTCGATCAGGTGTTTGAAGTGCTCAAAGAAACGGGTGCTGATCCGCAGAAACTCAAGCTCGAACTCACCGAAAGCCTGGTGCTGGACAATATTGCCCATAGTATCGACAAAATGCAGGCGCTGCGCGTTGCTGGCATACGCTTCTCGATGGATGACTTCGGCACCGGGCAATCCTCGCTGACCTATCTCAAGCGCTTGCCGCTGGACCAGATCAAGATCGACCAGAGTTTCGTGCGCGACATTACCACCGACCCGGGCGATGCGACGATCGTTCGGACCATTATCGGGATGGCCAACAACCTTGGGCTGGAGGTTATTGCTGAAGGGGTGGAAACGCAGCAGCAGCGCGATTTCCTTGAACGCAATGGCTGTTACGCCTACCAGGGTTACTTGTTTGGAAAACCCGTGCCGATTGAGGAGTTTGAGGCTTTGATTCGTATGTCAAATTGATTGACTGATGGCTACCCCATCTTCGCAGCCAATTTTTCAGCCTGCAGGTGGGTGTACTTCTTCAACATTTGCAGTGTTTTGTGGCCGGAAATGGAGGCGAGCTCAAGAATCGAAAAGTCGCCACGTTCTGCATATCTTGAAATTGATTCGTGCCTCAAATCGTGCCATGTGAAGTCTTCAATCTTTGCCCGTTTGCAAGCCGTTTTGAAAACCGAATACAGGCCTTGTTTTTGAACCAGGAGGACTCTGTTCCCATCGGCGCGCGGAATTGATTGAAGCAATTCAATTGCGCGCCTCGACAGTGGCACAGCGCGCGCGTCACCGTTCTTGGTGACTTTTAAAAATGCGATTCGCTTTTCAATGTTCACATTGTCCCAATTCAGTGCGAGGAGCTCGCCCTGACGCATTGCGGTTTCAACACTTAAGAGCAGGGCTGGCTTGAGCCAGCGATTTGTGGATCGATCACAGGCTGCTACGAGTTTGTCAAATTCCTCAGCCGTCAACCGTCGTTCACGAGATGGATTGTTTGCCGGTTTACGGATCAACGCAACGGCGTTGCCAGTTGGTAGGGTCATTCTGAATTCTTTGCTCGCCACGTCCAGGACTTTTGAAAGCAAATCCAATTCGGTCTTGACAGTAGCACCGGAAATTCTTGGTGCTTTTTTGGCATCAGAAAATCTTGGGTCAGGGTCGGTGAGTCGCTGATCACGATAGAGTGCAATCTTGTCAGCCGTCAACGAGGCAACTGAATGGTTGCCAAAGCGATCTACGAGGTGAGCCAGTTTGTGTTTCCAGCCCATACCACGGTAGTGAAACGCTGCAAATTCTGTGCTGAACCGCGCAGCCAGATCTTTGAACAAAGTGTTTTCCGCCGCAGCGGTTGAAACGTGCGTGCCTTTGTCAATTCCAGAATCAATGCCACGCGCCCACACTTGGGCGTCAAGCTTGGTACGGAAAGTTTTTGACTGCGAAGGGAAGCCTTTTCGCCTGATTTTTGCCTGCCACCAGCCCGACTCACGTTGTTCAAAAACTGCCATATTTGAAGTCCTCCAGCGAAATAAATGTCCCCGTTTTGTCCCCGAAAGTCATTTTTAATGACGAAAAGCATTGTAACACTATGATTTAAAAGAAGAAAAAGTAAATAAATTTTGCCCCTGCTAAGGGAGTATGGGGTGTAGAGCCTCATCGAGGGTTCGAATCCCTCCGTTTCCGCCAAGAATAAAAGCCTAAGTTCCAAGTGATTGATTCACAAGGAACTTAGGCTTTTTGCTTGGTGCCAGACCATTTCCCTTCTTCCGAGGGGGACCCTAGGGTGTGACCCCGAGGGTTTCAGGTGCGTTCGTACCAGCCCTTGCTGTTATTCACGATGTGCACCACCAGCAGCATCACCGGGACCTCAATCAGCACACCCACCACGGTGGCGAGTGCTGCGCCGGAGTTGAAGCCGAACAGGCTGATGGCGGCTGCGACGGCCAGCTCGAAGAAGTTGGAGGCGCCAATCAGTGCAGATGGGCAGGCGATGTTGTGCTTCTCGCCGACTGCCCGATTGAGCCAATAGGCCAATGCCGAGTTGAAAAATACCTGAATCAGGATGGGCACGGCCAGCAGGCCAATCACCAGTGGCTGCTTCAAAATGGCCTCGCCCTGGAAGGCAAAGAGCAGGACCAGTGTCGCCAGCAGTGCCGTGATGGACCAAGGGCCAATCTTGGCCATCGTGGCGTCAAAGACGGCAGTGCCTTTGGCCAGCAGAACTTTGCGCAGCCACTGTGCCAGGAGGACCGGTATCACGATGTAGAGCACCACCGAGGTCAGCAAGGTATCCCACGGCACCGTGATGGCAGAAAGCCCGAGCAGGAATGCCACCAAGGGTGCAAAAGCAAGGATCATGATGCTGTCGTTCAGTGCCACCTGCGATAGCGTGAACAGCGGGTCCCCACCCGTCAGCCGGCTCCATACAAAAACCATGGCCGTGCAGGGTGCTGCGGCCAGCAGGATCAGCCCGGCAATGTAGCTGTCAAGCTGGTCGGGCGGCAGAAGCGGTGCAAACCAGTGACGGATGAACAGCCAACCCAGAAAGGCCATTGAAAAGGGCTTTACCAGCCAGTTCACCAACAGGGTCACGCCAATGCCCTTGACGTGCTTGCGCACTTCACCCAGCGCTGCGAAGTCGACCTTTACCAGCATCGGAATAATCATCACCCAGATGAGCAATCCCACCGGCAGGTTGACCTTGGCAATTTCCATGCGGCCAATGGTTTGAAACACGTCGGGCAAGAGCTGTCCAAGCGCGATACCTGCCACGATGCACAGGAACACCCAGACGGTCAGATACCGCTCGAACACGCTCATGGGCGCGACGGCAGCGGGCTTGCTAGGCGAATTTTGATTTTTGTTCATATTGGGATTCACATCTTGGCAAGGTCACGGGCGGTGCCTTGCAGAACGCCCTTTTCCAATTTGGATTTCGGCAGACTGACGAGCAGCTCCAGGCGGCGCTTCATGGCGTGCATGGTCTTGCGGAACGCTTCCAGCTTCTCTGCCTCGGTGCCATCGCCTTCGGATGGGTCGGCATAGCCCCAATGTGCGGTTGCCGGGTGGCCAGGCCAGATGGGGCACACCTCACCGGCGGCGTTGTCGCAGACGGTGATGATGAGGTCCATCTGTGGGGCGCCAGGGGTTGCGAATTCATCCCAACTTTTACTGCGCAGACCTTCAATGGAGATGCCGGCTTTTTGCAGAACTTGCAAGCCCAGGGCATTGGGCTTCTGGTTTTCACGCGGGCTGCTGCCCGCGGAGTAGGCTTTGAAACCATCCTTGCCCATGGCATTGAGTAATGCCTCGGCAAGGATGCTGCGAGCAGAATTGTGGGTGCAAAGAAACAGGACGTTCATGGTGCTTTCTTTAGTGGCCGTCGCAAGCGGTGGCCTTGGAGGGTAGGCATGCCTCGCCAGCGCAGCAGTTTTCAGTGAGGTAGTCCAACAGTTCGTTCATGGTGTCCAACGAAGCGCGATAAATCAGGTTGCGCCCTTGACGCTCCTGGTTCACGAGCCCCGCCTGAACAAGCTCCTTGAGGTGGAACGACAGCAGCGCCGGAGTCATCCCAAGCTTTTCCAGGATGACCCCAGGCGTAAGCCCGTCTTTGCCCGCCACCACAAGGGTGCGAAAGACCCGCAGACGAACTTCTTGCGCTAGCGCAGCGAGTGAGCGAACAATGTCAGCTTCTGTCATCCGGAAATAATACAATAGTTCTGGAACTGTTTGATGACAAACTTGTGACGACCCATTGGTCGGTCTTTCGCGTGTGCATGTGCCACGCCTCAACCTGGAGAATTTGGTATGGATGTCGCTGTCTTGGAACAACCCTCGCCGCTGGATTGGCTGAACCATCCGACGCGGCACCTGTTTTTTACGGGCAAAGGTGGTGTGGGCAAGACCTCGCTGTCCACGGCCACGGCCCTCCATTTGGCAGATGGTGGGAAAAAGGTGCTTCTGGTCAGCACAGATTCTGCTTCCAACCTGGATGAAATGCTGGGTGTGACGCTGAGCAACCATCCGACACCCGTGCCTGGGGCACCTGGCTTGTCGGTCCTGAACATTGACCCGGATGCTGCGGCAGAGGCCTATCGGCAACGTGTGGTCGAACAGATGGCGCGTGACGCCACCGCGGCAGAAGTCTCAACGGTGCGCGAACAACTGTCCGGCGCCTGCACGACCGAGATCGCCTCGTTCGATGAGTTCTCGTCGCTGTTGGCCGACCCGAACCAGGACTATGACCACATTATTTTTGATACGGCACCGACCGGCCACACGCTGCGGCTGCTGAGCTTGCCCAAAGCCTGGAGCGGCTTTCTGGCCAACAATGACCAGGGGGCATCCTGTCTGGGGCCGCACTCGGGCCTGAAGATGCAGGAGATCCGCTTTAAGGCGGCACTGGAGGCCTTGTCCGACCCCGCGATGACGTCCGTCGTTCTGGTGACGCGTCCCGACAAGGGAGCTATTGCGGAGGCCTCCCGAACCTCCGAGGAATTGAAGGAGTTGGGCCTGAATAACCAGCGCCTGGTGGTCAACGGTGTGTTCCATGCCAGCAACAAGACAGACGCAGTCGCCCAGGCGTTTGAAGCATTGGGTACACAGGCGTTGGATGAGATGCCGGACAACCTGCGCGCGCTCCCGCAAGACCAGGTTCCGCTGCGTGCCTTTGACACCGTTGGCCTCCCTGCCTTGCGGGCATTGCTGCATGGCAGTACGCAACCCGTCACCAGCGACACGGCCTTTGCGGCACCCACGATGACGCATGGAGTTGGCCTGGGCGCGCTGGCGGATGAGCTGGCACAGGCCGGCCGCGGTCTCATCATGGTCATGGGCAAGGGCGGCGTGGGCAAGACCACCGTGGCCGCAGCCCTCGCCCTGGGGCTGGTTCAACGCGGCAAGACCGTGCACCTGAGCACCACCGACCCTGCAGCGCACCTGGCCGCAACGCTGGAGGGCGCGGTGGAAGGCCTTCGGGTCGACCGGATTGACCCCCTGGTCGAGACGCAGCGCTATGTCGACAAAATCATGGCAACCAAGGGGGCAGGTCTGAGCGAGCAGGAGCGGGCCCTGATGCTGGAAGACCTCAAGTCACCCTGCACCGAAGAGGTCGCCGTTTTTCACGCATTTTCACGCGTGGTGGGTGAGGCCCGCAGTGCGTATGTGGTGCTGGACACCGCCCCGACCGGACACTCGATGCTGCTGATGGACGCCACAGGTGCCTACCACCGCCAGATGCTGCGAGAGCTCGAAGGTCACGGCGCAGCCCACCTGGTAACACCCTTGATGCGCTTGCAGGACCCCGCGTACACCAAAATCATTCTGGTGACCCTGCCGGAGACCACGCCCGTGCTGCAGGCCAAAGTATTGCAGGACGATCTGCGTCGGGCCAATATTGAACCGTATGCCTGGGTTATCAACAAGAGTATTTTGGCGGCCCAAACCCATGACCCGCTGTTGCAAGCCCGTTTAACGGGTGAAGCCAGGCAGATGGCAACAGTGGAACATGATTTGGCCAAGAAGACCTACGTGTTGCCGTGGCTTGCGCTCCCACCGATTGGCGTAGAGGCGCTGGGCAAGCTGGTCGCTCCATCCGAGTGATTTTTTTGTTGCCGCACCGTGCGAAAGCCCGGCCGGCGCTGTGGCTTTCTGTAACAATTGAGTGGCTTTGCGGGTCACAGCGCGGTGCATAGAATCTTTCAGCTAACACGCAAATCCATGTTTTCCCTTTTCAAAACCAAGCCACGCAAGACGGTTGCCGCGGCGGACCTGCCACCGGCTGCAGTCAACCGCATGAGCCTGGACGAGCGCAAGGCCTATCGGCAGGAAATGCTGTACCAGTCGATCCGGGAGACCTTCCTCATGATGGAGGTGGTCGGGAGCATGTACAAGTTCAAGGTCATGCCGGTGGATGCGCGCCATCACCGTTTTGTCGTCATGGTGGATGTGGCCAAATCCTTTGTCACCAACAAAGAGAACCGCACGAAAAGCTTTGCCGCCCTGGAGAAGCATTTGCGCTCGCATACCTACAACCGCTACGGCATCCTGATTACCGGGATCTACTGGCGTGTGAGCGAGACGGAAGAGCAGTTCGAATTCCAGCCACGGGCCACGGACTCGGCAGCCGCCGATGACTTTGGTGTGATTCAGGCCCGGAAAAAACCGGTGGACAGCGCCATGGCGCCTGCTGCCAATGGCGTCAAGCTGGCGCGCGAGGCCTACCAGCCGGTATCCGATGACGAAGCCCAGGCGTTCATGGACGCGCTGCGCAGGGGCGTCAATCCCCCGGCCATCCATGTGGGCGACCAGGAATACAAGTCAGACCTGGCCCCTCTGGATGACGGCATCATGATTGGCGGCACCCAGTACGGCAAGCTGTAGCAGACCGCCCCGCGAACATTAAAATCGGCTTTTACCCGACCGGGTGTTCAAGGAAATGTATGAAACTGCTGACCGTGCTTCTGGCTTTGATGATGGGTTCCACCGCGGCTTTGGCCAAGAACGTGGTGATTGACGTGCGTACCAGCCAGGAATACGCCGAGGGTCACGTGGACGGAGCGCTGAACATTGACCACACCGTGATCGGGCAGGAAATCTCCAAGGCCAACGTGGACAAGAACGACACCGTCATTCTGTATTGCCGTTCGGGCAGCCGCTCCGGCAAGGCCCAGGAAACGCTCAAGAAGATGGGTTATCTCCATGTGGAGAACTACGGCGGCCTGGAGCAGGCGCGCAAGCTGCTGGGCAAGTAATGCCCGCGGGGTTACCCCCGGTTTCAGGCATCAAATTGGCCACCAGGCCTTATATATTAAGCGCAGATAGCTATTGAATTAATAGCAAATCACGTGCGGTGTGCCCACTACTGGCGCGCGCCCACCGCCAGCGCCGCCGTGCGGGACGCGGCCAGCGCCTGGGCATCCGGCGCGACCTGGGT
>JBAQKO010000275.1:0-3400 GCA_049301075.1 Rhodoferax sp.
CCCCCAAACAGCGCCAGCTCGACGAGGCGGCGGCGCTGCGCGAAGCCCTGAGCGATGAGGTCGATGTCAGCAGCCTGCTCGACACCGACGACCAGCTGAGTTTTCGCCGCCCCGGCGTCGGTGTGGACGTCACCCAAAACCTGCGCCGTGGCAAATGGGCCATCCAGCGCCAGGTGGACCTGCACGGCCTGCGCAGCGACGCGGCGCGCGACACACTGGGCGCCTTCATCCGCGAGGCCTGCCGCCAGGGCATCCGCTGCGTGCGCGTCGTGCATGGCAAGGGCCTGGGATCGCCGGGCAAGACCCCGGTGCTCAAGGACAAGGTGCACCGCTGGCTGGTGCAAAAGAACGAAGTGGTGGCCTTTGTCCAGGCCCCGCCCATGCAGGGCGGCGCCGGCGCGCTGATCGTCCTGCTGCAGCCCGTGACAGTGGCGCGATAAAGAAGCGGATAGTGTGACTTTTTTGGATGCAAGAGTCTCCCGATTCCCATAAAATATGCGCATACAGCTATAAAAATAATAGCAAAATGCGCCTGTGCGCAGGGGAGCTTGGCCTGAAGGCACCCAAGGTTTGCCCATTCGGTTCATTCTTTGGCCCTGCCGTGTTGATTCGGAATGAAACGCTCCACTTACTCCCTCCAGTCCCTGCGCGATCAGTGGCTGGTTCTCGCCATCAGCCTGCTCCTTCTGGGGCTCTTTGGCGGCCTGAACGGCAGCAAGCAATACACCGACATCGGGCTGCGCGAGCAAGACCGGCTGCTGGCGATCACGCACGTCATCCAGACCAACGTCGAGCAGAACCTGCGCTCCATCGATACCGTGCTGACCGGGCTGAGCCGGGAAGCCCTTTTTGCGCCCGCCTCCAACGCCCAGCTGAACGCCCGGCTCAGCCTGCTGGTCGACGCCATGCCCATGGTGCGGACCCTCGGGGTCCTGGATGCCACCGGCCTCATCCGGGCCATCAGCCGGCCCGAGTTCCGGGGGAGCACCGAGCATTTTTCCCAACGCGACTATTTCCGCTTGCCGCAGGAAAACCGCGACGTTGACACACTGTTCGTTTCCCCGCCATTCCTGACCAAGGCCGGCATCTACACCATCACCGTCTCGCGCCGGCTCACCGACGCCCGGGGACAGTTTGCGGGGGTCATCGTGGCCACGCTGGACCCGGCCTATTTCTACCCCCTGATTGACTCGGGGCGCTACGCCCCCGACATGCAGGTCGCCCTCTTCCATGGCGATGGCCAGGTCTTTTTGATGGCCCCCAGGGAACAGGACCGGCTGACGGGCATCCAGCTGGCGCAACTGGGCCCCCTGTTCCTGCAGCACCGGGCGCAGGGCGCTCCCGTCAGCGTGGTCTCCGGCGACGCACTGGGCACGGGCCAGAACCCGATCATGCTGGCCCAGCGCGATATCCGCCCGGTGGCACCCCACACCAACCGGCCCCTGGGCGTCTTCGTGTCGCGCTCACTGAACGATATCTACGCCCCGTGGTGGCGCAATGTCTGGATACGGCTGACCTCCTTTATCTGCATCGCGCTGGCACTCGCCCTGGGCCTGTACACCTACCAGCGCAAGACCTCGCAATCGGCGCAAAGAGAAGCCCGGGCCCAGCTGGCGCTGCAGGCCAACGAGCAGTTTCTGGCGACCCTTACCGACAGCGTGCCCGGAATGATCAGCTACTGGAGCCATGACTTGCACTGCAAGTTCGCCAACAACCAGTACCGCGAGTGGTTTGGCAAAACCGCCGAGGACATGCGCGGCATACTCCTGCGTGACCTGCTGGGCGAAGACCTGTTCCGGCAATACGAGCCCCTGGTTCAGGCCGTCCTGCGGGGCGAGCCCCAGAACTTCGAGCGCCAGCTGACCCGGGCCGACGGCAGCACGCGCCACGCCTATGCGCACTACATCCCGGATCGGGAGGGCGAGCAGGTCAAGGGCTTCTTTGTCCTCGTCTCCGACATCGGCCCCCTCAAGGCGGCCCAGATGGCACTCACCCAGAGCGAGGCGCAACTCAAGGCCATCATTGCGGCCGAACCCGAGTGCGTGAAAATCCTGTCCCCCGACGGCACCCTGCTGCAAATGAACCGTGCCGGCCTGGCCATGATCGAGGCCGACTCCGAAGCGCAGGTGGTTGGCCAGCCGGTGGTCGACCTGGTGCAGCCCGAACACCAAAGCGCCTTCAAGGACCTGCACGACCGGGTAGCCCGGGGCGAAGAAGGCACGCTGGAGTTTGAGCTCGTCGGCCTCAAAGGCACCCGGCGCTGGCTGGACACCCACGCGGTCCCCCTGTACGACCCCCACGGCCAGGTGCATGCCGTGCTGGGCGTGACCCGTGACGTGACGCAGCGCAAGGCGCTGGAACACGCCCTCAAGCATTTCGAATCCATCATCGAGTCGTCGCAGGACGCCATCATCAGCAAAGACATCAACGGCGTGGTCACGAGCTGGAACGCCGGTGCCATGGCCATGTTTGGCTACACCGACCAGGAGATGATCGGCCAGTACCTGCTCAAGCTCTATCCCGCGGACCGGCTGCATGAAGAGCAGCAGATCCTGGACCACATCCGGTCGGGCGAAACCATTCGGCGCTTTGAAACCGTGCGGGTGCGCAAGGACGGTGTGGGGATCGATGTCAGCGCCACCGTTTCCATCCTGCGCGACAGCACAGGCCAGGTGGTGGGAGCCTCCACCATTGCGCGCGACATCACGGAACGCAAAAAAGCGGAACGCGAATTGCGGCGCCTGGCGCAGACCGACGCGCTCACGGGCCTGCTCAACCGCCGCCAGTTCATGGTGGGGGCGGACCAGGAGCTGTCGCGCACCCGGCGCTACGGCGGCCCGCTCTCCATCCTGATGATGGATATTGACCGCTTCAAGGCCGTCAACGACACCCACGGACACCAAACGGGGGATCTGGTCATCCGCAAGCTCGGACAGGTGTGCCGGGAAACGCTGCGCGACATCGACCTCATTGGCCGCATTGGGGGTGAAGAGTTTGCGGTCGTCCTGCCGCAAACCGAAGCCGCGTGCGCGCTGGATGCCGCCGAGCGGCTGCGCCAGGCCGTAGCCCGTGCCGAGGTCCTGCAGGAGCAGGGGCTGCCGCTGCGCTTTACGGTGTCGATCGGCGTGGCCACCCTCACCCACCCCGACACCAACCTCGATACCCTGTTGGGCTGGGCCGACAAGGCCATGTACGCCGCAAAGAACGGCGGTCGCAACCAGGTCTGCGCCTACACGGCCATTTAGGCCTGTAGCCTGCGCAAATACTGCGCATGTAGCTACCAAAAAGATAGCAAAAACACAGGTACCTCAGGTGGCCGCCCGGCGCAGCGTCTCCACCACCGGGCGGCGCAGCACATCGCGCAGCCCCCACCACCCAGCCGCCAACGCCAGAACAGCAC
>JBAQKO010000276.1:0-5349 GCA_049301075.1 Rhodoferax sp.
CCCCCGGCGCTCACACTGGCTTCGGCATTGGCCAGATCGGCCAGCAGGCGCTGGCAATCCTCCAGGAACGCGCTGCCCTCATGGGTCAGGGTGATGCGCCGCGTGGTACGCAGTAGGAGCTTGACGCCCAGGCGCTCTTCCAGGGCGTCCAGACGGCGGCCCATGATGGCGGGCGCCACACCTTCGGCGTGGGCCGCCGCCGTCAGGCTACCCCGTGTGACCACCGATACAAACGACTCGAGTTGCTTGAGCTTGTCCATGCGGGCAGATTACACGCATGAAAGTCACAAGTACAGATAAAAATCTCTCGATTGCCCCAAAATTCCCGCTTCTTGCAGGTCGGCTATGGCCTCGGCGCTGTAGCCCAGACTGTGCAACAGCGCGACGCCATGCTCCCCCAGCCTGGGCGGGTTCAGACGCACGCCGGGGCGCTCACCGTTGAGGGTGAGCGGCAACAGGGGCACCACCGTTTCCCGGCCGTCGGGCAGGGTCATGGGCGCCAGGCCTCCGGTTTGCCGCAGGTGCGGGTCCCCAAACAGGTGCTGCGGATCGGTAATGGGCGCAAACGGCAAGCCGTGGGTTTCAAACACCGCAGCCAGTTCGGCCGCCGTGCGCGAGGCCAGCCGCTCACGCAGCAAAGGGATCAGCCAGTCCCGCGCCAGCACGCGGTCGTTGTTGCTGGCCAGGCGCGTGTCCTGCAGCAGGTCGGCAAAGTCAAAGGCCTGGCAAAACGTGCCCCATTGGGTGTCGCCCACCACGGCCAGAAAAATCTGCTCACCACCCTGGACGCTGAACACGTCGTAAACGCCCCAGGGTGAAATCTTCTGCGGCATGGGCGCGGCCGCCTTGCCGGTCACCGCGAACTGCATCATGTGCTGGGCCACCAGAAACACATTGTTCTCATAGAGGGCCGATTGCACCTCCTGCCCCTTGCCGGTCTGCTGGCGCTGCATCAGCGCGGCCATGGCGCCGATGGCACCAAACATGCCCCCCATGATGTCGTTCACGCTGGAGCCGGCGCGCAGCGGGTCGCCGGGGCGCCCGGTCATGTAGGCCAGCCCGCCCATCATCTGCACCACCTCGTCCAGCGCCGTGCGATGGTCGTAGGGGCCGGGCAGAAAGCCCTTGTGGCTCACATAGATCAGGCGCGGATCCAGCCGACTCAAGGTCGCGTAGTCCAGCCCGAGCTTCTGCATGGTCTCGGTCTTGAAGTTTTCGCTCACGATGTCGGCCGTGGCGATGAGCTTGAGCACCACCTCACGCCCTCGAGGACTCTTCATGTCCACCGCAATGCTCTTCTTGTTGCGGTTGAACAGCGGGTAAAAGCCGGCCCCGCTGCCCAGCAGCTTGCGCGTGCTGTCACCGGCCAGCGGCTCCACCTTGATCACCTCCGCCCCCAAGTCGCCCAGCACCATGCCGCAGGTGGGGCCCATGACCATGTGGGTGAATTCGACGACCCGGATGCCTTGCAGGGGCAGGGTTTGCGGCTCACCCATGGCGGCAGACATTACATGCATTAAAGTCACGAATAGATTGATATTTTTCCATATAGTTTTATATTAAGTATGGAATACAGTACGCTTGTAGTTTGGCCGATCCTGTGTGCAACGCATGCGGGGCGCGGCTGACGTCCGATTTTTACCCCGTTTTCAGCATCGTTCATTGGAAAGGTTCCCTATGGCCACATCATCCACTCCCCGCACCCAGGCGCACCGTCTGCAGGTTGCCACGGTTTTGCACCGTTTCATCGAAGACCAGGTGCTGCCAGGCACGGGCGTGGCCCCGGCCACGTTCTGGGCCGGCTTTGATGCGATTGTGGCCGACCTCGCCCCCAAGAACGCCGCACTGCTGGCCGAGCGTGACCGCCTGCAGGTCGAGCTGGACACCTGGCACAAAGCCAACCCCGGCCCCATCGCCAACATGCCCGCCTACCGTGCGTTCCTGGAAAAAATTGGCTACCTGGTGCCCAACCCCTCCAAGCTCAAGATCACCACCACCAACGTGGACACCGAGCTGGCCAAGCAGGCCGGCCCCCAGCTGGTGGTGCCCATCATGAACGCCCGCTACGCCCTGAACGCCGCCAACGCCCGCTGGGGTTCGCTGTACGACGCGCTGTATGGCACGGACGTGATCTCCGAAGACAAGGGCTGCGAAAAGGTCGGCCCCAAGGGCTACAACCCCAAGCGCGGCAAGAAAGTCATTGAATACGCCCGCCACGTGCTGGACCGTACCGCCCCCCTGAAGAAGGGTTCGCATGTCGGCTCCACCGGTTACCGCATCAAGGACGGCCAGCTGGTCGTGTCCTTGAAGGACGGCGGCACCAGCAAGCTCCAGGACGCCGCCCAGCTGATCGGCTACCAGGGCGATGCCAAGGCACCCTCCTCCGTGCTGCTGCAGCACAACGGCCTGCACCTGGACATCATCATCAACCGCGCCACCCCCATCGGCAAGAGCGATGCCGCTGGCGTGAGCGACCTGGTCATCGAAGCGGCCCTCTCGACCATCCTGGACCTGGAAGACTCCGTGGCCGCCGTGGATGCGGACGACAAGGTGCTGGCCTACAGCAACTGGCTGGGCATTCTGAATGGCACGCTGACCGAGAGCTTTGAGAAGGGTGGCAAGACCCTGACCCGCGGTCTGAACGCCGACCGCGTGTACACCGCTGCCAAGGGCAAGGGCACGGTCGCCCTGCACGGCCGCAGTCTCATGTTCGTGCGCAACGTGGGCCACCTGATGACCAACCCGGCCGTGCTGTACACCGCCGCCGACGGCACGCAAAAGGAAATCCCCGAGGGCATTCTGGACGCCGTGGTCACCACCACCATCGCCATCCACGACCTCAAGAAGACCAAGCAAGACGGCATCCGCAACTCGCGCAAGGGCTCGGTCTACATCGTCAAGCCCAAGATGCACGGCCCCGCTGAAGCCGCATTTGCCGCCGAGCTGTTCTCCCGCGTCGAAAAGATGCTGGGCCTGCCCGACAGCACCGTCAAGCTCGGCATCATGGATGAAGAGCGCCGCACCAGCGTCAACCTGAAAGCCTGTATTGCGGCCGCCAGCAGCCGCGTCGCCTTCATCAACACCGGCTTCCTGGACCGCACCGGCGACGAGATGCACACCGCCATGCAGGCCGGCCCCATGATCCGCAAGGGCGACATGAAGACCAGCGCCTGGATTGCGGCGTACGAGAAGAACAACGTCCTGGTGGGTCTGTCCAGCGGCCTGCGCGGCAAGGCGCAAATCGGCAAGGGTATGTGGGCCGCCCCCGACCTGATGGCCGAGATGATGAAGCAGAAGATCGGCCACCCCAAAGCGGGCGCCAACACCGCCTGGGTGCCCAACCCCACCGGCGCCACACTGCACGCCCTGCACTACCACCAGGTGCTCGTCAGCGACGTGCAGAAGGAACTGGAAAAGACCAACTACAACAAGGAACGCGACGCCATCCTGAACAACCTGCTGCAGGTGCCCGTCACCGCCACGCCCAACTGGAGCGCAGCCGAGAAACAGGCCGAGCTGGACAACAATGCCCAGGGCATTCTGGGCTACGTGGTGCGCTGGGTCGACCAGGGCGTGGGCTGCTCCAAGGTGCCCGACATCAACAACATCGGCCTGATGGAAGACCGCGCCACCCTGCGCATCTCCAGCCAGCACATGGCCAACTGGCTGCACCACGGCGTGGTGACCAAGGCCCAGGTGGAAGAAACCTTCCAGCGCATGGCCGCCGTGGTGGACAAGCAAAACGCCGGCGACAAGCTGTACAAGAAAATGGCCGGCAACTTTGCCACCAGCATGGCCTACAAGGCAGCGACCGATCTGGTGTTCAAGGGCCTGGTGCAGCCCAGCGGCTACACCGAACCCCTGCTGCACGCCTGGCGTCTGAAGGTGAAGGCAGCCGCCTGATCCGGCGATCCATCCCACCGCCCCCGGCACAACCCGGGGCGCATTAAAAAAGGGCCTCACGGCCCTTTTTCTGTTTCTGCTGCATGCCTCACATGCCCGCGTAGTTCGGCCCACCGCCGCCCTCAGGCGTCACCCACACAATGTTCTGCGTCGGGTCCTTGATGTCGCAGGTCTTGCAGTGCACACAGTTCTGCGCGTTGATCTGCAGGCGGTCGGTGTTGTCGTCGTTCTTCACAAACTCGTACACCCCGGCCGGGCAGTAGCGGGCCTCGGGGCCGGCATACTTGGCCAGGTTCACGTTCACCGGCACCGAAGCGTCTTTCAGCGTCAGGTGCGCGGGCTGGTTTTCCTCATGGTTGGTGTTGCTGATGAAGACGCTACTCAAGCGGTCAAAGGTCAGCTTGCCATCGGGCTTGGGGTAGACGATGGGCTTGCACTGAGCCGCCGGCTTCAGGTAAGCGTGGTCAGGCTTGTCGCGGTGCAGCGTCCACGGAATGTGCCCGCGCAGCACGAAGTGCTCCAGGCCGTTCATGAGGGTGCCCACAGTCAGGCCGTGCTTGAACCAGTTCTTGAAGTTGCGGTCCTTGTTGAGCTCGGTGTGCAGCCAGCTGGCCTCAAAGGCTTCGGGGTAGGCGCTGAGCTCGTCGTGCTGGCGCCCGGCCACCACGGCGTCATACGCAGCTTCGGCGCAGAGCATGCCGGTCTTGATGGCGGCGTGGCTGCCCTTGATGCGGCTGACATTGAGGTAGCCGGCGTTGCAGCCCACCAGGGCGCCGCCAGGGAACACGGTCTTGGGCAGGGAGTTGATGCCGCTGGCGTTGATGGCACGCGCGCCATAGGACAGGCGCTTGGCGGTGATCTCACCCTGGGCGTTCTCGAAGTAGTAGCGCACGTTCGGGTGGGTCTTCCAGCGCTGGAATTCCTCAAACGGGCTCAGGTAGGGGTTCTCGTAGCCCAGGCCGGTGACAAAGCCCACGGCGACCTTGTTGTCCTCCATGTGGTACAGGAAGGCACCACCGTAGGTCTTGGCGTCCATGGGCCAGCCGGCGCTGTGCATGACAAACCCAGGCTGGTGGCGGCTGGGGTCAATCTCCCACAGTTCCTTGATGCCGATGCCAAAGCTTTGCGGGTCTTTGCCTTCGTCGAGCTTGAACTTGGCAATGAGCTGCTTGCCCAGGTGGCCACGCGCGCCTTCGGCAAACACGGTGTATTTGCCCAGCAGCTCCATGCCGAGCTGGAAGTTCTCGGTGGGCTCGCCGTCCTTGCCTAGCCCCAAGTTGCCGGTGGCCACGCCCTTGACGGAGCCATCTGCGTTGTAAAGCACTTCAGCGCCGGTGAAGCCGGGGAAGATTTCCACACCCAGGCTTTCAGCCTGTTCGGCCAGCCATTTGGTCAGCGCGCCCAGGCTGATGATGTAGTTGCCGTGGTTGTGGGCAAACGGGGGCA
>JBAQKO010000277.1:0-1719 GCA_049301075.1 Rhodoferax sp.
GCCCTGCACGCCGGCACCGCGCAGCAGATGGCCCACTGGGCCGGCACCCGGCTGCTGCAGCTCATGCCCGAGGTGGTGCTGCCGGTGTGCGCCCCCGCCCTGCTGGGCGGGCGCAGCCACTGGAGCCCGGCCGAGCTGGCGCAGCAGCCCCTGCTGCAGCAAAGCACGCGCGCCGATGCCTGGCGCCAGTGGTTCGAGGCCGCCGGGCTGGTGGATGACATGGCCACGCCCGCCGCCCTGGCCGGACCACGCTACGAACAGTTTTCCATGACGGCCGCCGCCGCCGCCCAGGGCCTGGGCGTGGCGCTGATTCCCCTGCTGCTGATTGAAGCCGAGCTGGCGCGCGGCGAACTGGTCATTGCCAACCCGCTGCCCCAACCCGGGGAGCGCCACTACTACCTGGTGCAGCCCGAGGGCGTGCCACCCAAGCCGGCGCTGCAGCAGTTTGCCCAGTGGCTGGCGCAGGCGGCCCGGATAAACCCCTAGATACAAGCTGGCATCCCCCTTGCTAGCATTCCTTTCAGAAGTTGACTAAACGGTCAGTTTTTGAACAGGAGTGCCCCCGTGTCCACCTCGCCCCAACCTGACATTCGCCCCGGGCGCCTGCCCGCCGACGCCTACGCCCAGGCCTTTGCCGACGCCGCGCCCCGCCTGACGCACGCGCAGGCCGTGCTGGAAGCCGAGCGTTGCTTGTACTGCTTTGACGCCCCCTGCGCCACGGCCTGCCCCACCAGCATCGACGTGCCGTCCTTCATCAAGCGCATTGCCGACGAGAACCTGCGTGGTGCGGCGCGCACCATTCTGGAGAGCAACCCGCTGGGCGGTATGTGCGCGCGGGTCTGCCCCACCGAAAATTTGTGCGAGGCCGTGTGCGTGCGCACCACGCAGCAGGGCCAGCCCGTGGCCATTGGCCGGCTGCAGCGCCATGCGGTGGACGCGCTGATGGACAGCGACCGGCCCCAGCTCTTCACCCGCGCACCGGCCACCGGTAAAAAGGTGGCCGTGGTCGGTGCCGGCCCGGCCGGCCTGGCCTGCGCCCACACCCTGGCGCGCCAGGGCCACACCGTGACCGTGTTCGACGCCCATGCCAAGGCCGGCGGCCTCAACGAATACGGCCTGGCCGCCTACAAGACGCCCGACAACTTCGCCCAGCGCGAGGTGCAGTGGCTGCTGGACATTGGCGGCATCGACATCCGCAAGGACTGGAAGCTGGAAACCACCGAGCAACTGGCAACCCTGCGCCAGAACTACGACGCGGTGTTTCTGGGCCTGGGCCTGGCCGGCACGCACGCGCTGGGCCTTCCCGGCGAAACGCTGGCCGGCGTACAGGATGCGGTGGACTTCATCGCCACGCTGCGCCAGACCACCGACAAGTCCACGCTGCCCATGGGCCGGCGTGTGATCGTCATCGGCGGCGGCATGACCGCTGTGGACGCGGCCGTGCAAAGCAAGCTGCTGGGCGCGCATGTGGTGCACATGGTGTACCGGCGCGGGCCCGAGCACATGTCGGCCTCGCGCGCCGAGCAGGAATGGGCGCAGACCCACGGTGTGGTGCTGCACCACTGGCTGGCGCCGGTCGAAATCGAAGGGGCCGATGGTCACGTGCGGGCCGTGCGCTTTGCCGAGCAAGAACTGGTGGGCGGCAAGCTGCGCCCCACCGGGCGCGAACTGCGCTGGGAGGCCGACCTGGTGTTCAAGGCCATCGGCCAGCAGCTGGGC
>JBAQKO010000278.1:0-6046 GCA_049301075.1 Rhodoferax sp.
ACGCCCATGTTCACCACCTCGAAGTTGTTGCACTGCAGCACCACGGTGACGATGTTCTTGCCAATGTCGTGCACATCACCCTTGACAGTGGCAATCACGATCTTGCCCTTGGTGCGCACGTCGCGCCCGGCCGCCTCGTCCAGACGCTTTTCTTCCTCAATATAGGGAATCAGGTGCGCCACGGCCTGCTTCATGACGCGCGCACTCTTGACCACCTGGGGCAAAAACATCTTGCCCTGGCCGAACAGGTCCCCCACGATGTTCATGCCGTCCATCAGCGGGCCTTCGATGACGTGCAGCGGGCGCCCACCCTTGGCCAGCACTTCGCGGTAGGCCTCTTCGGTATCTGCCACGATGAAGTCGGTAATGCCGTGCACCATGGCGTGCGAGAGACGCTGGCCCACGGAAGCCGGATGCTCGGGCGAGCCACGCCACTCCAGCTTCTTGCTGTCGTCCTTGGCGCCACTCTTGGCGGTTTCGGCAATCTCCACCAGGCGCTCGCCAGCGTCGGGGCGGCGGTTGAGCACCACGTCCTCCACGCGCTCGCGCAATGCCGGCTCCAGGTCGTCGTACACGCCGACCATGCCGGCGTTGACGATGCCCATGTCCATGCCCGCCTGGATAGCGTGGTACAGGAAAACGGTGTGGATGGCTTCGCGCACCGGGTCGTTGCCGCGGAAGGAAAAACTCACGTTCGACACGCCGCCCGACACCTTGGCGCCGGGCAGGTTCTGCTTGATCCAGCGCGTGGCGTTGATGAAGTCCACCGCGTAGTTGTTGTGCTCTTCGATGCCGGTGGCAATGGCGAAGATGTTGGGATCGAAAATGATGTCTTCCGGCGGAAAACCCACCTCGTCCACCAGGATGCGGTAGGCGCGCTCACAGATCTCGATCTTGCGCTGGTAGGTATCGGCCTGACCCTGTTCGTCAAACGCCATGACCACGGCGGCGGCACCGTAGCGGCGCACCAGCTTGGCCTGCTGCCGGAAGGCTTCCTCGCCCTCCTTCATGCTGATGGAGTTGACGATGCCCTTGCCCTGCACGCAGCGCAGGCCGGCTTCGATCACGCTCCATTTGCTGGAGTCGATCATCACCGGCACGCGGGAGATATCGGGCTCGCTGGCGATCAGGTTGAGGAAGCGCACCATGGCCGCGTGGCTGTCGAGCATGGCCTCGTCCATGTTGATGTCGATGATCTGGGCGCCGTTTTCCACCTGCTGGCGCGCCACGGCCAGAGCCTGCTCGAACTCGCCGTTCAGGATCATGCGGGCAAACGCCTTGGACCCGGTGACGTTGGTGCGCTCGCCGATGTTGACGAACAGGGAATTGGCATCCACCACCACCGGCTCCAGACCGGACAGCAGCATGGGAGAAATGGGCGTTGTAGACATGGGGTTCACCGGTAGAGCCGCCATCAGGCCGCTTCTGTGTAGAAGAAATTGCGCTGCAGGGAGCGCGCGGCCAGCGGAGCCACGGCCTGGCCGATGGCGCCAATATGGTCCGGCGTGGTGCCGCAGCAGCCGCCCAGGATATTGACCAGCCCCTCGGCAGCGAACTCGCGCACCAGGCGCGCGGTCACGTCCGGCGTCTCGTCAAAGCCGGTATCGCTCATGGGGTTGGGCAGGCCGGCGTTGGGGTAGCAGCTGATGAAGGTGTCCGGCGCCACGCGGTTGAGCTCCTGGATGTAGGGGCGCATCAGCGCCGCGCCCAGGGCGCAGTTCAGGCCAATGGCCAGGGGCTGTGCGTGGCGCACGCTGTGCCAGAAAGCCGTCACGGTCTGGCCGGAGAGGATGCGCCCGGAGGCGTCGGTCACGGTGCCGCTGATGATGATGGGCAGGCGCTCGCCGCTGGCTTCAAAGTACTCGTCAATGGCAAACAGCGCCGCCTTGGCGTTCAGGGTGTCGAAAATGGTTTCCACCAGCAGCACGTCACTACCGCCTTCCACCAGCGCCTGGACCTGCTCGTAGTAGGCCTTGCGCAGTTCCTCGAAGGTGACGTTGCGGGCGCCGGGGTCATTCACATCCGGACTAATGCTGGCGGTCTTGGGCGTGGGCCCCACGGCGCCAGCGACAAAGCGCGGCTTGTCAGGGGTGGAGAACTTGTCGCAGGCGGCGCGTGCCAGGCGGGCCGACGCGAGGTTCATTTCCACGGCCAGGTCTTCCATGCCGTAGTCGGCCTGGGCCACGGTGGTGGCGCCAAAGGTGTTGGTCTCGATCAGGTCGGCCCCGGCGGCGAGGTAGCGCTCGTGGATGTCGGTGATCACGTCCGGGCGGGTCAGGCTCAGCAGCTCGTTGTTGCCTTTCACGTCACGGGGGAAGTCCTTGAAGCGCTCACCGCGGTACTGCGACTCGCCCAGCTTGAAACGCTGGATCATGGTGCCCATGGCGCCGTCCAGGATGGCGATGCGGTTGGCCAGGATGCCGGGCAATGCCTGGGCGCGGGTATAGGAAACGGGTTTCATGGACAGCGGCTCACCTTGTAGTGCAAACAAGTGAGCGCCGTTGACAAACCCAAGCCTGGCAGCCTGTGGTGAACCGGTGACCGGTACCTGGCCGCTGCAGCGCCCCTTGGGAAGGCCGCATTTTAGTGCACGAAAGAAATGCGCCGCCACGGCGGCGAAGGATCACTTGCCTGACAATAGGGTCTTGGCGCCCGTGGTGCCCCCTGAATTCAGCACGATTTTCGGCCTCTGGCCGCAAGAACACTGCGCAACCAGCTCCTGTTTTGATAGCAAACGATTCATCCCTGTCCAGCCAGACCTGCCACGCCATCCTGGAAGAGGTTTTTGGTTACGCCCAGTTCCGCGGCCCGCAGCAGGCCATCGTGGAGCATGTGAGCAACGGCGGCGACGCGCTGGTGCTCATGCCCACGGGCGGCGGCAAGTCGCTGTGCTACCAGATCCCCGCCATCGCCCGCGCACGCGCGGGGCTGGGCCTGACCATCGTCATCTCGCCCCTGATTGCACTGATGCACGACCAGGTGGGCGCTCTGCACGAAGCCGGTGTGAGCGCTGCCTTCCTCAACTCCACCCTGAGCAGCGAAGAGGCCTACCAGGTGGAGCAGCGCATGCTGCGCGGCGACATCACGCTGCTGTACGCGGCCCCCGAGCGCATCACCACGCCCCGGTTTCTGGCGCAGCTCGATTCCCTGCAGGATCGCGGCCAGTTGAGTCTGTTTGCCATTGACGAGGCGCACTGCGTCAGCCAGTGGGGCCACGACTTCCGGCCCGAGTACCGGGCACTGACCGTGCTGCACGAACGCTATGCCGGTGTGCCGCGCATGGCCCTGACGGCCACCGCCGACGATCTGACCCGCGCCGACATCCTGGAGCGCCTGCAGCTGCAGGACGCGCGGGCCTTCGTCAGCAGCTTTGACCGTCCCAATATCCGCTACACCATCGTGGAGAAAACCGACGGCACACAGCAGCTGCTGCGCTTCATTACCCGCGAGCACGAGGGTGACGCCGGCATCGTGTACTGCCAGTCGCGCAAGAAGGTGGAGTCGATCGCCGAGACCCTGGTAGAGGCGGGCATCAACGCCCTGCCCTACCACGCCGGGCTGGACAGCAAGCTGCGCCAGAACCACCAGGACCGCTTTCTGCGCGAGGAGGGCGTGGTGATGGTGGCCACCATTGCCTTCGGCATGGGCATCGACAAGCCCGACGTGCGCTTTGTGGCCCACCTGGACATGCCCAAGAACATCGAGGGCTACTACCAGGAGACCGGTCGCGCCGGGCGCGACGGCCTGCCCGCCAATGCCTGGATGGCCTACGGCCTGCAGGACGTGGTGAACCAGCGCCGCATGATCGACGAAAGCCCGGCGGGCGAGGAATTCAAGCAGGCCCTGCGCGGCAAGCTTGACGCCCTGCTGGCCCTGGCCGAAGCCACCGACTGCCGCCGGGTGCGCTTGCTCAGTTACTTTGGGGAAGCCAGCCAGGCCTGCGGCAATTGCGACAACTGCCTGCAGCCGCCCGCCGTCTGGGACGGGACGGATGCCGCCCGCAAGCTGCTGAGCACCATCTACCGCATCCAGCAGTCCAGCGGCATGGCGTTTGGCGCCGGCCACGTAATGGACATCGTGCGCGGCAAAACCACGGACAAGGTCACCCAGTACGGCCACCAGGCCCTGAGCACCTTTGGCGTTGGCGCCGGCTTTACGGAGTTGCAGTTACGTGGCGTGCTGCGCCAGCTGATTGCCATGGGCGCGGTGGCGGTCGATGCGCAGGCTTTCAATACGCTGCAGCTCACGGAGCAGTCGCGGCCGGTGTTGAAGGGGGAAGTATCGGTGCAGCTGCGCGAGTCGGTTTCCACGCCCACCGAGCGCAAACGGCGCTCCGGGGCCGGTTCAGCGGCGATCAAGGCGCCCATTGCGCTGGACGGCGCGGGGCTGGAGCGCTATGCGGCCTTGAAGGCCTGGCGCGCCGAAGTGGCCAAGGAACACAACCTGCCCGCCTATGTGATTTTTCACGATGCCACCCTGGCAGCGATTGCCAAGCGGGCCCCGCAAACCCTGGACGACCTGCAGGGCATCAGCGGCATTGGCGCCAAAAAGCTGGAGGCCTACGCGCCGGACGTGTTGCGCGTGGTGTCGATTAACTAGTAGCTGGTGCGCGGACTCAGTGCCGCTGGAAGCAGCTCTCGTACGACATGGCCGCACCGCTCATGGTGTTCTGCAGGCGGGCGATGGCCCGGCTGTGGCGGTCGGCGCCGTTTTTGTCCGCCAGGTGCTGGCGGTGGTACTGCATCAGTGTGTAGAGCTTGGAGCGGCATGCGTCCAGCACGCCGGCAAAATTCAACGCAATGTAGGCAGAGTGATCGGCATTGGTGTGACGATACTCGTCGGCCCAATAGTCAAACAACTGTCCTTGGTAAGTGCCTTTTTCAGGTACTTTGATCATCTCTTTGTGCATATCAACTGGTCAAAATGAAAGAAATAGATACTTTCAAAGCCGGTCAGCCTCTGTTCCAACGTGCTGGCGCTTTCTGGCATCCGCTGGGCAATATGACGCGCGGCACCCCAAAACGGTTGACACCAACCTGAAATATGCCGGCCAACGGCACCGGATGGGCACAAAAAAACGGGGGACTACCCCCTACCGCGGAAGACTCGGTGGGCGGGCGGCGGGGCGCGCTTCAGGCTCGTCGCACGGCAAAATGCGTGAATTTCCTCGTTAAATACGCCATTTGCTCCGAAGAAAGGGCAAACGGCGCGCCCGAAGGCGTTTGGCACGCCTGCAGCGCCCAGTGGGTCACGCCCAAGGCCGCCAATTCATCCGCCAGCGCCAGCAACTCGTCTGCGCCAAACAGGCCGGAGTGCCAGGTGGTGCGGCATTCATAGGGCACGCCGCTGGCCAGGAGGATGCGCAGCGCTTCCCGGGTGCGCGGGCCGCTGCCCGGGGTGCCGGTCAAGGCATCGTGGCGGTGCAGGGGCGCCTTGATGTCCAGCCCCACCCAGTCCAGCAGCGGCAGAGCCGTCGCCAGCCGCTCGGGATACATGCCACCGGTGTGCAAAGCGGTCTCGAACCCCAGGCCCCGCACGGCGGCCAACGCCGGAACCAGGGCCGCCTGCAGGGTGGGCTCGCCGCCGGAAAACACAACACCATCCAGCAGCCCCCGGCGCGTCTGCAGGAAAGCCAGCACCTGGGCCCAGCTCCCGCTGGTCGCGGCGCCGGCGTCCAGCAGGTCCGGGTTATGGCAATACGTGCAACGCCAGGGGCAGCCCTGGCAAAACACCACGGCCGCCAGCCGGCCAGGAAAGTCAATGCTGGTCAGCCGGGTCAAGCCGCCCACGCGCAGGCCCGCGGGGCCGGCGGTCGGGTGCCGCGCGGCAAGGGAAACCGGCGCGCTCTCAGCCAGCACAGCGCTGTTCGGCGAAGAACTGGCGCTCCTGGTGCTCGCCCTGTTTGCCAATGTTGAAGCTGGCCACCGGACGGTGGTAGCCCATGACGCGGGTCCAGACCTCGCAGGGCTGGCGCTCGGCGTCAGTCAATTGCACGGTGGCGTGGTTCACAGCAGTCATCTCGGTGGGGGAAATAGCGGTCATGGGA
>JBAQKO010000279.1:0-10724 GCA_049301075.1 Rhodoferax sp.
GGCCACATCGTCCAGATCCAGTGTCGCGCCCGCGCGGCGCTGGCGGGTCAGACGACGCAGGTCGCTGACAAAAAGGTTGTGCATCAGCGTAAACAGCCAGGCGCGCAGATCGCTGCCCACCAGCCACAGCCGCCACCGGGAGCAGGCCCGCTCCAGTGTGTCCTGCACCAGGTCGTCCGCGGCCCAGGCGTCTCCGGTCAGGGCGCGCGCATAGCGGCGCAGCCCGGGGATTTGCTGGACCAGTTCCGGGCGTTCCATCGCAGGGTGGGGTGGGGTGGGCTGGGGGCGTCAGAGGGTGTCAGACTCAGGGTTTGGCGGTATGCCAGACGCCGAGGACGCCGTCACCCGTTTTGTCGCCGGGTTTGCTGTCCTTGGCCCAGAAGTAAAGGGGTTTGCCCTTGACGGCCCATTGTTTTTTGCCGTCGTCACGGGTGATGACGGTGTAATCGCCGCTGGCCCGGTCGGTATCGGTCGCCATCAGTGGCGGCCAGTTGGTGGCACAGCCGCCATTGCAGGCCGATTTGCCACTGCCTTGCGTGTCCTTGTCAAAGGTGTACAGCGTCATGCCGTTGGGGCCGGTCAACACGCCGCCGGACGTTTGGGTAGGCGCCATGTCGGCCATGGCAGCACAGCCGCCCAGCAGGGCGACGGTCAAGGTGGCTATGGAAAGCAGTTTCATGGGATGCTCCGGTAATAAGGTGCGCAGAAAGGGCTCTGCAACCGGGTAAACGCTGCCACGTGCCAGTTTATTCCTGGCGAGCGAAAAATGTTTAGCGACTGCGGGTTTTCATTACACGTTCCACCTCGCGCTTGCCCTCGCGGTCCTTGATCGTGTCACGCTTGTCATGTTCGGCCTTGCCCTTGGCCAGTGCAATCTCGCACTTCACCTTGCCATCTTTCCAGTGCAGGTTGATGGGTACCAGGGTATAGCCCTTTTGCTCCACCTTGCCAATCAGGCGCTGGATCTGCTCCTTGTGCATGAGCAGCTTCTTGGTGCGCACGTTGTCCGGGTTGACGTGGGTGGAGGCGGTGTGCAGCGGGTTGATCTGCAGACCGATGATGAACAGCTCCCCATTGCGGATGACCACGTAGCCGTCGGTCAACTGCACCTTGCCTTCCCGTAGGGACTTGACTTCCCAGCCTTCCAGAACCAGCCCCGCCTCAAAGCGTTCTTCAAAGAAGTAGTTGTAGGCGGCCTTCTTGTTGTCGGCAATGCGGGAGTTGGTAACGGGTTTTTTGGCCATGGGACTCAAATGGGGGTGACTGACGGGAAAAGAAGTAGGGCGGTTGGGCTTGTCTACAATCCCGCGCAGACCTCCATTCTATGAAAACCGTTCACAAGTCCGTTTTGATCTGGTACAGCCCGCAGGAAATGTATGTGCTGGTGACCAATGTAGACCAATACCCGCAGTTCCTGCCCTGGTGTGACCACGCCAAAGTGGTGGAAGAGGATGCCACCGGCATGGTGGCCGAAGTGGGCCTGTCTTTTGGCGGTGTGCGCCAGACCTTTACGACCCGCAACGCCCACACGCCGCAAAGCCGTGTGGATATGGCCCTGGTCAAAGGGCCTTTCTCACGCCTGGACGGACAGTGGAATTTTTATCCGCTGGGCGATGGCTCACAACGTGCCTGCAAGGTGGAGTTGACGCTGAACTACGGTTTTGACAACGTGACCCTGGGCAAGCTGGTGGGGCCCGTTTTTGACCGGATCGCGGCAAGCCTGGTGGACGCCTTTGTCAAGCGTGCCCAGCAGGTGTACGGGGACTGATATGCCGTTCGCCATCACGCTGGTGTATTCGCCGCGCCCCCGCGAGGTGCGGGAAACCGCGTTGACGGTAGAGGAGGGCTGCACGGTGGAGCAGGCACTGCAGTCCAGCGGTTTACTGGCGGGGGTGTCGGCGTTGGAGTTGCTGGACCTGTCGTGTGGGGTCTGGGGGCGCAAGGTGCCACCAGACCATGTGGTGCGGGCCCAGGACAGGATCGAGCTGTACCGGCCCCTCACGGTAGACCCCAAGGTGGCGCGCCGCGAGCGCTTTGCGCGTCAGGGAGCGAAGAAGGCTGCTGGTTTGTTTGCCAAACGGCGTGCTGGCGCCAAGGCCGGGTATTGACGGCCGCTACAGGGCCGCGTCCCAGGGTTATTTACAGTCCGTGTCGATGACGCCTTGGATGCGCTTGGCCTCGGCGGCACGCGCAGCGTCGTCCATGATCTCCCGCTCACCCGTTGCGTTGGCGCGCGAGATGCGGATGCCCGAGTCAAAGGTCGTCTTGGCTTGTTTGGCGCGGGCGCAATTCTCAATCTTGGCTTTGGTCACGCGTTCTTCCTCGGCCTTGCGCTTGGCGGCTTCGGCGTCCGCCGCCTGTTTTTTCTTGGCCTCCAGGTCCTTGTCAACACCATTGGGTTTACCGCCCGCGCCCGCCGCTGGCGCCGCGGCGCCGGGGTTGGCTGCATCGGCAGCCGCTGCAGCATCCGGGGCGGGTGCTGCGGCCGACAGCTTGCCGGCCGGGCGTTTAAGAATATTTTTGTCCAGAATGTCGGCCGGTGGCGCACGGTCGCTGAATACTTTGTGGCCGTCCTTGTCGATCCATTGCCACTGGGCGGATGCCGCCACGCAGGCGCTGGCCAGGGTGAAAGTCAGAATTTTCTGGAGAATTTTCATGGCCGAAGTGTAGCGTTCGAAGGCCGGGGCGGCCTGACATTACGGCGTTCTGGTGGAATTTTTCCTGCCTTTTCTCCCAAGCGATGCATTTTGACCACGGGCTCCACGGGTACAATTCGCCATTTGGAGCTTTGACATGCGCCTCCTCGGCAAAGCACTCACCTTCGACGACGTCTTGTTGGTGCCCGCGTACTCCCAGGTCCTGCCCAAGGACACTTCCCTCGCCACCCGCTTCTCCCGCAACATCGCCCTGAACCTGCCTTTGGTGTCAGCCGCCATGGACACGGTCACGGAAGCCCGCCTAGCCATTGCCATCGCGCAGGAGGGGGGGATGGGCATCGTGCACAAAAACCTCACCGCTGCCGAGCAGGCCGCGCAAGTATCCAAAGTCAAGCGCTATGAGTCCGGCGTGTTGCGCGACCCGGTGGTGATTACCCCCAACCACACCGTGTGGCAGGTCAAGGAACTGTCCGAACAGCTGGGCGTGTCCGGTTTCCCGGTGTGCGATGGCGGCAAGGTCGTTGGCATTGTGACCGGACGCGACCTGCGCTTCGAAACCCGCAACGACCTGCCGGTGAGCAAGATCATGACGCCGCGCGAGAAGCTGGTTACCGTACCCGAGGGCACGACCATCAGCGAGGCCAAGGTACTGCTGAACCAGTACAAGATTGAGCGTTTGCTGGTCGTCAACGATGCCTTTGAGCTCAAGGGCCTGATCACGGTCAAGGACATTACCAAGCAAACCAGTTTCCCTAACGCCGCCCGCGATGCCCAGGGCAAGCTGCGGGTGGGGGCTGCCGTCGGCGTGGGCGAGGGCACCGAGGAGCGCGTGGAAGCGCTGGTGCGCGCCGGAGTGGACGCCATTGTGGTGGATACGGCCCACGGACATAGCCATGGTGTGATCGAGCGCGTGCGCTGGGTCAAGAAAAATTATCCGCAAGTGGACGTCGTAGGTGGCAACATTGCTACGGGCGCAGCCGCGCTGGCGCTGGCGGAAGCCGGGGCGGACGCGGTCAAGGTCGGCATTGGCCCAGGCAGCATCTGCACCACGCGCATCGTCGCCGGTGTGGGTGTGCCGCAAATCATGGCCATTGACAGCGTGGCCACCGCGCTCCGAGGCACGGACATTCCCCTGATCGCTGACGGCGGTATCCGCTTCAGCGGTGACATTGCCAAGGCTTTGGCAGCGGGCGCCAGCACGGTGATGATGGGTGGCATGTTTGCCGGCACCGAAGAGGCGCCGGGCGAAGTGATTCTGTTCCAGGGGCGCAGCTACAAGAGCTACCGCGGCATGGGTTCCATTGGTGCCATGCAGCAGGGCAGTGCCGACCGCTACTTCCAGGAGTCCAGTACCGGCAACCCGAATGCCGACAAGCTGGTACCTGAAGGTATTGAAGGCCGCGTGCCCTACAAGGGGTCGATGGTGTCCATCGTGTTCCAGATGTCGGGTGGCATTCGTGCCAGCATGGGCTACTGTGGTTGCGCCACGATCGCGGACATGCAGAACAAGGCCGAATTTGTGGAGATCACGACGGCCGGCATCCGTGAAAGTCACGTGCACGACGTGCAGATCACCAAAGAAGCCCCCAATTACCGCGCCGACTGATCGTTTTTGACATGCAGCACCAGAAAATCCTCATCCTCGACTTCGGCTCCCAGGTTACCCAGCTGATTGCGCGCCGTGTGCGCGAAGCCCATGTGTTCTGTGAAGTGCATCCCTGTGATGTTTCCGACGCCTGGATTCGCGACTACGCCAAGGACGGTCAGCTTAAGGGCGTGATCCTGTCAGGCAGCCACGCCAGTGTGTACGAGGACAGCACCGATAAAGCGCCGCAGGCCGTGTTCGAGTTGGGGATTCCGGTGCTAGGCATCTGCTATGGCATGCAAACCATGGCGCAACAGCTTGGCGGCAAGGTTGAAGCCGGTCGCACGCGGGAGTTCGGTGCGGCGCAAATCCGCGCACGCGGCCACACCCGCCTGTTTGACGGCATTCAGGACAGCACCACGGCCGAAGGCCATGGCCTGCTCGATGTCTGGATGAGCCACGGTGACAAGGTGACCGAAATGCCTCCGGGCTTCAAGCTCATGGCGTCCAATGACGCCTGCCCGATTGCCGGCATGGCCGACGAGGCGCGCCACTTCTACGCCGTGCAGTTCCATCCCGAGGTGACGCACACCCGGCAGGGGCAAGCGATCCTGAACCGTTTTGTGCTGGATATTTGCGCCACCCGTCCCGACTGGATCATGGGGGACTACATTGCCGAGGCAGTGGAGAAAATCCGTGCCCAGGTTGGCAGTGAAGAGGTGATTCTCGGTTTGTCGGGCGGTGTGGATTCGTCGGTGGCGGCGGCCCTGATCCACCGCGCCATTGGCGACCAGCTTACCTGTGTGTTCGTGGACCACGGACTGCTGCGCCTGAACGAAGGCGATATGGTGATGGACATGTTTGCGGGCAAGCTGCATGCCAAGGTCATTCGCGTCGACGCCAGCGAATTATTTCTGGGCAAGCTGGCCGGGGTGAGTGAACCGGAGGCCAAGCGCAAAATCATTGGCGGGCTGTTTGTTGATGTCTTCAAGTCGGAAGCGGCCAAACTCAAGGCAGGCGACGGCGGGCATAAAGGCGCATCCTTTTTGGCGCAGGGCACGATTTACCCCGATGTGATCGAGTCGGGTGGAGCCAAAAGCAAGAAGGCCGTCACCATCAAGAGCCACCACAACGTGGGTGGATTGCCCGAGCAACTGGGTTTGAAGCTGCTGGAGCCGCTGCGCGAACTGTTCAAGGACGAAGTGCGCGAACTGGGTGTGGCCTTGGGCCTGCCGCATGACATGGTGTACCGCCATCCTTTCCCGGGTCCGGGCCTGGGTGTGCGCATCCTGGGCGAAGTGAAGAAGGAATATGCCGATCTGCTGCGTCGCGCGGATGCCATCTTCATTGAGGAACTGCGCAACTTCAGGGATGAGGCCACGGGCAAGACCTGGTACGACCTGACCAGTCAGGCCTTTACCGTTTTCCTGCCGGTGAAGAGTGTGGGTGTGATGGGGGATGGTCGCACATACGACTACGTGGTGGCCCTGCGCGCGGTGCAAACCAGCGACTTCATGACGGCCGATTGGGCGGAGCTGCCCTACGCCTTGCTGAAGAAAGTGTCGGGACGCATCATCAACGAGGTGCGCGGTATCAACCGGGTGACTTACGACGTGTCCAGCAAACCACCCGCAACCATTGAATGGGAATAAGCCATAGAAAGATGTGGCTACCTTTTGGCGCATAGGCCACGATGAACCCAGGCAAGTCCTGGGTTTTTTTATGCGCGTCTGAAGCTCCTAGGAATAACCCTATGGTGAGCACGCACCAAAGGGTATACAAGTCGGGAAGCGATGTGGGTGGGACGCGGGGGATGGACACCTTTGACGGGTGTTTAAACATGTAAATTGTTTAACACATATCAAACAAACATGCATTGCATCTGCCTAAAATCGCGGCATTCGCCGGATACCGTTTCGTCGATGGAACTCTACTCAAGGATAACGCCATGTCGCAAACCGATCACTCCCAAGCTTCGCAGCACGCAACTGACAATCCCAATGAGCCGGTGCCGCTGATGCAGCAGTTGCTCGATAACCCGTTCCTGTTGCTGTTCCTCGGCGTGCTGGTTCCCATGGTTGTTTATTCCCTCTGGGGGGTAATCGATATCCTGACTGTGCCGCTCGCCAAGTAATTGACGGTCCATTCTTCGTAAACACCTAACAAAAACCTAGGAGAAAGCATATGAGCGCAATATTGCCGCCGGCAGAACGGCTGTGGTGGAAGCACCCACTGGACCGCGTGGAGGGGACATGGATCGCCATTGCCCTGATCTGGTGTCTGACCATGTTCGCCATGATGGTGGGCTGGCACATATACGGCAAGCAGAACCTGTCGACCGAAACCTACCGCACCACGCCGGAGCAGTTCTCTGCCAAGGCGCAGGCCATGGTGGACAAATATACGGTCCGCACCGAAACAGAAGGCAACATCCCTGTGGTGGCGCCGCCTCCTGGCAGTGATGTGTATCTCACCGCCCGACTGTGGAATTTCTGGCCCATCATTGAGCTGGAAAAAGACAAGACCTACCGTTTGCATCTCACGTCGATGGATTACAACCACGGCTTTTCGCTGCAACCCGCCAATATCAACATCCAGATCGTGCCAGGGTATGAGCACGTGGTGAAGGTTACGCCGAATAAGGCTGGTACTTATTCGGTCGTTTGTAACGAATTTTGTGGAATCAACCATCACACGATGGTGAGTCGCATTTACGTGAAATAAGGTGACGCAGATGACAACGACTACTTACCGTACCTGCCCGCGTTCCGGGCTCCAATTTGAATCGCAGGCTGAAAAGCTGATGATCGCGAACGCCGTCACGGCGGTCGTGGCCTTGCTGGTTGGTGGCATTCTCGCGATCGGCGTGGTGCTGACACGCTGGCCCACCGTGCACTGGCTGGCTGCAGACACCTTCTACATGGTGCTGACCGCACACGGTATCGACATGCTGATCTACTGGATCATCTTCTTTGAGATGGCCGTGCTCTATTTCTGCTCATCCACGCTACTACGCTGTCGCATTGCCACGCCGAAGGTTGCCTGGCTGGCGTTCGCGCTGATGCTGATCGGCGCCATCACGAACAACGTGGCGGTCTTCCAGGGCAGTTCCAGCGTCATGATGACCTCTTACGTCCCCATGATGGCTGCGCCCTCGTTTTACCTGGGCCTGATCCTGTTTGCCGTGGGGGCACTGATTGGCTGCTTTGTGTTCTTCGGCACATTGGTGATCGCCAAGCGCGAGAAAACCTACCAAGGGTCGGTGCCGCTGGTTACCTTCGGTGCCATTACGGCCGCCATCATTGCGGTGTTCACCATCACGTCCGGCGCCATCATTCTGATTCCAACATTCCTGCTGTCGGTTGGCTTGATCAGCGCGGTCGATCCCCTGATTTACCGCACCATCTGGTGGGCTTTCGGTCACTCGTCCCAGCAGATCAACGTGGCGGCGCATATCTCCATCTGGTATGCAGTGGCTGCGATTGCCTTCGGTGCCAAGCCCATGTCGGAGCGTGTGAGCCGCGGCGCATTCCTGCTGTACATCCTGTTCCTGCAACTGGCCAGCGCGCACCACTTGTTGGCTGACCCCGGCGTCAGCACTGCCTGGAAAGTGGTCAACACCAGCTACTTCATGTATTTCGCTGTGCTGGCTTCCATGATCCACGGGTTGACCATTCCGGGTGCTATTGAGGTGGCGCAACGTGCCAAGGGCTTCAACAACGGTCTCTTCGAGTGGCTGCGCAAGGCGCCATGGGGTAACCCGGTGTTCTCCGGCGTGTTCATTTCCCTGATCGGCTTCGGCTTCCTCGGCGGCATCTCCGGCGTGATGATGGGCACCGAACAGCTCAACATGATCATCCACAACACGATCTACGTGCCGGGTCACTTCCACGCGACCGTGGTTGTTGGTACCACCTTGTCCTTCATGGCGTTGACGTATTTCCTGATCCCTGTGCTATTCCGCCGGGAAATGATCAACCCGGGCCTGGCCAAGGTGCAACCGTACCTGTTCGGCCTATCGATGTACTTCTTCTGCCTGGTCATGATGGGTGCCGGTACGCTGGGTGTTTCCCGTCGCCACTGGGACATGGCCTTTAACGGTTCTGCCATGGCTTATGAATGGCCGGGTGCAGCCTACCTGCTGATGGGTCTGGTGGGTATCGCCGGTATCTCTGCCATCGTGGGCGGCGCCATCTACATCTACATCACGGTCGGTTCGCTGCTGTGGGGCAAGAAGCTGAGCACCGGCAATGTCAGTGCCAATTTCACACCCATTCCACCGACCGCACCCACCGCAGTGGCGCAGTCTTACGGTTCTGCAGGGTTCGCTGCACCGGGCACGTTTGTCCTGGCCATGGTGTTCCTGGTGTCGTTCGTTCTGTACTACTTCATCAACTGGAAATACCTGTCACAGGTATGGGGATTGAGCTAATCCGGTAAAACGTACGCGGGCCTCGGCCCGCGTACTACCTTACTGCCTCTCGCACCGCAAGGAATAACTAGGACGATGAACGAGATGCTGAATACCAAGCCATCCGGCGCAACCGCCTCCATGCGCATGACCCGCAATGTTCTGGGTTTATTCAAGCTTCGCATTGGCTTCATGATCATGATTACCGCCCTGGTCGGATTGGCGGTGACGCCGGGGCCGTCTCTGGGCTGGCCCAAATTACTGGTGCTGGCGGTGGCGGTACTTTTGTCTTCGGCCAGTGCCGGGGCGTTCAACCAGTACTACGAGCATGACAGCGACCGCCTGATGGCGCGCACCAGGGGCCGGGCGTTTGCCACCGGAGCAATACCGCATACACCAGCATGGTTGTGGCTCATGGCGGCCATGCTGGCCGGGGCCGTGCTGTGTGCCGGCTGGGTACTGAACCCGGTGTCGGCGGTGTTTGTGTTTCTGGGCGCTTTTTTCTACGCCATTGTCTACACCGTCTGGCTCAAACGCCGGAGCTGGCTCAACATTGTGGTGGGCGGGCTGGCGGGGAGTTTTGCGGTTTTGGCCGGTGCCGCAGCGGTTGATCCCCATATTGGTCCGTTGCCTTTCCTGCTGGCTACAGTGCTGTTCTTGTGGACGCCACCGCATTTCTGGAGCTTGGCTATTGCCAACGAAGCAGAGTACGCCGCGGCAGGCATTCCCATGCTGCCGGTGGTGGTCGGCGTTCCACGGGCGGCACGCGTCGTGTTCTGGAGTACCGTGGCACTGGCGCTGACGGCATTGCTGCCGGTATTCTTTGGCGCCGGCGTCATCTATTTCCTGGGTGCCTTGGCGGGTGGAGGCTATTTTGTCTACAAGGCATCGCAGCTGGCCCGCACCCCAACACGCAAGACAGCCATGGGCGCTTTTTTCGCCTCGCTGATTCAACTCAGCCTGCTGCTGGTGACGGCGACGCTCGACAGGTTGGTGTATTGACACAAGATTCCGGATTAGGCGCCATGTCTGCCCCGCTGACCCCGTTTGGCGTTCGTTTGCACACCACCATGCGCATGGTGGCGCGTCGGTTGGCCATCATGGCTATGGTGGCGTGCCTGCCTTTTGCTGCAGTCCATGCCGAACCATCCCAAGGTGCGACGTCCTTGGGCCTGGATCAGAAGGCGGCGCTTGGCCTGAGTCAGGCGGTTGTGGGCAAGGCGGTTGGTGACTACACGTTGCTGGACCGCGAAGGGCGACCCGTCCGGCTCTCCCAGTTTCGTGGCAAGCCGTTGCTGGTCAGCTTTATCTATACGGGTTGTTTCCAGGTCTGTCCCTTGACGACCCGTTCCCTGCAAAAAGCCATCGAGTCCGGGCGGGACATGTTTGGCACCAACCAGTTCAATGTTGTCAGCATTGGGTTCAACCAGCCTGCCGATTCGCCGCAATCCCTGAAGGCGTTTGCCAAGCAACATCGCATTGATGTGCCTAACTGGGAATTCCTGAGTCCGCATGCCTCCATTGTTGAGCCGCTAACGCGGGAGTTCGGGTTCAGTTACATGGCAACGCCAGCTGGTTTTGATCACATACTGCAGGTTACGTTGCTGGATGCGCAAGGGCGTATTTACCGGCAAATTTATGGTGAGGACCTCTCCGCCAATGCCATAGGTGAGCCCCTCAAACAGCTCATTACCAACGCCCCCATCCCGCAGCAGCTGCGTCTGGATGATTTCATCGATCGCGTGCGGATTCTTTGCACGGTGTACGACCCCAAAACCGGCCAATACCGGGTTGAATACGGTCTGTTACTGGAAGTGGCCGGTGGCATCACTTTTGCGCTGACCATGGCCTGGTTCTTTTTCTCCGAGTGGCTGTCGCGCCGCCGGGCACGTCGCATCCTGCAGTCGTCTCCTCCTGTTTCTTCCGGTGGAGACGGGGCTGCCAGAATCCATCTGAAACGCAACGCGGATGTGCAGACGCTGTAAGGCGTACGGGTTTCGCGGTCATCGTCCCCATTGAAACGAGTTCCTGTGTTTAATTATTTGCAAACCTTTGTCCAGCGCCTGTTCCT
>JBAQKO010000280.1:0-18753 GCA_049301075.1 Rhodoferax sp.
GAACTGGAGACGGCACTGGGCATTGGCGCGCACGCCGCGCCCCCGCGCAAGCGTGCGGCGGCCAAGCGCAAGCCCCTAAAATCCAGGGTTGCAACCGACTGACCTATGACCGCAACCGCAGGCAATCCACCCCCAGCGCCCCGCCCCCGCTCCAAAACCGATCTGTTCCTGTCGTTTTCCCTGCTCGCCCTGCAGGGCTTCGGCGGCGTGGTAGCCATCGTGCAGCGCGAGCTGGTGGAGAACAAAAAATGGCTGACCCGCGAGGAGTTCCTGGATGACTGGGCCGTGGCCCAGATCCTGCCTGGACCCAACGTGGTCAACATGTCGCTGATGATTGGGGACCGTTATTTTGGCGTGCCCGGGGCCCTGGCCGCCTTGGCGGGCATGCTGACCTTTCCGCTGCTCATCGTGCTGGCGCTGGCCATCGTGTTTGGAGGCATTGCCGACAACCCGGTAGCCCAGGGTGCCCTGCGCGGCATGGGGGCCGTTTCCGCCGGCATGATTGCCGCCACGGGACTGAAGCTGATGGCGGCACTGAAACACAATGCCATGGGTCTGGTGGTTTGCTGGAGCCTGACCATTGTGAGTTTCGTGGCCATTGCCCTGTTGCGCCTGCCGCTGGCCGGCGTCTTGTTCGGCCTGGGAGGCCTGGCCTGTGTGTGGGCCTATCGCCAGCTGGGTCTGCCGTCTGCACAGGGAGACGCCGAATGATCGGCCATTTCTCCGGTGCCGACTGGCTGGCGTTGTTCGCGCATTTTTTGTCGCTGTCGCTGCTGGCCATTGGTGGCGCCATCACCACGGCGCCGGCCATGCACAGCTATCTGGTCAACGACAAAACCTGGCTGACCGACAGCCAGTTCACGTCGTCCATCGCGCTGGCCCAGGCGGCGCCCGGACCCAATGTGCTCTTCATTGCCTTGTTGGGCTGGAACGTGGGCATGAACGCGGGCGGCGGCATGGCCGCCGGTCCGCACGCCTGGGCCATGGCCGCTGCAGGCGTGGGCGTCGCCATGCTGGGCATTCTGCTGCCCAGCACCACGCTCACATTCCTGGCGGCGCGCTGGGGCCACCAGAACCGAGAATTGCGCGCAGTACGGGCCTTCAAACAGGGTATGGCGCCCATTATTCTGGCTCTGCTCGTAGCCACCGGCTGGATTCTGGCGGCCAGTCTGGACAGCCCGACAGAGCACTGGCGTGGGTGGCTGCTGGCCGCCGTCATGGCGGTGCTGGTCTGGCGCACCCGCTGGCACCTGCTGTGGCTGCTGGGCGCGGGCGCGTTGTTGGGCGCCCTGGGCTGGGTATAAACCTAGGGCATCACGTCGCGCACCTGCACGACAAAGTACTCGGTCTCACCGAAGCACGAGGTGGGCAAGCCTTTGTGTTGCTCGTACAGCAAGGTCACGCGCTTGCCCATGGTCTTGTTGATTTGCTCGGCGACATTCGCGTCCCGCACCGTGAAAAGGAATTTTTCCGGGGTCGCGCCGGGCATCGAAACCATGGACAGCTCACCTTCCCAGGTCTTGCAGATCCAGCCCTTGTGCGACATTTTTTGCAGATAGCCCGCACGTTCACCGCTGGAGTAGCTCCAGCTCATCGCGCCCCAGAGGTACAGGGCAACCAGGGCGAGCACTACGGCTACCAGAGCGGCTGCATAGGTGGCAACGCTTTTTCTTGCGGATACATCCGTCATCTTCAGTCCCTCGTCTCGCTCAGGAAACCGTGCGCTGGCGCAGGGCCTCGTACAAACACACACCGCTGGCTACCGACACATTCAGGCTCTCCACCGCACCGCGCATGGGAATACTCACCAGCTGGTCACAGGTCTTGGCCGTCAACTGGCGCATGCCCGCACCCTCGGCACCGAGCACCAGAGCCACCGGGCCTTTGAGATCGGCCTGGTACAGCGTGCCGGGTGCGGCATCGCTGGTACCGATGACCCAGATGTTGCGCTCCTTGAGCTCGTTCAGGGTGCGCGCCAGGTTGGTCACCATGAAATACGGCACGGTCTCCGCCGCACCGCTGGCGACCTTGGCCACGGTGGCATTGATGCCGGCAGCATGGTCCTTGGGCGCAATGACCGCATGCGCGCCGGCACCATCAGCCACGCGCAGGCAGGCGCCCAGGTTGTGGGGGTCGGTCACGCCGTCAAGTACCAGGATCAGTGGCTGCGTGCGCTGCTCCAGCGGCAGGTTGGCGTTGGCGGCTTCCAGGTCTTCCAGCAGTTCGTCCAGCGAATGCACCTGCGCGACGGCTTGCACGCGGGCCGCCACGCCCTGGTGTCCATGGCTGCCGCACATCTTGGACAGGCGCACACCGTCGGATTCAATCAGTTTGACGCCCGCCTCCGTGGCGCGGTCCAGAAACTGGCGCATGCGCGCATCGCGCCGGGTCGGTTCGAAATATATTTCGATGATGGATTGGGGCGCCGTTTTGAGGCGCACGCCCAGGGCATGGAAGCCGAAGAGAACTTTGGGTGAAGACATGCGGCAATTATCGCGGGTTCGCTGGCCGCCCAGAAACAGGCCAAACGTCAAGCCTCCACGACCTGCCCCGCCTCGATCGTGATGCGCCGCTGACAGCGCTCGGCAATGGCCCGGTCATGCGTAACCAGCACCAAGGTGGTGCCCTGCTCGCGGTTGAGCTCAAACATCAACTCCATGATCTTTTCACCGGTAGCAAAGTCCAGGCTGCCTGTGGGCTCGTCAGCCAGCAACACCGCCGGGTGCACCACGAAGGCACGGGCCAGGGCCACGCGCTGCTGTTCCCCACCGCTGAGCACTTTGGGGTAGGCCGCCAGCCGCGCCGCCAGCCCCACCCGCTGCAACATGTCGGTGGCGGCCTTTCTCGCATCCTTGCGCCCGGCCAGCTCCAGCGGCAGCATCACGTTTTCGAGCGCGGTCAGGTTGCCCAGCAACTGAAAGCTCTGAAACACAAAGCCCACCTTGCTGGCCCGCAGGCCGGCCCGGTCGTCCTCGTCCATGGCAAACAGGTCCACTCCGGCCAGACGCACGGTGCCGCTGGTCGGGGTATCGAGTCCGGCAATGATGGACAACAATGTGCTTTTGCCGGAGCCGGACGCGCCGACAATGGCCGCCGTCTCCTTTGCTTTTAGCGCAAAATCGATGTCACGCAGAATCTGCAACGTACCGGTGGAGTCGCTCACCGATTTGCACACATGCTCAACGGAAATAATTGAATCACTCATGGGGCTCTCTTTGCTTAGACGACACTGTATCGCGCTTGGCCTTCTGGCCGGCATGGCGGGGTTTTTCCCGGCGCATGCCACAGCACCAGCGGGCAAACGCGCCCCGGTCCTGCTGGTGGTGGGCGATTCCCTCAGCGCCGAGTATGGCCTCAAACGGGGCAGCGGTTGGGTAGCCCTGATGGAACGGCAACTGGCCCGCGAAAAAATTCCGGCCAAGGTGGTCAACGCCAGCATCAGCGGCGATACCACCTCCGGCGGGCGCTCCCGGCTACCGGCCTTGCTGGTGCAGCACCAGCCCACGCTGGTGATCATTGAACTGGGTGGCAACGACGCCCTGCGCGGCCTGCCCCTGCAAATGACGCAGGACAACCTGCAGGCCATGACCCAGGCGGCGCAGGCCGCCGGCGCCAAAGTGCTGCTGCTGGGCATGGAAGTACCGCCCAACTATGGCCAAGACTACACCCGGCAGTTTGCCGCCGCCTTTGCCAAAGTGGCCAAGGCCAACAAGGCAGCGCTGGTGCCGTTCCTGCTCAAGGGCGTGGCCGATGGCCCCGATGCCGCACGCATGTTCCAGAGCGACCGCATCCACCCGGTGGAAGCCGCGCACCCCCGCATCCTCAACAACGTGTGGCCCACCGTGAAGAAACTGATTGCATGAGCCTGACTATCCTGAACGCAGCCGAGGCCGTGGCCCAGTTGCACACCTTTGACACCATCATTGACGCACGCAGCGAAGGCGAATACGCCGAAGACCACCTGCCCGGTGCCAAAAATTGGCCTACGCTGAATAACGAAGAGCGCAAGATGATCGGCACCCTGTACGTGCAGGTCAACCAGTTCGAGGCCAAGAAACGCGGAGCGGCCATCGCCGCACGCAACATTGCCATGCACATCGAGCGCGAGGTGCTGGACAAACCCAAGGAATGGAGGCCGCTGGCGTATTGCTGGCGTGGCGGCAAGCGCAGCGGCGCGCTGTCACTCATCCTGGATCAGATCGGCTTTCGCGTGACGCTGGTGGAAGGTGGTTACAAGGCCTTCCGGGCAGCCATGCTGCTGGATATGCAAGCCAAAGTTGCGGCGCTGCATTTCCAGGTGGTGTGCGGCACCACCGGCTCCGGCAAAACCCGGCTGCTGCATGCCCTGGCGACGGCCGGCGCGCAGGTGCTGGACCTGGAAGCGCTGGCCAACCACCGCAGCTCGGTGCTGGGCGCCATTCCCGGGCAGCCACAGCCGACGCAAAAACGCTTTGACACCCTGATCTGGGACGCACTGCGCCAATTTGATCCGAGCCGCCCGGTTTTTGTCGAGAGTGAAAGCAAGAAAGTGGGTAACGTGGCGGTGCCCGCCCCGCTGGTGGAGCGCATGCGTGCCAGCCCGTGCCTGGATCTGACCCTGCCCATCGAGGAACGGGTGGCCCTGCTGCTGGAGGACTATGCCTTCTTTGTCAAGGACAGCCAGCACTTCTGTGACCGCCTGGACGTGCTGGCGACCTTCCGGGGCAAGGCCGTGGTGGAGGCATGGAAAACCCAGGTCCTGCAGGGCCACTTCGAGCCCGTGGTGCGGGACTTGCTAACCCAGCATTACGACCCGGTCTACCTGCAGTCCATGCAGCGCAATTTCAGCCAGTACCCACAAGCCCGCGCCATCACCCCGGCCAACCGGTCGGCACAAGCCATGGATCAGCTGGCGCAACAGGTGCTCAACGCGCTCTGAGTGGGGGAATGTCCCGCAGGGTTAGGGGGTATCCGGAGCGGGGCTGTCGGAAGATGCCCCTGGATCCTGTGCCAACGGCTCGTCGGCGTGGCCCGTGTCACCATGGGCCTTGCGCTCGTTCTTCTCTTTGAGTTTGTCTTCTTTTTTACGCTTCTTCGCCAGTTCTTTCTGACGTTTCTCGTATCCGTAATTGGGTGTTGCCAAGGTATGCTTTCAGTAGTTGCCGACACTGTACCACCTCAGGGCGCATCCCCCGATTCCAATACCGGCCACTGGACAGCTCCCCGGTAGGCATGCCAGCTGGCATGACCCAGCAAAGGCCCCACAACCAACAGGCCGGCCCCCCAGGGCAGAAGCAGTGCACCGCCCACCAGCAGGGTGATGAGCGCACCCCACAGCAGCATGACGCCAGGGTTGCTGAAGACCACCTCCAGACTGGTAATGGCGGCCGTGATGGCATCGACGTCCCGGTCCAGAATCAGCGGAATGGACACCACCGCAATGGAAAAAACCAGGCCGGCAAAGCCACCGCCCACCAACGCATAGACGGCGACAAATTCCCAGTTGTCCGGGTTGAACACCGCTTGCACCACGCCGGTGGTGGAAGGCATGCCAGTGTTGAAAAACACGGCAAAAACCACCAGCGATGCCCGACCCCACAAAAGCTCCAGCACAATGAGCAACAGCACCAGCATGCCCATGCTACGCAGGTTGACGTCCCAGCACGTCAGGGAAGCCCCCAGTTCGGGGCGCAGCCCCTGTTCGCGCCGGCGACTCACGTCGTACAGCCCCATGGCCAGAAAGGGGCCGAGCAACAGGCAGCCCGATGCAATCGACATGACGTATTGGGGGTTGGAACGAAAGACCGCGCCGAGCACCAGTGCCATCAGCCAGAACGCACCGCCATAAAAAGCGCCGATGCCGGGGTGGGCCACCAGGTCACGCACACCGGCCGCCAGCCAGCGCAGGACATCGCCGCCATGCAGGGGCGCAATGGTTCTGCGCGGAGCGTCCGATGGCGGGGGCGTGTAAGGTTGCTCGGCTGGCGTGGGTTGAACTTGACTCATATCAAGAGTCTAGTCACCGACACCCACCCTGCCTACCTAGGGCACACCCTAATCGTGCAGCACCTGCAACGCCTGGGCCAAGTCAGCCTGCAGGTCGTCCTGGGCCTCCAGTCCGACCGAAAAACGCACAAGGGTGCCCTGCGCGATGTGGGCCGGCCAACCGCTGCGCATGGAGGCCAGGTCGTAGGGAACCACCAGGCTGATGGGGCCGCCCCAGCTATAGCCCAGTCGGAACAGGCGCAGGGCGTCGCAGAACGCGTCGGCCTGGTTGGAATCGTACCGGGCACTGAGCACCACGCTAAACAGGCCGGCCGCGCCACCGGGGCCGTTTTCACACAGGGCTTTCCAGTGGACATGCCCGGGAGAGTCGCTGAGGGCCGGGTGCAACACCTGCGCAAATTCCGGCCGGGACTGGCACCACTGTGCCAGGGCACGCGCCACCACATCGTGCGCGCGGTACCGCAGGGCCATGCTGGGCAAGGCCCGCAAGACGACCTCGGCATCGTTGGCCCCCACACCCAGTCCCAGACGCATATGGGTCAGCTTGAGGCGCAGGTGCAAACCGGCATCGCACGTGATGACGCTGCCCATCAGTACGTCACCACCGCCGCTGGGGTATTTGGTCAGCGCATGGGCGGAGATGTCCACCCCCAAGCCCGGCTCCGTGTCGGGCAGCAGATCAAACGGGGCAAAGGCCAGGCCGGCACCCCAGGTGTTGTCCAGCGCCACCAGCACCCCCCGACGTTTGCACAGGCGCACCAGGGCCGGCAGATCGGGAAATTCGAGTGTCACGGAACCGGCGGCCTCCACCCACACCAGACGGGTGCGGCTGGAGAGCTTGGCTTCCAGGTCCTGTGGGTCCAGCGGGTCGTAGTACTGGTGCGTGATGCCCCAGCCGCGAAGCTCCCCTTCGGCCAGCGCCTTGTTGGGGCCGTAGGCGTTGTCGGGGATCAGGACTTCGTCGCCCGATTTGAGCAGCGACAGTGCCACCAAGGCCAGAGCCGCCAGGCCGCTGGGCGCCAGCACGCATTGCGCGCCACCCTCCAGCGTGCACAGACGCTCCTCCAACGCATAGGTGGTGGGGGTGCCGTGCAGACCGTAGGTATAGGCCGACTTGTCTTTCCACTCACGGCTGCGCATGGCCGCCACCGACGGAAAGAACACCGTGGACGCCTTGAAAACACCGGGCTGCGGTGCCTCAAACCCCGCTGGCGGGGTGTAGGCGTGGTGAATCAGCTCGGTCGTGCGGTGCGCCATGGCGAACAACAGCGGGTCAAACGCTCCACTTCTGGATCAGCTGCTGCGGACGCAGCGCATCGTAGCTCTCAAACGGCTGGTGGATCCAGGGGTTGGTAGGCAGAAACTCCGCTGAATAGTCGGGTGTGAACGCGGACACGGCCTTGGTCCAGATAACGGCGCTACGCAACTCGGTGATCGGCGCGTAGTTGTTCTTGAGCATGTTCATTACCGCATGCAGGGTGTGGCCGGAGTCGGCCAGATCGTCCACCAGCAGTACCTTGCCGGCGATCTCGCCCTTAGGGGTGGTGATGTAACGCGCAAGGTCGAGGTTCCCCTGCACCGTTCCCGCATCGGAACGATAGGAGCTGGTGGACATGATGGCCAGCGGCTTGTCGAACACGCGCGACAGGATGTCGCCAGGGCGCATGCCACCACGCGCCAGACACAGGATGGTGTCGAACTCCCAACCCGACTGGTGGATCTTGATCGCCAGTTTTTCAATCAGGTTGTGGTACTCGTCGTAGCTCACATACAGGTGTTTTCCGTCTTCTGTCAGCATTCAGTTGCTCCTATATTTGTAGCTACACACGCACTCTCCACGGGGGCTAGAGTGCTATTTCGCAATGAAAACCCAATGTTCAATCCGCCAGGTACGGGTGGCGCATCATGATGGTGTGGTCGCGGTCCGGACTGGTGGAGACCATGTGGATGGGCACGCCCGTGACCTGTTCGATACGCTGCAGGTACAGGCGCGCGGCAACGGGTAACTGGTCGTACTGGGTCACGCCCACGGTGCTGTCGCTCCAGCCTTCCATGACCTCATAGACCGGCTTGCAGCGCTCGATGTCGTCCGCCCCCATGGGCAGAATGTCGACCACTTCACCATCCATTTCGTAGCCGGTGCACAGCATCAGCTCCTTCAGACCATCGAGCACGTCCAGCTTGGTGATGCACAGACCGGACAGGCCGTTGACCTGGGCCGAGCGCTTGAGCAGTGCCGCGTCGAACCAGCCACAGCGACGTGAACGCCCGGTGGTCACGCCCTTCTCGAAGCCGACCGTGCTCATGTGGTAACCCGGCGTGCCAGGCGTTTCCCAGTCCAGTTCCGTGGGGAACGGGCCGCCGCCCACGCGGGTGCAGTAAGCCTTGGTAATGCCCAGGATGTAGTGCAACATGCCCGGCCCCACGCCGGAACCTGCGGCCGCATTGCCGGCCACGCAGTTGCTCGACGTCACATACGGGTAGGTGCCGTGGTCCACGTCCAGCAGCGTGCCCTGGGCGCCTTCAAACAACAGGTTGGCGCCGTGGTGATGGGCCTCGTTGAGTTCGCGTGACACATCGGCCATCATGGGCTTGAGCAGTTCGGCGTGGCGCATGGCTTCGGCATACACGGCATCGAACAGCACCTTGCCGTCGGCCATATAGGGTTTCAGCGTGGGGCCAAAGTCAAAGGCGGCGGAGCCCAGGTAGCTGGTGAGCACGTGGTTGTGCAGATCCAGCAGTTCACGCAGCTTGGAGGCAAAGCGCTCAGGGTATTTCAGGTCCTGCACGCGCAGGGCGCGGCGGGCAATCTTGTCCTCATAGGCCGGACCAATGCCGCGTCCTGTGGTGCCGATCTTGGCGTTGCCGCCCTTCTCGCGCGCGGCTTCACGCGCCACATCCAGTGCCGCATGGAACGGCAGGATCAGCGGACAGGCCTCGCTGATGCGCAGGCGGCCACGCACCTCGACACCGACCTTTTCCAGGCCTTCGATTTCTTCGAACAGCTTGGCGGCCGACAGCACCACGCCATTGCCGATGTAACACTTGACGCCCGGACGCATGATGCCGCTGGGAATCAGGTGCAAAGCGGTCTTCACGCCGTTGATGACCAACGTGTGGCCCGCATTGTGTCCGCCCTGAAAACGCACCACGCCCTGTGAGCTCTCGGTGAGCCAGTCGACCAGCTTGCCCTTGCCTTCATCACCCCACTGGGTTCCCACCACAACGACGTTGCGACCTTTGGTTGTATTCATTTGGAAATTTCTCAGATAGTTTTCACAACCCATTGACCAGCAGCCTGAACCAGCTCGCGGTCGCAATGGAACTCATCAACTTGACTTTCATGGCCCGGCAGGACACACACCACGGTCTCACCCTGGCGGCGCAGCGTGGCAATCGTCGCCCGCAAGTCGGCGGCCTCGCCCCACGGAGCGCGAATGGCCGCCCGCAGCGGACGGGTGGCGGCAACCGCAGCCACTGCCTTGATGTCGAGGCTGAAGCCAACGGCCGGACGCTTGCGCCCGAACACCGAACCGACTTCGTCATAGCGTCCGCCGCGCACCAGCGCGTCACTGGCCCCGGGTGCATACATGGAAAAACGGGCGCCGCTGTAGTAGGCATAGCCGCGCAAATCGGCCAGGTCAAACGACACGCTCGCACCATCCAGGTGGTCGGCCAGCCATTTCAGGTGCGCCAGGGCATCCCGGATACCGGGTAACGCCGGCAGCACCCGCTGCGCTTCTTGCAACACCCCGGCATCACCGTACAGCTGCACCAAGTCCTGCAGGGCCTGTGCGATGGCCGGTGGCGCATGGCGGGACAGCGCCTTGAGTTCACTGGCGTCCTTGGCTGCCAGTGCCGCGTGGACCTGGGCCAGCCGCTCCGCATCCAGCGCAGAGTCTTGCAGCAAGGCGCTGACGATGCGGGCATCAGCCATGTCCACCCCGATGGAGCCCACTTGAGCGGCCTTGAGGGAGTCCAGCGCCAGAGTCAGAATTTCCAGATCGGCCTCCAGCCCGGTGTGGCCATAGATTTCGGCGCCAAACTGCAGGGGTTCACGCGTCGCGTGGGGGCCGCTGGGACGGGTGTGCAACACCGGCCCGCAATAGCACAGGCGGGTGACGCCCGCGCGGTTGAGCAGGTGGGCGTCGATGCGGGCGACCTGGGGCGTGCTGTCGGCCCGCAGGCCCATCATGCGGCCCGAGAGCTGGTCGACCAGTTTAAAGGTCTGCAGATCCAGCGCTTCACCCGTACCCGACAACAGGGACTCCAGGTGCTCCAGCAAGGGTGGCATGACGAGCTCATAGCCATAGCAGCGAGCCATGTCCAGCAAGTCTCTACGTATTTCTTCGATGTGGCGCGCCTCGGAGGGCAGCACATCGGCAATGTGATCCGGTAAGACCCAAGCAGACATGTGAAAAGAGGAGGCTATTAAAACCGTGATTTTACCGGTCTTGACGCCCCAATTTCAGGGCGCCAGCCACCAAATCAGCAGCAAGCCCGCCAATATGCTGAACATACCGAAAAAACGGATCTGCCCGTCGGTGAGTTGCAGCAACTGCGCGAACATGCGTCGCCACCCTGCGGGCGACGCAAAGGGGAACAGGCCCTCGATGACCAGCACCAAGGCCATCGCCAGCCAGATGGTGTCGCCGTCCAAAGTTTATTTCTTTGGCCCCGCAGCACCACCGCTGCGGAATACCTTGAAGAACTCGGAGGAAGACGGATCGACCACCATCACGTCACTCTTGCCGCTGAAACTGGCCTTGTAGGCATCCAGGCTGCGGTAGAACTGGGCGAACTGGGGATCGTTGCCAAACGCCTCGGCATAAATGCGGGCCGCCTCGGCATCGCCCTGCCCTTTGATTTTTTGTGCATCACGGTAGGCATTGGCAATAGCAACTTCGCGCTGGCGATCCGCATCCGCACGAATTTTCTCCCCTTCTGCCGCCCCGGTGGACCGCAGTTCGTTGGCAACCCGCTTGCGTTCCGCCTCCATGCGACGGTATACCGATTCGGTAATGGCTTCCACGTAATCCACCCGGGTGATGCGAACATCCACCACGTCGACACCCCAGGGCTTGACGCCGCGCACCTTGTCCAGCACCTCGGCCTTGACGTCGGCCATCAGGTCTTCACGCTTGAGCGACAGCAACTCCTTAACGGTGCGCTTGTTGATTTCCTCCTGGAAGGCATTGCGGACCACGCGGTTGAGCTGGTTGGCGCCTGCGCCTTCGTTGAGGCCGACGTTGCGGATGTACTCCTTGGGTTCGGAAATGCGCCAACGCACGTACCAGTCGATCACCACCCGCTGCTTCTCCGCCGTCAGCATGGGTTCGGTGTCGCTGCTATCGAGTGTCAGTAGGCGCTTGTCAATGTAGGACACGTTCTGGAACGGCGGCGGGAGCTTGAAGTTCAATCCGGGCTCGGTGATGACTTCCTTGATTTCACCCAACGCATACACCACGCCAAACTGACGCTGGTCCACCACGAACAGCGTTGAACTGGCCAGCGCCAACAGTATCAGCAACGACGAAAAAATCAATCCAATCCGATTCATGGTCAGCTCCTAGCGGGTTTCGCGTTCACGTGTGCGGGCGGCTTCCCGGCTACGCACATCGTTGGTCGTGGCAGCGCCGGGCGGCACAACCTGAATGGGGGCAGTAGCCGGTGCCGTAGTCGCACCTGCATCCCCCCCCGCGATCCCCATTTGCATGATTTTGTCCAGCGGCAGATACAAGAGATTGCCGCCCTGGCGGGAATCCACCATCACCTTGGTCACATTGGTATAGATCTGCTGCATGGTGTCCAGATACATGCGATCCCGCGTGACCTGGGGCGCCTTTTTGTATTCGGCAAGAACGGCTTTGAAACGCTGCGCATCACCTTGGGCCTGTGCGACCACCCGCGCCTTGTAGGCTTCAGCCTCCTCCTTCAGGCGTGAGGCTGACCCGACTGCGCGGGGAATGACGTCATTGGCATAGGCTTGGGCCTCGTTCTTGGCGCGTTCCCGCTCCTGACCGGCCTTGAGGACATCGTCAAACGAAGCCTGCACCTGTTCCGGGGGGCGAACCCCACCTTGCTGCAGGTTGATACCTACGACCTCAACGCCGACCTTGTAGCGGTCCAGAATGTTTTGCATGAGCGCTCGGACACGCGGCGCAATCTGGTCGCGCTCTTCCGACAAAGCAGCATCCATTTTCATCTTCCCCAGAACCTCACGCACAGAGGTTTCTGCCGCCTGCACCACGGCCTCTGCCGGGTTCTTGCTCTCAAACAGGAAAGCACGTGCATCACTGAGCCGGTACTGCACCGCAAACTTGATGTCCAGGATATTTTCATCCTCCGTCAGCATGGCCGATTCGCGCAGGCCCGTGGCTTTGAGCACGGTATCGCGCCCCACATCCACCGAACGGATCTGGGTCACGAACACCAGTTCATGGCGCTGAATGGGATACGGCAAACGCCAGTTGAAACCGGCATTGACCGTACCCTTGTACTTGCCAAACTGGGTAATGACCGCTTGCTGGCCTTCCTGGACAATGAAAAAGCCTGTGCTGAGCCAGATCAGGGCCAGCACCGCCAAGATCAGACCGACGCCAACACCGGCATTTTTCATGTCGGGCTGAAACCCGCCAGCGCCCCCCCCGTTGCCGCCCGGCGACTTCGGCGATTTACCGAACAAGCCACCCAGCTTTCTGTTGACGTCACGCCACAATTCATCCAAGTCCGGCGGACCGCCGTTGGATCCACCCTTGTTCCCATTTTGGGGCCTGGTCTCCACTGGTGGTTTGAAGGGCTCGCCTTCCGGCGGCGCACCCTCGGATTTTCCCGAATCGCCCTGCTTGTCATCGCCCCGACCCCAACGGGAGTCGTTCAGATTGAACATTTTGCCGAGCCACCGGGGCAAGGCCACCGCATTAAAAACAAAAGCACGGGGGTGAAGTTTCATTTTGTCGTTTCTCGCATATCTGGACCCGATTGTGCCCAATCACAGGTCCACTTCGGAAGCATCTGAGGAATCCACCGGGGCGGCCGGATCCGACCCCTGTGCCGCGGCGATACGGGCCAACCGCTGGCGCAATGCCGGTAGCCCCGTCGCATTTTTCGCACTGACAAAAATGCGGGGTGTCTGCACACCGTCAATTTCAAACTCATCTTCCAGCCGAAGCGGCTGGTGTTCCGGCGCCAGAGCATCAATTTTATTGAAGACCAGCAACTGGGGAATCGTGTCTGCCCCGATTTCCTTCAACACCTGCTGCACCTGCGCAATCTGCTCCACGAAGTGCGGATTGGAGGCATCCACCACATGCAGCAGCAAATCGGCATCCACCGCTTCCTGCAGGGTCGCCCGAAAGGCATCCACGAGCCCGTGGGGCAAATCGCGAATAAACCCCACGGTATCGGACAGAGAAACCGAACGCCCGGCCTCGCCCAGATACAGCTGACGCGTGGTGGTGTCCAGCGTGGCAAACAACTGGTCAGCGGCATAGGCACGGGCCTTCACCAGAGCATTGAACAGCGTGGACTTTCCCGCATTGGTATAACCGATCAGCGAAATATTGAAAGCGTCTCGCCGCTCCCGCTGACGCCTTTGGGTTTGCCGCTGGCGCTTGACCTTGTTGAGGCGCTCCTTGGTCCGTTTGATGGTTTCGCCAATCATCCGGCGGTCCAGCTCAATCTGGGCTTCACCAGGCCCCCCGCGCATGCCGATACCGCCGCTTTGGCGTTCCAGGTGCGACCAACGGCGCACCAGGCGTGTACTCAGGTACTGCAAACGCGCCAGTTCGACCTGCAGTTTTCCCTCGTGGCTGCGGGCACGCTGGGCAAATATCTCCAGGATCAGAAAGGTGCGGTCATTCACCGGCAACCCCAAATGGCGCTCCAGGTTGCGCTGCTGACCGGGACTCAGGCTCTGGTCAAACAAGACCTCTTTGGCTCCCAACTGCGTAGCCAGGAGCTTGATTTCATCCGCCTTGCCGGAGCCAATGAACAAGGCTGCATCCGGCGCCTTGCGCTTGCAGGTGATGCGTGCAACCGGCTGCATGCCCGCCGTCTGGGCCAGCAAGCCCAGCTCCTCCAGCGTACTGTCGAAATTGGGCACGCCCAAATCGACCCCCACCAGAATTGTCGGGGTGTCGGCGGTTTGAGGCGAGGATGTCAAATCGGAATGAAAAAAACAGGCTTCTCAGCTACGGTGGCCCGTGCGGACCGCACTCAAGACGCAGCAGGCTCGTCGGTGCCCGGCGCAGCAAGATTGACCGCACGCCCCGGAACGATTGTGGAGATAGCGTGCTTGTAAACCATTTGGGTCACGGTGTTGCGCAGCAGGACCACATACTGGTCAAAAGACTCCACCTGTCCCTGCAATTTGATCCCGTTGACCAGATAAATGGAAACTGGCACATGCTCCCGACGCAATGCGTTGAGAAAGGGGTCTTGAAGTAACTGACCTTTGTTGCTCACGATATTCTCCGTGTTCAAAAAATGAAGAGGACTGGACAATACCACACGCTGCGCATGCTGCGGGCAGCCGGTCGAGAAACCCAGGAATTCAAAGGGGAAGGCGAATCGTCAACCGCGACCGGCTCAGTCGTCTTTGTCCGAATAGGGATTGGCAGACGACTTCATCTGGATGCGCAGGGGCGTGCCCACCAGATTGAATTCCTTGCGGAACCGTCCCTCCAGAAAGCGTTTGTACGCATCCGTTACGTGTTCCAGCGAGTTGCCGTGAATGATGATGATCGGTGGATTCATGCCGCCCTGGTGCGCGTACCGGAGCTTGGGCCGGTACATGCCCGTTTTCTTGGGTGTTTGAAACTGTACCGCTTCCAGCAGCAAACGGGTCAGCACCGGCGTAGGCATCTTGCAGTTTGCCGCTTTGTGGGCCTGCGCAATCGAATCCCACACGGGCCCCAGCCCCTGGCGTTTTTGTGCCGATATGAAATGCAGGGCTGCAAACTTCAAGAAACCCAGACGGGTTTCAATGGAGCGCTTGACCAGTTCACGCTGGTATTCGTCAATAGCGTCCCACTTGTTGACCGCAACAACGACGGCGCGGCCAGACTCCAGAATGTAGCCCGCAATATGGGCATCCTGATCGGTCACGCCTTGCGTCGCGTCAATCAAGAGCAGTACCACGCTGGCGGACTCGATGGCCTGCAGCGTTTTGACGACGGAGAATTTCTCAATGGCCTCAAACACCTGGCCCTTGCGCCGAAGCCCCGCCGTGTCAATCAACTCAAAACGCTGACCCTTGCGCTCAAAGGGCACAGAAATGGCATCCCGGGTGGTTCCAGGCAAGTCAAAGGCAACGAGTCGTTCCTCTCCCAACCAGGTATTGATCAACGTGGACTTTCCAACGTTCGGGCGCCCCGCCACTGCCAACTTGATGACGCCGGGGTCTTCGACTGCAGCCTCTTCATCCGCGTCACCCAGCCCCAGGGGAGCCAAGGCGCACTCCACCAGAGGCTTGATACCCTGGTTATGAGAGGCTGAAATCGGGAACACCTCGCCCAAACCCAGTTCAAAGAACTCGGACAAACGGGTCCCGTCCTGCATACCTTCGGCTTTGTTGGCCACCAACAAACAGGGTTTACCCAGTTTGCGCAGGTATTTGGCGATCTCATGGTCCTGTGCCGACACGCCGGCACGGGCATCCAGCAGAAACAACACCACATCCGCCTCGGCAACCGCCTGACGCGTCTGCTTGGCCATTTCCTTGTAAATACCACTGGAGGCATCTGGTTCAAACCCGCCGGTGTCCACCACAATGAATTCCAGCTTACCCTGCTTGCCATTGCCGTAATGGCGATCACGCGTCAAACCGGCGTAATCCGCCACGATGGCATCCCGGCTCTTGGTCAACCGGTTGAACAGGGTGGATTTGCCCACATTGGGGCGACCGACTAAGGCAATGACAGGTTTCATGGAATCAGGCTCAGGGTATTACTCAGGCCGGAAGCCAAAAATTCCACCACGTTGGGTCACAGCGACCAGGGTTTGCCCCGCCAGTACAGGCGTGGCGACAATAGGAGACCCGTCGGTCGGAACGCGGTTCAGCGGCGCGCCGTCTTCGCGGGACAGAAAATGCAGGGTGCCGGTTTCATCGCCCAGGACAAGCGACCGTCCTGCCAACAGCGGCGCCGTCAGGGTTCGGTACCGCAAGCGATCCGACGTCCACAGACGCTCCCCATCGGTGCGACGCCACACCTGGATGCGGCCATCGCCCTCGGTGCCAAATACAGTACTTTCATCGCCGTCGATTCCAGCAGAACCGGCAGCGGGCTTGCTCCAGATCAGGCGACCATTGCCACCATCCACACACCCAACCGCCGTTTGGAACGCCCGGACACAAACCTGATCTCCCACGCGCGTCACCCCTGAGACCAGATCCACCAGCCGCTCGATCTCGTTCGTCCCCCGGCTGCTGGCAACCGGTACCTCCCAGCGCACGTTGCCGTTTTGCGGGTTCATACCCACCAGATGTCCCCCCAAGCCCGACACCAACGTGTCACCCAAGGCCAGAATGACACCAGGCCGTCCCAACACCAGAGGATCACCGGCGCGCAATTGCTGCCAGAGCTTGCGCCCGGTGGCTGCATCAAAGGCCGAGATGGTCCGATCAGCCGACAGCACGAATACCCGGGCACCGGCTACCAGTGGTGCGGTGAGCGTAATGGCATTGAGCTTCTGCCGCCACAACACCCGCCCCGCTTCCAGCGTAATCAGCTCGTTGTCGCGGCTGGCTACTGCCGTGTATCGACCATCACTGCCGACCCCTGCGGACAACCTCGCCTCCAGGGCAACCCGCCACAGATCTCCACCCGTGCGGGCATCAATGGCGGCAACGGTGCCGTCGGAGCCCGCAACGAAAAGCAGATCCCCTACCACCCGAATAGCCAGTGGAAATTCCACACTACCAATACGGGAGGTCCACACCGGACGTACCCCGATCAGGGCCGTGTTAGGCCCCAGGTCTGCAGGCTTCGCCTTTTCAGGCCCGGAGCAGGCGGCCAACGTGGCAGCCAAAACCAGGCCACACACCAAGCGGAGCATCGGCGAGCGCAGGAAGGACGAACGCATCACTTGGTACTACCCACCGCAGCGACCTCACCCGCCGCCCCGCTTTCGGACGATCCCGGAGTGACGCCCAAAGCATTCAATTTGACCTCAACCAGACGGCGGTAATCCGAGCGCTCATCGAACGCCTTAAAGGCCTTAAGATACTCGGCCTTGGCCTCGGCTTTCTTGCCTTGCAGGGCGTAGATATCGCCTTTGCGGTCCGCCGTGAGTGCCTGGAACTCCTCGGTGGTATCGCCACCCAGAAGTTTGAGCGCCTCGTCATAGGCCTTGGATTCCATCAACAACCCCGCCAAGCGCAAACGGGCAACAGACGCATAACCCTTGTCCGAAGCCTTTTCTGCGACCCAGGTCAGAACGGCCTTCGCCGTATCGGGCTTGCCCGCTTCGTAGGACATCTTTGCGACCAGCAAACCGGCCTGCTGGGTATACGTCGTCGAGGCAAACCGGTCACGCATGTCTGAAAAGGCGCGTTCGGCCTTCTGTACATCGCCGCTGCGCACAACCCGCTCCACTTCGTCATACATGGCGGACGCCTGCACCGCCTGACTGCGCTGCCAATACTGATAGCCGTTCCAGGCCGCCACCGCACCCAGAACGACGATCAGCGCCCAGGTAATCAGGTTGCCATACTGCTTCCAGAAATGCTTGAGCTCATCAAGCTGCTCTTGTTCTTCGAGATCTAAATGATTTGCCATGAGAGTATTCAGTTAAGCGGTGGATTGTAGGCTTTTGGCCCATTGCGCTGCCTGGTCCAGTGCCTGGGTTACCTGTTCGCCAAGGCCATCCCGTAAAGCTTTCACGGTAACAGCACCTTGGGCCAGTTCGTCTGCGCCAAAAACCAGTGCGAACCGAGCCCCAGAGCTATCGGCACGTTTGAATTGGGATTTGATGCTGCCCATGCCCTCGGTTGAACCCGCATGCATCTGTACCGTGACGCCCTGGGCCCGCAAAGCCTGCAAACACGCCATGACCCTGGGTAGCGCGTCCGCGTCGGGCACGATGGCGTATGCGTCAATGGGCGCGATATCGGCTGACGCACCCTGCTCTTTCAGCAATTCCAGTACCCGCTCCACGCCCATGGCCCACCCTACCGCGGGCGCCGGCTTTCCACCGATCTGCTCCGTGAGGTAATCGTAGCGCCCACCGGCGCAGATCGTTCCCTGGGAGCCGAGCCGAGTCGTCACGAATTCAAAAACCGTCAGGTTGTAGTAGTCCATTCCCCGAACCAGCCGAGGGTTGATGGAGTAAGCCACGCTATTGGCGTCCAGTATGGAAGTGACCCGCTCCAGATGGGCCTTGGAGGCCGCCCCCAAAAAGTCCAACAGCTTGGGTGCCGCCTCAATCACACCCTGCATCTGGGGGTTCTTGCTGTCCAGCAGACGCAGCGGATTGAGATGCAATCTGCGCTTGGCTTCCTCATCCAGCACGTCGACATGCTGCTCGAAATGCGCAATCAGCGCCGCCCGATGCAAAGACCGCTCCTCGGGCTGCCCCAGACTGTTGAGTTGCAGCGCAACATCGGTGAGCCCGAGCTCGCGCCACAGCGCATGTGCCATCAGGATCAGTTCGGCGTCCACCTCCGCCCCGCCAAAGCCCAGAGCCTCGGCGCCAATCTGGTGAAACTGGCGGTACCGGCCACGCTGCGGTCGCTCATGCCGGAACATGGGTCCCATGTAGTAGAGC
>JBAQKO010000281.1:0-2710 GCA_049301075.1 Rhodoferax sp.
GGGTTTGCCAGGGGCGCCCGGCCACAAACGTTGCCGAGCACACGCCCTTGGCCGCCATGCCGGCGGCGTTCTGCGGAATGCCGAGGTACAGCAACGCACCCCCAACCAGCAGCACCAGGGCCAGCGCCACGCCCGCCAACACCCACCCGGCACGGCGCAAGCCGCGCAATCCCTGCGCCATAGACCACCTCCATCCGGAACCAAATCAACCACTCTAGCGCAAGGCCGGCAATCGCCAACAGGGCTTACCCGTGCCGGCGCGGCCCGCGCAGACCACGGCACAGACCACGGCACAATGGGGCCATGCCCCATTTACCGCCCTTTATTGCACCCGTCCGTTTCAGCGACCCGGCTGCGGCCCTGGCCCAGGTCACCCGCATTTACGACGCCAGCATCCAGCATCTGCGCCAGGCCATGCAGCGCTTTGTGGCCGGTGACGACACCCTGGAGCACGTGCGCGCCTGCTACCCGCTGGTGCGCATCCACACCGACACCGTGTCGCGCGTGGCCGGGGCCGACAGTGCCCGCCTGAGCTACGGCTTTGTGGCCGGCCCCGGACGCTTTGAGACCACCCTGACCCGCCCCGACCTGTACCAGGACTACTACCGGGAGCAGTTCCACCTGCTGCTGCAAAACCACGGCGTGGAGCTGGAAGTGGCCACCAGCGCACAGCCCATTCCGGTGCATTTCTCGTTTGCCGAAAACGACCATGTAGAAGGCACCATGGACGCCGCCCGCCGCGCCCGCATGCGCGATGTGTTCGACCTGCCCGAGCTGGCCGCCATGGACGACGGCATTGCCAACGGCACCTACGAGCCCCGCCCGGGCGAACCCCAGCCGCTGGCGCTGTTCACCGCGCCGCGGGTGGACTATTCGCTGCACCGCCTGCGCCACTACACCGGCACGGCGCCCGAGCATTTCCAGAACTTCGTGCTGTTCACCAACTACCAGTTCTATATCGACGAGTTCATCGCGCTGGGCCACGCCGCCATGGCCGACCCGACCAGCGAGTACCTGGCTTTTGTGGAGCCCGGTGGCGTGATCACCCGCCGCACGGGACTCCCCGCCGAGGCGCTGGACGCCCTGGGCAAGGCACCCCCGCGCCTGCCGCAGATGCCGGGCTACCACCTGATCCGCGCCGACCGCGCCGGCATCACCATGGTCAACATCGGCGTGGGGCCGGCCAACGCCAAGAACATCACCGACCACATTGCCGTGCTGCGCCCGCATGCCTGGATCATGCTGGGCCACTGCGCCGGCCTGCGCAACAGCCAGCAGCTGGGCGACTACGTGCTGGCCCACGGCTATGTGCGCGAGGACCATGTGCTCGACGAGGAACTGCCGCTGTGGGTGCCGATTCCGGCGCTGGCCGAAATCCAGGTGGCACTGGAACAGGCGGTGGCCGACGTGACGCAGCTGCCGCACGCCGCGCTCAAGAGCATCATGCGCACCGGCACCGTCGCCTCCACCGACAACCGCAACTGGGAGCTGCTGCCCGACAACCAGCCGCAACGCCGCTTCAGCCAGAGCCGGGCCGTGGCGCTGGACATGGAAAGCGCAACAATAGCCGCCAACGGTTTCCGTTTTCGCGTGCCCTACGGCACGCTCTTGTGCGTGAGCGACAAGCCGCTGCACGGAGAGATCAAGCTACCCGGCATGGCCAACCACTTCTACCGCGAGCGGGTGGACCAGCACCTGCGCATCGGCATCCGCGCCCTCGAATTGCTGCGGGCCGAGGGCGTGGACCAGTTGCACAGCCGCAAGCTGCGCAGCTTTGCCGAGGTGGCTTTCCAGTAAAACCCCATGACCCTGGACGTAGGCACCCTGCTGGTCATCAACGCAGCCAACCTGCTGCTGATGGCGTCCACGTTGCCCGTCATCATGGGGCGGCGCCTCAGCCCCGCGGCGGCCAGCGCCCGGGCGGCGCTGATCGTGCATGCGTTCGGGTGGATCGCCATCATCCTCTCCAGCCTGTGGAAGGACCAGTGGCCCGATCTGGTGCTGTCGACACTGTCCATGACCTGCACCGGCGTCAGCCAGGCGCTGCTGTTTCGGGCCTTGCAGGGCTGGCTGGGGCCGCGCCGCGGCCAGCGGGTGCTGTGGGCGCTGGTGGTGCTTACCCCGTTGGGCTACGCCCTCTCCTTCCAGCACTACGCGGTCCGGGTGGGCTGGGCCAACCTGCTGGTGGCACTGGAACTGCTGGTGGTGTGCCAGGCGACTCTGCGACCCGTCACCCAGGTCGGCAACTGGCGCTGGGTCGTCTTTGCCTGCACCCTGACCATGGCCGGCTTCACCGCCGCCCGCGGGGTGATGGGTTTCTTTTTCACCGAGCTGTATCCCACGTTTCGCACGCCGCATCCGGTGAACGTGCTGGCGCTGCTGGCCACCAACATCACGCTGGTCATGGGCAACCTGGCCGTGCTGGTGGCCTGGCGCGAAGAGGCCGAGGCCCAATTGCGCGAGCAGGCCTACACCGACCACCTGACCGGCCTGCACAACCGCCACGGTTGGGAAGAGCGCGCGCCGGCGCTGTTTGCGCAGGCCCGGCGCTACAACACGCCGCTGGCGCTGCTCATGCTGGACCTGGACCATTTCAAGCGCATCAACGACCTGCACGGCCACGACGTGGGCGACGCCGTGCTGCGGCTGTTCGGCGGGGTGCTGCGCGACAACCGCCGCGGCGGCGACCTGGTCGCGCGCATCGGGGGCG
>JBAQKO010000282.1:0-4044 GCA_049301075.1 Rhodoferax sp.
GTCGAAGGTCGTGGCATGAAGGTGTCCGTGCGTTTGCCGTTGACACTCGCAATCATGGATGGCATGTCGGTAGGGGCTGGGGATGAGGTCTACATTCTTCCGTTGTCGTCGGTGGTGGAATCCTTCCAGGTGAAGGCGGATGCGGTGAGTACGGTTGGACAGGGCTCCCAGCTGGTAAAAGTGCGCGATGAGTACATGCCTGTAATTGAACTGGAGAAGATATTCCAGATCCCTAGATTTGACTCGCAAAAAACGAGTGACATCATGGTCGTTGTTGAGGCTGATGGGAGTCGCGTCGCCTTACTGGTCGATGAACTCTTGGGGCAACAGCAGGTGGTGGTGAAAAATTTGGAGTCTAACTATCGCAAGGTACCCAACGTGTCAGGAGCTACGATCTTGGGCGACGGCAAGGTGGCGCTTATCCTGGATACCGGTGCTTTAGTTCGCCGTTCTCGGCATTAATACCGGCGCAACGAAGGAGTGCAACATGGGTGTGATGGAAAAATTTGACGAACTGGCGTCTTCCGGGGCAAGGGAGTACCTGACTTTTCGTCTGGATCAGGAAGAGTACGGTATTGACATCCTGAAGGTTCAGGAAATCCGGGGATATGAACCGCCGACCCGAGTAGCGAACGCTCCCAATTTCATTAAAGGTGTCGTGAACTTGCGGGGTACGATCGTTCCCATTGTCGACATGCGACTGAAGTTCAATTGCTCCAAGGCGGAGTACGACAGCTTTACGGTCGTCATTATTTTGAACCTTGGAAATCGAATCGTAGGTATCGTCGTGGACTCCGTCAGCGATGTAATGGAGTTGCCACCCGAAAATTTGAAGGCGGCGCCCGAGTTGGACAGCGTTATTGATAGTGGATCCGTCCTTGGGCTGGGCTCGCTGGGTGACCGAATGCTCATTCTTCTTGACATTGAACGGCTCATGTCGGCGCCGGACATGGGGCTAGTCGGGGCGTCCGATTGATGCTGTTGGGTTTGCGCTGTGTAAACCTTGTGAAGATGAAAGTGCGGTGACGAGTGGCTCACACAATGGCTTCGTCTGCAGGAGCAATGGATGCCGGGTCGGCGGGCATGCAGGATCGTGAGTTTGTTTGGACCAGCGCAGACTTCGATCGGGTCCAGGCGATGATTTACAAGCGGGCCGGGATCAGTTTGCACGACGGCAAGCATGCAATGGTCTATAGCCGCTTGTCCAGGCGGCTTCGTGATACCGGGCACCAGAGCTTTCGTGACTATTTGACGTGGGTTGAGTCAACGGACGGGCCTGAATGGCAAGAGTTCGTGAACGCGTTGACCACCAATCTAACGTCGTTTTTTCGAGAGCAACATCATTTTGAGATCTTCGAAGATTATTTGAAGTCAAAACCCGTTGGAACTTCTTGGCGAGTCTGGTGTAGTGCTGCCTCGACGGGAGAGGAACCGTACTCGATTGTCATGGCTGCATTGGAGGCTTTGGGGGCGCGTGCAAATTTCTCCCTGACGGCCAGTGATATCGATTCCAAGGTTCTGGCTACCGCGGCGCGTGGTGTATATCGACTGGATGGTATGAAGGGGATTGATTCGGGCCGGATGCAGCGTTTCTTCTTGCGGGGAAAAGGCGCTAATGAAGGGATGGCGAAGGTTAAGCCTGAGTTACTCCAGTGCATTGAGTTTCTGATCGTGAATTTGATACATGATGATTGGCCCTTTAAAGAGCCGTTCGACGTGGTTTTTTGCAGAAATGTCATGATCTACTTCGATGCGCCAACTCAGCGTAAGGTGCTTGAGCGTATACATCGGGTGATGAAGCCAGGGGCATTGCTGTTTGTCGGGCATGCCGAGAACTTCAGCGATTCTCGTGATCTGTTTGTCTTAAAGGGTAAAACAGTTTATGAGCGACGTTAGTGGCATCGTCCCTGCGCTCCGGGGGCGTGAGTGTGCTCCGCTCTAACGCATGCCAGTAGCCGCATGAATTCTCCCTTGTCCACTTCTGGATATTCCGCTGCTAGCGCTGCAGGGGGCGGAGGCGCTAGAGTTTTAGCAAATGGCAGAGTCTCCCGAATCGATCAGTTGAAGGCGTTGCCCCGTAAACCTGGCGAGGCCTCTTTCTTTTACGCGGACCATCATTTCCAATATGACGCCGTCAAGGTGCTCCCGGGTGAGTACTACGTTTCCGGCGAAGACATTGTGGTGATGACGGTTTTGGGATCGTGCATTGCTGCATGCATCTGGGATGGCAAAGCGCGCATTGGTGGCATGAACCACTTTATGTTGCCGGATGGAGACGGCGCAGACGGAGCGGGTCGGTACGGCTCTTACGCTATGGAGCTGTTGATCAATGAAATGCTGAAGCTCGGTGCGCGGCGCGAGACAATGCAAGCGAAAGTGTTCGGCGGGGCGCAAGTGATGGCGGGCTTCACAACGATGAACGTGGGCGAACGCAACACGCAGTTTGTGCTGGACTATCTATCCACAGAGCGAATTCCTGTTGTATCGCAAGATGTGCTTGATATCCACCCTCGAAAAGTGTGCTTTTTCCCGGCAACCGGTAAAGTACTGGTCAAGCGCCTGGCCCACTCGCACCCAGAAACCCTTGCAGTGGAGGAGCGACGCGGGAATGCGGCCATTGTTGCGAAGACCACTGCGGGTGGTTCTGTAGATTTGTTTTGAGGATGTCGCTTGAAGAAAATTCGCGTTGTAGTTGTTGACGATTCCGCCCTGGTACGCAGTTTGCTGGCGGAAATTATTGGCCGTCAGCAAGATATGGAATGTGTTGGTACGGCCAATGATCCACTTGTGGCTCGCGAGATGATTCGGGATTTGAATCCCGACGTCCTCACGTTGGACATCGAGATGCCCAAGATGGACGGAATCGATTTTCTGGGACGGTTGATGCGTTTGCGCCCCATGCCTGTGGTGATGATTTCGACCCTGACCGAGCGCGGGGCAGAGGTGACCATGCGCGCACTGGAGTTGGGGGCGGTGGATTTTGTGGCCAAGCCGCGGATCGGATTGGCGGATGGCATCAATGAATTGGCAGGGCAAATTGTTGAAAAGATCAGGATTGCAGCGACTGCGCATGTCCGACGCGTAGCGCAACCGGGGGGTAGCGTTACAGCGACTGCCAGTGGCTCGCCTGTCGAGGGGAGGTTGCCAGATCCGGTGTCCATCGGGCGTGTATCGACTGAGAAGTTGATTTGCATTGGCGCATCGACAGGGGGAACGGAGGCAATCAAGGAAATTCTGATGCATATGCCGGCGGATGCACCCGGCATAGTCATTACGCAGCACATGCCGCCAGGTTTTACGACCAGTTTTGCCGCTCGCCTTAACGGCCTTTGCCAAATTACGGTGCAAGAGGCGATTAACGGCGCCCGTATTTTGCCGGGCCACGCTTACATTGCTCCGGGGGGGAAGCAGTTCCGAATCGATAGAAGCGGTGCAAACTACGTTTGTGTCGTGGAAGATGGAGAGTTGGTTAACAGGCATAGGCCTTCGGTTGAGGTGTTGTTCAGATCAGCGGCCCGTGTCGTGGGGAGAAATGCGTTTGGCATCATGCTTACCGGAATGGGTAACGATGGTGCCAAGGCAATGAAGGAGATGAAGGATGCGGGTAGTTATAACTACGTGCAAGATGAAGCGTCCTGCATTGTGTTTGGAATGCCCCGCGAAGCAATTCTTCACGGTGCTGCAGATGAGGTCTTGCCGTTGACGCGGATCGCAGGGGCGCTACTGAGCAAGCTGAGTGGAGCGGGTGATCGGTACCGCGTCTAGTTACGCGATCGTGAAATCGCTTGGCGCAAACATGAAAAGTTGTGCCATAATCGAAGGCTTCGCTGGGAATAAAGAGGCTCAGCGGGAAGTTCTAGCAAGTTGAGAAATTCTTTAAAAATTTCGACCGATAGCTAAAAACTGTGTCATAATCGAAGGCTTCGCTGATCACAGCAAGTCGCAACGAAAGACGAAAGTCTGGTGGTTGCAAAGAGATCGTTAAAAATATACAGCCGATAAGCGTGGGCGTTTGAAGGCAATTGCCAAGTTCTTCGGAACTAA
>JBAQKO010000283.1:0-2496 GCA_049301075.1 Rhodoferax sp.
CCCGTGCTGTGGCTCACCATCACCCGCGAAGAACGGCGCAATGCCATGAGCCACACGGTGCTGGCCGGCATGGCCCAGGCGATCCAGGCCGCGCAGGGGCAGCGCAGCGTCCGCGCCATTGTCATTACCGGTGCGGGCAGCAAGGCCTTTTGCGCCGGCGCCGACCTGCAGTCGGCCAAGGCCTTCACCACCGACTATTCGGAGCCCCACGGCCACCTGGCCCAGGTGCTGCGCGTGGCCAAGGCCAGCACGGTGCCGCTGATTGCCCGCGTCAACGGCGCCTGCATGGCCGGCGGCATGGGCCTGATGAGCATGTGCGACATGGCCGTGGCCGCCAGCCACGCCGTGTTCGGCCTGCCCGAGGTCAAGGTCGGTGTATTCCCGGCCCAGGTCCTGAGCGTGCTGCAGCACCTGATTCCCCGGCGCAAGCTGGCCGAGATGTGCCTCACCGGCGAACCCATCACCGCCGCCCAGGCGCTGGAATACAACCTGGTGAACTACGTGGACGAGGACGTGGACGCCAAGCTGCAGTGGCTGCTGGACCGCCTGCTGGACAAGTCGCCCGCCGCCATCCGCCGCGGGCTGTACACCATGAAGAAGGCCGAAGCCATGTCCTTCGAGGAGAGCATGTCCTTCACCGAGAGCCAGATCGCCCTGTTCACGCTGACCGAGGACGCCAAGGAAGGCCAGAAGGCGTTCCAGGAAAAACGCAAGCCGGTCTGGCAAGGGCAGTAAGCCCCAGGGTCAACTGGCGGCAGGCACCACCCGCACGTGGGCCTGCTGCAACGCCTTGTAGACGCGGATACGCCGCACCAGCGGCCACCAGTCGTACAAGAATATCTGCAGCGGGCGCCACATGGCCACCCAGCCGACGATGGTCAGGCTCTCGCGCGCAACGGTGGACGCTGTGCTGGAACCCGGGCGCCCGATGGCGTCGGCGGCAATCAGGCACAGCGCCACAAACACCAGGCCGATCAGCAGGCTGGCGCGGCCTTGCTGAAGTAGCTGCTTCAGCTCCGCGCGCACCAAACCACCCTTGTATGCAAAGTAGTTGTGGATGGCCTCGGCCACCAGCGCGCTGGGGTCGCCTTCAGCGGGCGGACTCGCCAGGTGGACGGTGATGTGCAGGCGGCAATCCGGTGCAAACCCCATGGCCCAGGTCTCGATGAAGGCCTCGGCCTCGCGGTCCAGATCCTTGTTGAGAAACGGCGTGGGGTCCAGCGAGTTGAACAGTTGCCCCAGTTCGCGCACGCGCAGTTCCAGGTGGTGAATGGGCGTGGAGTGGGTTTTTTTCATACGGCGTCCATGGCAACGGCGGGATCGTTCTGGCGCGCGCGGCGCCAGGCTTTTTCCGCTTCGGTCGCTCCCCAGACCACGGCGGCGGCGCCCAGGCACACGGCCAGCTCGGCCAGGCTCAGCGGCTGGGTCTTGAAGATGGGATTGAGCACCGGCACGTAAATGGTGGCCATCTGCAGCGCAAAAGTCAGCAGCACGGCGCCCAGCAGCGGCCGGTTGCTGGCCATGCCGAGGCGCCACAGCGGGTCCTGCTCGGAGCGTATGCCCATCACATGCGCCATCTGGCCCAGCGTCAGCACGGTGAAGACCATGGTTTGCCAATGGGTGTGCCCGGTGGAAATCGCCCAGGCCTGTACACCCAGGCACAGGCCCGCCAGCAGCAGGCCGATGCCCAGGATGTGCTGCCACATGCCATGGGCAAACAGACTCTCGGCCGGCGGCCGGGGTGGGCGCTGCATGACGCCGCGTTCGGCGGGCTCAGCCGCCAGTGCCAACCCCGGCAGGCCATCGGTCACCAGGTTGACCCACAGGATATGGATGGGCAGCAGGGGAATGGGCAGCAGCAGCAGGGGTGCCAGGAAGATGGTCCAGATTTCACCCGAGTTGCCGGTCATGGCGTAGCGCACAAACTTGCGGATGTTGTCGTAGATGCGCCGGCCCTCCTTCACGGCCGCCACGATGGTGGCGAAGTTGTCGTCCAGCAGCACCAGGCTGGAGGCCTCGCGCGCCACATCGGTCCCACCCTGGCCCATGGCGATGCCGATGTCCGCGCGTTTGAGGGCCGGTGCGTCGTTGACACCATCGCCCGTCATGGCCACGAACTCACCGAGGGACTGCAGCGCTTCGACGATGCGGATTTTCTGCGCCGGATCCACCCGGGCGTAGATGCGCACGCGGCGCACCTGGGCACGCAGGGCCGCGTCGTCCAGTGCCGTCAGGTCCTCCCCGGTCAGCACCGGGGCCTGCGCCTCCTCCACGAGACCCAGGCGGTACGCAATGGCCCGCGCGGTGGCGGGGTGGTCACCCGTAATCATTACGGGCGTGATGCCGGCGGCCAGGCATTCGCGCACCGCCTGTGCGGCCTGCGGACGCGGCGGGTCCATCAACCCCACCAGCCCGATCAGGCACAGGCCGCTTTCGACGGCCTCGATTTCCCCTCCGGCTTCAGGCAGGTGTTCGTAGCTGCGCCGCGCCACCGCC
>JBAQKO010000284.1:0-1701 GCA_049301075.1 Rhodoferax sp.
CCCCTCTGACGTGGCCCGCGTGGAAGACCGCACCTACATCTGCAGCGAGCAGAAAGAAAACGCCGGCCCCACCAACAACTGGATGGCTCCGGCCGACATGCGCAAGATCCTGCAGACCGGCAACAACGGCGAAAAAGCCCTGTTTGACGGCTGCATGGCTGGGCGCACCATGTACGTGGTGCCATTCTCCATGGGCCCCCTGGGTTCGCACATTGCCCACATCGGCATTGAGCTGACCGACAGCGCCTACGTGGCGACCAACCAGAAGATCATGACCCGCATGGGCAAGGCCGTGTACGACGTGCTGGGCGTGGACGGCGAATTCGTCCCCTGCATGCACACCGTGGGCGCGCCGCTGGCCGCCGGCGAGAAGGACACCACCAGCTGGCCCTGCAACCCCACCGTCAAGTACATCGTGCACTACCCCGAGACCCGCGAGATCTGGTCGTACGGTTCCGGCCACGGCGGCAACGCGCTGCTGGGCAAAAAGTGCCTGGCCTTGCGCATTGCCTCCAACATGGGCCGCGACCAGGGCTGGCTGGCCGAGCACATGCTGATTCTGGGTGTGACCAACCCCCAGGGCAAGAAGTACCACGTGGCGGCCGCTTTCCCCAGCGCCTGCGGCAAGACCAACTTCTCCATGCTGGTGCCGCCCGAAGCCGGTTTCGCCGGCTGGAAGGTCACCACCATTGGTGACGACATCGCCTGGATCAAGCCCCATGCCGACGGCAAGATGTACGCCATCAACCCCGAAGCGGGTTACTTCGGTGTGGCCCCCGGCACCAACATGCACACCAACCCCAACTGCATGCGCAGCCTGGACAAGGACGTGATCTTCACCAACGTGGCGCTCACCGATGACGGCGACGTCTGGTGGGAAGGCATGGAGAAAGACGGCGGCGGCATTCCCGCACACCTGATCGACTGGCAGGGCAAGGACTGGACCCCGGCCATTGCCAAGGAAACCGGCGCCAAGGCTGCCCACCCCAACTCGCGCTTTACCGTGGCCGCCACCAACAACCCGGCACTCGACCCCCAGTGGGACGACGCAGGCGGCGTGGCCATTGATGCCTTCATCTTCGGCGGCCGCCGTTCCACCACCGTGCCGCTGGTGACCGAAGCCCGCACCTGGATGGAAGGCGTATACATGGCCGCCACCATGGGCAGTGAGACCACCGCCGCCGCCTTTGGCGCCCAGGGCGTGGTCCGCCGCGACCCCTTCGCCATGCTGCCCTTCTGCGGCTACAACATGAGCGACTACTTCCAGCACTGGCTGGACATGGAACACAAGCTGGAAGACACCGGCCACACCCTGCCCAAGATCTTCTGCGTGAACTGGTTCCGCAAGGATGAGGCCGGCAAATTCGTGTGGCCCGGTTACGGTGACAACATGCGCGTGCTGAAGTGGATGATCGACCGTCTGGAAGGCACCGCCAAGGGTTCCGAGAACGGCTTCGGCATCAGCCCCGCCTACGCCGAAATCAACTGGACCGGCCTGGACTTCAGCCAGGCCCAGTTCGACACGGTGACCAGCCTGGACAAGGCAGCGTGGAAGGCGGAATTTGCCCTGCACGCCGAACTGTTCACCCAGCTCGCCTACCATCTGCCGAAAGAACTGGTGGAAACCAAAGCCAAGCTGGAACAGCGCCTGACGGCCTGATGCGCACCCCGGAGAGCGACGGCCCCCGCGCTCTCCAGACC
>JBAQKO010000285.1:0-4456 GCA_049301075.1 Rhodoferax sp.
CTTGTGATCCGGTACTCGAATTCCTCAAGGCATCCGATTTGTACAGCCACGACCAGATCATCGCGATGGTGCTGACAACCTGTTTTGACGGGTTGCGACAGCAACAACCGACGGAGGCGCCGGCTAAGCCATCAGCGCCAGCAGGCCCAAGATCAGAAAAATAACCGCCGAGACCACGTGCACCACGCGAATGGGCACCAGCTTGGTGATTTTGTCGCCCAGCCAGACCACCGGCGCATCGGCCAGCATCATGCCCATCGTGGTGCCAGCCACGGACGGCAGGGCAAATCTGTTGACGCAAGCCCCTCTCACTTAAAAAGGGCGGCTACTCCCCAATGACAGCCCCTGTTGTACCGAGCAGAAGTCCTTTGATGGATTTGTGGCGTTCTGCTGCGTGTGATGCGAATGCGCCAAGACGCGCTACAAGACCTGCGGGTTGCTTTGCCATACGGACCAGGTGAGCGCGGACGCAAGACAGACCCACGCGAGATACGGAAGCATGAGCGCGCCAGCCAGGCGATTGATGCGCCAGAACGCTGCGATGGTGGCTGCAATGAGGCCCAACAGAACCAGCACCTCTGCGAACGCAAATGCGCCATTACGCCACGCGAAGAACAGCCAGGACCAGAGCGCATTTGCGCACAGCTGAGCCATGAAGAGCGTGAGTGCAACGCTTAGATGGCGGGCTCCTTGCTCACGCCATACCCGCCATGCAGCGATGCCCATGAGCAGATACAGAACCGACCAGACAGGACCGAAAGCAGAAGCCGGCGGAGCCCAGGTCGGCCGAACCAACTGCGCATAGAAGGTACTGGCTCCGATGGACGCGGCCGCACCGATGGCTGTGGCAATGAACACGATGACCAACCAACCTGCGAGGCCAACGGTTTGCGAGCGTGTGGACCGGTGCGACATGGTGGGGGCTTTCGTGAGGCTTAACGTAATTTGGATCGCAAAACCGCCCTTGCGCTCGGCTCGAACGGATGCCCGCTTCGCATTAGATCAGGATTGCCCTGCATCCGCAGATCCTCGCGCACACGGTCAAATGGAAAGTCCAGAACCGCGTACACCTCACCCCGCACCGCAACGCCACGGCATTCGCGTCGCCTGCGGCGTGGACCGGCGCACCCGACGACACGGCGAGCAGCAGCGCCAACCCCACCCTGCGTGCGAAGGGCATGCGCGCCACCGTGTTTTGCAAAAATTCAATCACAACCAGTACGCGAACCGGCGTGCGGTCCACTCTTTGAGCCGGTCTGTCAGCGGGCGCTGTGCCCATTGCCCGGGGGTGACCTCGGTGGAGAGGCGCAAATCCTCCTCGAAGGCCCGTTCCATCGCCAGACCGAATTCGTTATCCATCACGACAACATTGATCTCGTGGTTATGCAGGAAGCTGCGGGTATCGATATTCGTGGAGCCGACGGTAGACCAGATGCCGTCAATCACGGCCGTCTTGGCATGCAGCACCGCAACCTGCAACTGGAACACGCGAATCCCGCTCCCGAGCATCTGGCTGTAGAACGAGTTACCGGCATAGAACACCAAGCCGCTCTCCAGCACCCCTGGCAGGATGATCTTGACATCGACACCGCGTCGTGCGGCCGCGCCCAGCGCACCCAGAATCCGGACGTCGGGCACAAAATAGGCCGTGGTGATATGCACCGAGGTTTGGGCCGAGCCGATGGCCAGGAGGTAGGCCTGGTAGATTTCCTGGTCCCCATCCGGGGCGCTGGCCAATACGCGAACCAGTTTGTTCCCCTCGGCTTGCAAGGGCGGAAAGTACGTGCGACTGCTGATGTCCGATGTGGTCTGTGCAGCCCAGGCATCCAGAAACACCCACTGCAGCGCCGCCACGGCGGGCCCCTCGATACGGATATGGGTGTCCCGCCAGCCTACTTTCCCATCCCGTCTCGCCTTGGACCGAAACAGCGAACTGTTGGCGTAAGTACTGCTGATATTGACGCCTCCGGTAAAGGCAACCCGCCCGTCCACTACGAGTATCTTGCGGTGGTCCCGATTGTTGGGCACCCAGGGTCCTACCAGCTTGAACGGATTCACCGGATTGAACGCCACCAGCGCAATGCCGGCTTCCTGCATCCGGCTGAAAAAACTTTGGGGCGTGCCAATGGTGCCCACGGAGTCGTACATGACATTGACCTGCACGCCCGCGCGTTGCCGCTCGATCAGCAGATCGGCAAACGCCATGCCCACCGCATCCTGGTCAAAGATATAGGTTTCCAGATTGATGTGGTCTTTTGCGCCGCGTATCGCCTCCATCATGGACGCCATGGTTTGCGGCCCGTCGTACAGCAGCGTGACCTTGTTGCCGGCAATCAGGGGCCGGCGCGTTGCCAGTTCCTCCACGGCGGCCAGTGTGCTGGCGTCCTCCTGGGAACCTTTCAGGCGACTGGCCAGCAAGGCATGGGCGGCCTTGCGACCCAGGGTTCCGTTCGCATTCACCACGGTGGGGGTCGTCCCCTCCGGCAGGGGGTCGCGCAGATAGTTCACGTCCGGCAGGGCGGCACATGCCGACACCAACAGGCCGATGCACGCGGCTCCCACCATGCGACAAATGCTTGGGGGCATAGGAAGATGCTCTTTGACAGATCAGGGCACCTTCATCCCGAAGGTGCCCCTTTTTCCTGCCTAGTAGGCGTTGTCCAGAATCAGCTGAACAATGACGCCGGTAGCAATGGCCACCAGCACATAGTCCGCGCCCACCTGCACCCAATGGTGTCCGCGCGGCGGCGGTGGAAGCTGGTGGGTGTGCCAGTTATTGACCACATAGATCTGCTGGCGGTACTGCGCCGGCAGGCGGCCTCCCCGCTGGAACTGGTGCTCCGGACCCGCCCCGCGCTGTTCCCGCATGTCGTTTCGGCGGTCGTCGTGCCGGCGGTCATCGTTTTGGCGCGCGGGCTGCTGGCGGTCTTGTGGCCCACGCCCCTGGTTGCCATGGTCCTGTGGCCCGCGGCCCTGATTCCGGCCCCTGTCCTGGTACGGGGAGTCCTCCCGTTCCCCCCTGCGGTCCTGTGCAATGGCGAGGCTTCCTGCCAGCAGGGTCAGCGAGACAATGGTCGTGATGGTTTTGAGTGTGCGCATGGTGGTTCTCCAGATTAAGTGCGGGGTTCGCCCTGTGCGTTGACCATGACGGTGGCACCGGGTTCTGTCGTCATCTGGATCCGATGGTCCTGGCCCCGGAAGCTGTAGGACACGTCCCAGTAGGCCGGCTGCGTTTGCTGTGACTGCGCGGTGCAGCGTTGCACGTTCTGCGTCGTGCCGGCCTGGGCGGTGCCGTTGCGCCCCACGTTGGCGCCAACGGCAGCGCCCGCCACGGCACCCCCTACCGTGGCCAGATCCTTGCCCACGCCGCCGCCAACCTGGTGCCCCAGAATGCCGCCGATCAGTGCACCCACCACCGCCCCGCCCATATTGAGATTGCCTTTGCTCTGCGGCAGCGCTTCCTGCTCGACCCAGCAGCGCTGTTCTGTCGGACCCACCACGGCACGGGCCGATAGGACACGGGCTTCGTAGAGTTGTTCGTTGTCGCGGCGCCGGTTGTCATAGACGGTTGCGGGCGCTGGGGCATAGCGCTGGCTATCCACCCGCGCATTCCAGTCCACCGCGCGCACGGATGACACCCGGTCATTCATGCCCATGGCCGACAGGGAAGCATATCGACCGGGATTGAGCACCATGCATTGCCCACGGTAGCGGCTGTCGGAGCACACCTCCCACCGGTCGCCCAGAACGACCACGGACGAAGCGCGGTCATTGAACCCATTCTCACTGAAGTCCCGGATCGGGGCCTCTGCGGTAAACGTGCGCCCCTGGAATTGTTCGTTTTCATAAAAGATGACCTGCGCAATCGGCGGCTGTGGGGCCAACTGGTTATCGCGGATCGGCTCCAGGCTGTTCAAGGCCCGCACCGATGACACCCGGTCATTGAGGCCCATCGCCTCCAGAGACGGGTAGCGCCCAGGGCGCAGCACCACACACTGGCCTCGGTAGCGCACGTCTTCGCAGACCTCCCAGCGCTCGCCCTGCACGACCACCGACGATGCCCGGTCATTGAATCCGGCTTGCGTGAGGTTGGTGACGTTGCGCTGGGTCGTGAACGTCTGACCCTGGAAATAGTTATTTTCGAAAAAAGTGACCTGCGCGATCACGTGGGTGGCGCTAGCCAGCGCCACTGCGGTAAGTGCGACCTTGAGAATCTGTTGCATTGCATGCTCCTGTTGCTGACAAAAGACTAGGCTAAGCGCCACCCGCCTTAAAGTCAGTGCAGTAGCGCACAGTCGCCTGCGCCAAAGGGCGTGCGCCCGAACGCCCCATTCGGGTGAAGGCTGGGTTTGGGGAAGCTTTATTTGGCCGCTATGTCTTCCAGCGTACAGAAAGGTGGCGTACCGATCCCTAGCATGGGAAGCGAGTCAGCAATGTCTCACACCCTATCCACTTA
>JBAQKO010000286.1:0-2376 GCA_049301075.1 Rhodoferax sp.
TGCCTGCACTGTGTGCGCTGGGCCTGTTGCCCGCCGCGCTGTCGTTCATGGCGAGCCGGGGGCTGCTGCGCCATGCCGACCAGCCAGCACGGCTGACGCCGGCCATTCAGGCCACCATTGCCGCGGCCAATGCCAACGGTTTGCTGCTGGCATTGGCGCTGGCCCTGAGTCACTAATGCTGGCCCGCCTGCGCAACGCCTCCCGCCGGGAGGTGCTCCATGGGCTGCTGGCCGTGCCGGTCCTGCTGCTGGTGTATGTGCTGGTTTTGATTCCGTTCACGCCCAGCATCCGCGATATCCGCAAGGTGGCCTCGGAACAGCCGGCACAGGTCCTCTCGGCCGATGGCAAGCTGCTGGCCGAGTTCAAGCCCTCCAACCGCGAGTGGGTTGCCCTGTCCGACGTGTCCCCGCATGTCATCGACGCCCTGATCGCCACCGAAGACCACCGCTTCTACACCCACCACGGCCTGGACTGGCGCCGCACCGGGGCTGCGGTACTCAACACGTTTGGCGGCAACCGCCAGGGCGGCTCCACCCTGACCCAGCAACTGGCCCGCAACCTGTACCCCGAGGACATTGGCCGGGCACCCACGCTCACCCGCAAGATCAAGGAAGCCATCACGGCGCTGAAGATCGAGTTCGTCTACTCCAAGGACGAAATTCTGGAGACCTACCTCAACACGGTACCGTTCCTCTACAACGCCTACGGCATCGAAATGGCGGCACGCACCTATTTCGGCACCTCGGCCCACGCGCTCGACGTGCTGGAAAGCGCCACCCTCATCGGCATGCTCAAGGGCAACAGCTACTACAACCCGGTACTGAACCCGGAACGCGCCCTGCAGCGCCGCAACACCGTGCTTGCGCAGCTGGTCAAACGCGAGAAGCTCACGCCGGCGGTGTACGAATCGCTGCGCAAGAAACCGTTGAACCTCGACTTCGAACGGCAAACCGAACCTGCCGGACCGGCCCCCCATTTCGCCCAGCAGGTGCGCAAATGGCTGATCGCCTGGGCCGACCGCAACGACTACAGCATCTACAACGACGGGCTGGTCGTGCACACCACCCTGGATTCCCGGCTGCAGGCGCTGGCCAACCAGGCGGTGGCACGCCAGGGCCAGCTCCTGCAGAACGTGGCCAACGCCGCATGGGCCTCGCGCTCCGCGTGGAGCACGGGCAACAGCCTGGTGCAGACCTTTCTGCGCGAGTCGGCGCCCTACCGCACCGCCCGTGCTGCGGGGCTGACGCACGAACAGGCCCTGCAGCAGTTGCAGACCGATGCCACCTTCCTGCGAACGCTGCGCCAGCAAAAGACCCTGGTGCAGGCCGGCTTTCTGGCGCTGGACCCGCGCAACGGTCAGATCAAGGCCTGGGTCGGCAGCCGCGACTTCGCACAAAGCGCCTTCGACCATGTCCAGCAGGCGCGCCGCCAGCCCGGCTCCACCTTCAAGCCCTTCGTTTATGGCGAAGCCTTTCGCCAGGGCAAGAGCCCGGACGACACCCTGATCGACCAGGCCGTGGAGATCTCCGTCGGCGGCAATGAAATCTGGCGCCCCAGTGACGGCACGCCCCCCAGCGGCCAGGCCATGCGCTTGCGCGACGCACTGGCGCAGTCGAAAAACACCATCACCGCCCAACTGGTGCAGGAAGTCGGCCCGGCCAAGGTGGCCCAGCTCGCCCGCGCCATGGGCGTGCGCCAGAGCAAACTGGAGGACGTCCCCTCGCTCGCGCTGGGCACCAGCCCGGTCACGCTGAAAGAAATGGTGGCGGCCTACGGCACCATTGCCAACGGCGGCGGCTACCTCGAACCGGTGCTGGTCACCCGCATCGAGGACCGCAACGGTCGGGTCATCGAAACCTTCGCCCCCGCCGATCCGGAGCCCGCCCTCCCGCCGGGTGTGGACTACACCCTGCTCGACACCCTGCGGGGCGTCATTGACCGCGGCACCGGCAGCGACATCCGGCGCCGCTTTGGCATACGTGCCGATGTTGCCGGCAAAACCGGCACCACGCAGGACAACGCCGACGGCTGGTTCATCCTGATGCACCCGCAGCTCGTGGCCGGGGCCTGGGTCGGGTTTGACGACGCCCGCATAACACTGCGCAGCGACTACTGGGGCCAGGGGGCCCACAGTGCCCTGCCCATGGTGGGCGACTTCTTTGGCAAGGCGCTGCGCACGCGCCTCCTGGATTCGCGCACCCGCTTTGAGGCCCCGGACGACCGCAATGTGTTCCGGCGTTGGTTCGACTACCTCAAAACCTGGGTGGTAAGTCGGTTTGCCAGTCCGTCGCCCCCGGCTCCCGCACCGCCACGCGCGGCAACGCCGCCGCCAGTGTCAGCACCCGCCGAGCCCGAGCGGCCTGCCGAACCCGATCC
>JBAQKO010000287.1:0-9972 GCA_049301075.1 Rhodoferax sp.
GAGCTGCTCCTGCGCCGGGTATTTGTGCGCCACGGCCCAGCGCGGCTCGCGGGTCACGAAACCCAGCTGCTGCTGCAGCGCCAGGCTGTTGACCTTGTAGACCACACCGTCAATGTCGTAGGGCAACTGGTCGCGTGCCTGCCCCATGCGCTGGTGATACGCTATCAATTCAAGAGCACCCTGCGCAATGGCTACCTGGTCTGCCACCGGAAAACCCCAGGATTTCAGGGTCTGCAAGAGGCCGAAATGGGTGGTGAAGGATGGCCCACCCTGCTCCGCCGGCGTGACCTCGCCCACGCCGTAGGCAAAGAAACTCAGCGGCCGCTGAGCGGCGATACCAGAATCGAGCTGGCGCACGGCACCGGCGGCGGCGTTGCGCGGATTGACAAAGGTCTTATCTCCTTTTTCGCGCTGCTTCTCGTTCAAGGCCTCAAAGTCATCGCGGCGCATGTAGACCTCGCCGCGCACCTCCAGCACCGGTGGTGCCTCGACGGGCAGGCGCAAGGGAATCTGACCGATGGTGCGGATGTTTTGCGTCACGTCCTCGCCCGCCTCGCCGTCGCCACGGGTGGCGGCCTGCACCAGCACGCCGTGCTCGTAACGCAGGTTCATCGCCAGCCCGTCGAACTTGAGTTCGGCCACGTATTCCACCGGCGGGTCGGTATCCGTCAGGCCCAATTCCTTGCGCACCCGGGTGTCAAAGTTCTGCGCGCCACTGGCCTCGGTATCGGTTTCGGTACGGATGCTCAGCATGGGCACGGCGTGGCGCACTGCGGCAAACTGCTCCAGCGGCTTGCCGCCCACGCGCTGTGTGGGCGAATCGGCCGTGACCCACTCGGGATGCGCCGCCTCGAGCGCCTGCAGCTCCTGAAACAGGCGGTCGTACTCGGCGTCCGGAACCTGCGGGGTGTCCAGCACGTAGTACTGGTGGGCATACCGGTGCAGCAACTGGTGCAGGACCTGCAGGCGCGCGTGCGCCGCCCCATCCTGTGGCGCGGGCGCTGCGAACAGATCCAGGTTGGTCATGCCGCGACCCCGCTGCGCACTCAGGAGAACAGGCGGCGGGCCAGCATGGAGCCAGCGGCCAGGTCGCGCTGTTCCAGCGTGTCGTACAGGGTTTGCAGCTCGGTGCCGATCACGTCCATGGTCTGCGCCGTCAGCAACTGGCCGTTGTCATCGGTGACCACACCTTCCATGGTCTGGGCCAGGGCGGTGGCCGCCTCGCGCATGCGCTCAAACGGACGTTCGGCGCGGTCCACCTGGGCGACGTCCAGATGCAGGGTGATATCGCGTATGGCCGACTGGGCCGGATCTTCCGCCAGGGCGGCCTGTGAGTCGTAGCCCAGCACGAGCACGGGCGCCAGGCCTTCCTCCGCGGCCGGCAGCACCATGCGCCCCGGCAGGACGCCCGGCACAAAGCCCAGCCGGGCAGCGGTCTGCTGGATGTAGCCTGGGCTCCAGGAGGCGTTGCGGGCCCGGATGGTGAATCCGAGTTGCGCGTCGTGGGCGCTGGCGAACTGGTCAAGCTCGCGGGCGCGCGCCACTTCGTCCAGCATTTCCGGGAACTCGGGCGTACCGTTGATCGCATCGGCAAAGGCCTGGGTCTTGACGACGAACTCGGAGTATTCGATTTCGTTGAGGGCGCCCGAGCGGTTGGCCAGCTGTACGCCGGTCTGAAACCCGCCGTAACGCTGGCCGGGTGCCGGCGGCTCCCACACCAGCGATTGCAGGTTGTAGCCTTCCACCGCAAAAGGCTTGCTGCCGACCCGCCGGGTTGCGGGCAGCGCCGCCAGCGCGGCCTCGCCCGACACGGCGGTGGCCGGGCCGTCCAGGGCGATGGTGGCGATGACGTCGATCAGCGCGTCCATGACCGGGCGGCGGGCCACGGGCGGCAGGGCAAACGGTAGCGGGTCCAGCGCGTCGCCCGAGAGCGTGGGTTCCCGGAAGGCTTCGGACGGGGCGTCACCGGACTCCTCGGGCAAAGCCTGGCGCGGCGTGTTGCGGCGCGAACTCCAGGCGCCATGGGCTACCACGGCAGCCAGCACCACGCCGCCTGCTATCGCCAATCCAATCTGTAAATTGCTCATGTTTGTATTACGCCAGCTCGGCCAGCGTGATGGCTGATTCCATGTCCACCGCCACGATACGCGACACGCCCTGCTCCTGCATGGTCACGCCAATCAGTTGCTCGGCCATTTCCATGGCGATCTTGTTGTGGCTGATGAACAGGAACTGGGTTTCCTTGCTCATGCTGCGCACCAGCTTGGCATAGCGTTCCGTGTTGGCGTCGTCCAGCGGCGCGTCCACCTCATCGAGCAGGCAGAACGGCGCTGGGTTGAGTTGAAAAATGGCGAACACCAGCGCAATGGCCGTCAGGGCTTTCTCGCCGCCCGACAGCAAATGGATGGTCTGGTTTTTCTTGCCCGGCGGCTGCGCAATGACCTGCACGCCAGAATCCAGAATTTCATCGCCGGTGATGACCAGGCGCGCATTGCCGCCGCCAAACAGCTCGGGGAACATGCGCCCGAAATGCTGGTTGACCTGGTCAAAGGTGCCCGAGAGCATTTCGCGGGTTTCACCGTCGATCTTGCGGATGGCGTCTTCCAGCGTCTGCATGGCCTGGGACAGGTCCATGTTCTGGGCGTCGAGGAACTGCTTGCGTTCGCGCGCGGCGGCAAGTTCGTCCAGCGCGGCCAGGTTGACGGCACCCAGCGCGGCAATTTCGCGGTGCAGGCGGTCAATGTCGCTTTGCATGCCGGTCAGGCGCACGTTGCCTTCCTGGATGGAGCGCTCTACGGCCTCCAGGTCGGCCTGGGCGTCCAGCAACTGCTGCTCGTACTGCTCAAAGCCCAGCCGCGCGGCCTGCTCCTTGAGCTGGAATTCGGTGATGCGCTGGCGCAGCGGCTCCAGCTCGCGCTCCAGCTGCATGCGCCGCTCATCGCTGGCGCGCAGCTTGGCGGTGAGGTCGTCGTACTCGCTGCGCTTGGCGCCCAGGGCCTGCTCGCGCTCCAACTTGAGCGCCAGGGCGTTTTGCAGTCCGGCCTGCGCGGCTGCATCGGTCAGGCGCGTCAGTTCATCGCGGGCGCGCTGCGCCTCGGCGTGGACCGCATCGGTCTGCTGGGTGGCGGTATCAATGGTGCGGGCCAACTCGGCGTTGCGCGCCTGCAGGCTGCGCTGCGCGAAGGCGGCCTCCTGCGCCTGGCGCTCCAGACCGCGTTGCTGCTCGCGGCATTGGGCCAGCTTGCGCTGGGCTTCAATCACCCGCTCTTCCAGCTGCGCATGGCGCTCCTGGCTGTCGGCCAACTGCATGTCCAAGGACTCGAAGCGCCCCTCGGCGGTAACGCGCCGTTCCTGGAGGTCGTCCAGCTGAACCTGCACCTCGGCCAGGTCGGCATCGATCTGTGCGCTGCGCGCGCGGGCCTGTTCGGCCTGCTGTGACAGGCGCAGGGTTTCCACCTGCAAGGCGTGGGCCTGGGTCTGCGCGTCGGCCGCTTCGCGCCGCACGCCGGCCAGCCGCTGCGAGGCCTCGGCATAGGCGGCCTCGGCCCGCACCAGCGCGGCGTGGGCCTCTTCGGCGATCAGCGCCTGTCCACGCAGCTGCTTTTCCAGGTTTTCAATTTCCTGCGCCCGGGCCAGCAAGCCAGCCTGCTCGGAATCCTGTGCATAAAAGCCCACGCTGTGGGGCGACACCACGTGGCCCGACTGCACGTAGATGCGCTCGCCAGGCTGCAACTGGTTGCGCTGGGCCAGCGCGTCCTCGAAACTGGGCGCGGTGTAGCAGCCCTGCAGCCAATCGGCCAGCACGGCTTTCTGTCCGGCATCGTTGACGCGCAGCAGATCGGCCAGGCGCGGCAACGCGGCCGCACGCTCGGGCACCGCCGCCTGCGGCGGGCTGAAAAACGCCAGCTTGGCGGGCGGCGCGTCGCTGGCAAAGGCACGCACCATCTCCAGGCGCGACACTTCCAGGGCGCCCAGCTGCTCGCGCAGGGCGCCTTCCAGCGCGTTTTCCCAACCCTGTTCAATGTGGATGCGACTCCACAAGCCCTGCAGGTTGTCCAGCCCGTGTTTGGCCAGCCAAGGCTGCAGCTTGCCATCGGTCTTGACCTTTTCCTGCAAGGCTTTGAGGGCTTCCAGCCGGGCCGACAAGTCGGCCTGGCGGGCCGACTCGGTGTTGACAACCTGCTGCTGGGTGCGCCGCGCCTCGTCGCGCTGGGGCAGTAGTTCGGACAGTTCCTGCAGGCGGGCATCGGCCACGGCGCTGGCTTCCTGCGCTTCCTCCAGCTGCAGCTGCAGGCTTTGCAGGCGGTCTTCGTCCGGGGCGGCCAAGGCATTGCGGTCGGCGCTCAGGCGCTCGTGCCGGCTGGAGACCTGGCGGAACTGTTCTTCAATGCTGCGCTGCTCGGCAGCCAGCACCTGAATCTGCTGCTGCACCTGCATGACGCTGCCACGCTGGTCGCTGGCGGCGGTCTGTGCGGCACCCAGGGCGTCTTCGAGCTCGGGCAGTTGCTGCGCCTGCTCTTCCACCTGGGCGGCCAGCAGCTCGGTTTGTTCGTCACCCAACAAGGCCAGCTCGGCCAGACGCTCGATCTCGGCCAGTGCGTCGTCCTTGCGGGTGGCCCACTGCTCCACCTGTTCCTGCAAGGTCTGCAGACGCTGCTCGGCCCGCTGGCGGCCTTCCACCACGAAGCGGATTTCGGCTTCCAGACGCCCGACATCGGTACTGGCCTCGTAGAGCAGCCCCTGCGCCTGGTTGACCTGGTCACCCGCCGCATAGTGGGCCTGGCGCACGGTTTCCAGATCGGCTTCGATGTGGCGCAAATCGGCCATGCGGCTTTCCAGCGCATTGACGGCACCCAGGCCGTCCGCCTGCACCTTGGCCTGGTCGGCCAGCGCTTCGGCCCGCTTCAGGAACCACTGCTGGTGCTGCTTGAGGGTGACGTCACCCTGCAGCGCGTTGTATTTCTGGGCCACCTCGGCCTGCTTTTCCAGCCGTTCGAGGTTGGTGTTGAGTTCACGCAGGATGTCTTCGACGCGGGTCAGGTTTTCGCGGGTGTCGGAGAGCCGGTTCTCGGTCTCGCGGCGGCGTTCCTTGTATTTGGACACGCCGGCGGCCTCCTCCAGGAACAGGCGCAGTTCCTCGGGCTTGGACTCGATGATGCGGGCGATGGTCCCCTGGCCGATGATGGCGTAGGCGCGCGGGCCCAGGCCGGTGCCCAGGAACACGTCCTGCACGTCACGCCGGCGCACCGGCTGGTTGTTGATGAAGTAGCTGGAGGTGCCGTCGCGCGTGAGCACGCGCTTGACGGCAATCTCGCCAAACTGGCCCCACTGGCCGCCCGCACGGTGGTCGGAATTGTCGAACACCAGTTCCACACTGGAGCGGCTGGCCGGCTTGCGGGTGGTGGTGCCGTTGAAGATCACGTCCTGCATGGACTCGCCACGCAATTCACTGGCCTTGCTCTCGCCCAGCACCCAGCGCACGGCATCCATGATGTTGGATTTGCCGCACCCGTTTGGCCCGACCACCCCTACCAATTGGCCTGGCAACAGGAAGTTGGTGGGTTCTGCAAACGATTTGAACCCGGATAACTTGATGGAATTGAGACGCACGTAAGTAAGGAACTTAAGCTAAGCAGTTGATTTCATTGGCATTTATGGGCTGCCACCGGGACCACTACCCTGTGATGATACCGTGGGAAACCCGCACGGCCCGAGCGCCGCCTGCGACCGCTCAGGGATAATGACGCCCCATGAATCCGAATTTGTCGCGCCTGCAGGCCTACCCCTTTGAGCGCCTGCGCCAGTTATTTGCCACGGTAACGCCCAATCCCGCTTTTCGCCCTATCAGTTTAGGCATTGGCGAACCCCGGCACGCCACCCCGCAACTGATCAAGCAGGCCTACTGCGATGCCATCATGGACCCGCAGGGCGGACTCTCCGTCTACCCCGCCACGGCCGGCGACGTGGCGCTGCGCCAGTCGATCGTGCAGTGGCTGCAGCGCCGCTACGGACTGACGCTGGACGTGGCCACCCAGGTGCTGCCGGTCAACGGTTCGCGCGAAGCGCTGTTCGCCTTTGCCCAGACTGTGGTCAACCCGGCGCTGCAAACCCGGGCCGACGAGCCGGTGCTGGTGGTCAGCCCCAACCCGTTCTACCAAATCTACGAGGGCGCCGCCCTGCTGGCGGGTGCGCAGCCGTATTTCGTGCCCTCGGACCCGGCGCGCAACTTTGCGCAGGACTGGGACAGCGTGCCCGACGCCGTGTGGGCCCGCACACAGCTGCTGTTTGTCTGCTCGCCCGGCAACCCGACGGGCGCCGTCATGCCGCTGCAAGAGTGGCAGAAGCTGTTTGCCCTGAGCGACCGCCACGGCTTTGTGATTGCCTCCGACGAGTGCTACAGCGAAATCTACTTCCGCGACGAACCGCCGCTGGGCGGCCTGGAAGCCGCCGCCCGCCTGGGCCGCACCGACTTCAAGAACCTGCTGGCCTTCACCAGCCTGTCCAAGCGCAGCAATGTGCCCGGCATGCGCAGCGGGTTTGTGGCCGGTGATGCGGCCCTGGTCAAGCAGTTCCTGCTGTACCGCACCTACCACGGCAGCGCCATGAGCACCGTGGTGCAAAAAGCCAGCATTGCCGCGTGGAACGACGAGCAGCACGTGCAGGACAACCGCGACCAGTACCGGGCCAAGTTTGCGCAGGTGACCCCCATGCTCGCCAGCGTGCTGGACGTCGCCCTGCCCGACGCCGGTTTCTATTTGTGGGCCAAGGTCCCCGGCAGCGACACCGACTTTGCCCGCGACCTGCTGGCTCTTTACAATGTGACTGTTTTGCCAGGCAGCTTCCTGGCCCGCGAGGCGCGCGGACACAACCCCGGCGCCAACCGCATCCGCATGGCCCTGGTCGCCGAAACCGCCGAGTGCGTGGAAGCGGCCCAGCGCATCGTCCAGTTTGTGCAATCCCGAACCTGAATTTCAAAGTAGAACCGACACCATGAGCCAACAACTCCAGCAAATCATCGACGCCGCGTGGGAAGACCGCGCAAACATCTCCCTGCAAACCGCGTCCAAGGAAGTCAGCGATGCCGTGGAACACGTCATCCAGAGCCTTGACAGCGGCCGCCTGCGGGTTGCCACACGCGATGGCGTGGGCCAGTGGACCACCCACCAGTGGATCAAGAAAGCCGTGCTGCTGAGCTTCCGGCTCAAGGACAACGCCATCATCCAGGCCGGCCAGCTGGGCTTTTACGACAAGGTCCCCACCAAGTACGCCGACCTGTCGCCCGAAGAAATGCGCGCCACCGGCGTGCGCGTAGTGCCGCCGGCCGTGGCCCGGCGCGGCAGCTACGTGGCCAAGGGCGCCATCCTGATGCCCAGCTTCGTGAACATCGGCGCCTACGTGGACGAAGGCACCATGGTGGACACCTGGGCCGCGGTGGGCTCCTGCGCCCAGATCGGCAAGAACGTGCACCTCTCCGGCGGTGTGGGCATTGGCGGCGTGCTCGAACCCATGCAGGCCAACCCCACCATCATTGAAGACAACTGCTTCATCGGCGCGCGCTCCGAGGTGGTGGAAGGCGTGATCGTGGAAGAGAATTCGGTCATCTCCATGGGTGTGTACATTGGCCAGAGCACCCCCATTTACGACCGCGAAGCCGATACCGTGACCTACGGCCGCATTCCTGCCGGCTCGGTGGTGGTGTCGGGCAACCTGCCCAAGGCCGGCGGCAAGTACAGCCTGTACTGCGTGGTGATCGTCAAGCGGGTGGACGCCAAGACCCGCGCCACCACCAGCCTCAACGACCTGCTGCGCGACTGAGTGATTCCCGTCTCGATCTCCCACGAAGGCTGACCTATGGCAACGACCAACGCACCCGGCACCATGGAGCGCATCCTGCGCCTGATGAGCGAGAAGAAGGCTTCGGACATTTACCTGTCCGCGCATTCGCCCGCGCTCATCAAGATCAACGGCCAGTGCGTGCCCATCAACAACCAGTCGTTGCCCGCGGACGCCCCCCGCAACCTGCTGGCCGAGGTACTGCCACCCGAGCGCATGGCCGAGCTCGACGCCGAGGGCGAGCTCAACATGGGTTTCCCGCTGGAGGGCGTGGGGCGTTTCCGGGTCAGCGCCATGCGCCAGCGCGGCACCATTGCCGCCGTCATCCGCTACATTTCGGTCGACATCCCGCCGCTGGCCAACCTCTCGCTGCCGCCCGTGCTGGGCGAGCTGATCATGGAAAAACGCGGCCTGGTCCTGATGGTGGGCGCCACCGGCGCCGGCAAGAGCACCACGCTGGCCTCCATGATCGACTACCGCAATGAAAGCCTGTCGGGCCACATCCTGACGATTGAAGATCCGGTCGAGTTTCTGTTCAAGAACAAGCGCTCCGTGGTCAACCAGCGCGAGATCGGCTCCGACACCCAGTCGCTGCAGGTGGCACTGAAGAACGCGCTGCGCCAGGCGCCCGACGTGATCCTGATCGGTGAAATCCGCGACCGTGAAACCATGTCGGCGGCCATTGCCTACGCCCAGTCGGGTCACCTGTGCCTGGCCACCATGCACGCCAACAACAGCTACCAGGCCCTGAACCGGATTCTGAGCTTTTACCCAGTGGAAGTGCGCCAGACCATGCTGGGCGATCTGGCGGCCGCCCTGAAGGCCGTGATCTCGCAGCGCCTGCTGCGCACCACCTCGGGGGCCCGCGTGCCGGCCATCGAGGTGCTGCTCAACTCCAAGCTGGTGGCCGAGCTGATTGAAAAAGGCGACTTCTCCGGCGTCAAGGAGGCCATGGAGAAGTCCATGGCCGAAGGTTCGCAGTCGTTCGAGCACGACATTGCCCGCCTCATCGTGGACGGCGTGGTCGACCGCAAGGAAGGCCTGGCCCACGCCGACTCCCCCACCAACCTGATGTGGCGCCTGCAAAACGACTTCACCAAGGCGGCCCAACCGGCGGCAGTCGCGCACGACGAAGACGAAGAAGCGTCCTTCACCGAAATCACCCTGGACGTAACCCATTGATGTCAAAAACACTGCAACTGGCCGAGCAACTGATTGCGCGGGCCTCGGTCACCCCTGCCGATGTGGGCTGCCAGGAACTGATCGCACAGCGGCTGGCCAAGCTGGGTTTTGCCTGCGAAACCATCACCAGCGGCCCGGCCGATTTCTCGGTCACAAATTTATGGGCAAAACGGGCTGGAACCCCCGCAAATACTGCGCATACAGCTAGCAAATCCGTAGCATCCGCAACGGCCGGCAAGACCCTGGTGTTCGCCGGCCACACCGACGTGGTGCCCACCGGACCCGTGGCCGAGTGGAACAGCGCCCCGTTTACCCCCAGCCTGCGCGACGGCAAGCTGTATGGCCGCGGTGCCGCCGACATGAAAACCTCGCTGGCGGCCTTTGTGGTGGCCATTGAGGAATTCCTGCTCGCCAACCCGGCACCTGCGCTGGGTATTGCCCTGCTGCTCACCAGCGACGAAGAAGGCCCGGCCAACGACGGCACGGTGGTGGTCTGCAACGCCCTGAAGGCGCGTGGCGAAACGCTGGACTACTGCATCGTGGGTGAGCCCACGGCGGTGGAGCGCACCGGCGACATGATCAAGAACGGCCGGCGCGGCACCATGAGCGGCAAGCTCACGGTCAAGGGCGTGCAAGGCCACATTGCCTACCCGCACCTGGCCAAGAACCCCATCCACTTGCTGGCGCCCGCGCTGGCCGAGCTGGTCACCATTGAGTGGGACAAGGGCAATGACTTTTTCCCACCCACCACCTGGCAGGTCAGCAACGTCCACGGTGGCACGGGCGCGAGCAACATCATCCCTGGCGCGGTCGTGGTGGACTTCAATTTCCGTTTCTCCACCGAGTCCACGCCCGAGTCCCTGCAGACCCGCCTGACCCGCGTGCTGGAAAAATACGAACTGGAATACGACCTGCTCTGGACCGTGGGCGGCCTGCCCTTTTTGACCACGCCCGGCA
>JBAQKO010000288.1:0-2871 GCA_049301075.1 Rhodoferax sp.
GAACACCAAGCGCGGCGACCGCGTCAAGGGCCCGATCAAGTCCATCACCGACTTCGGCGTGTTCGTCGGTCTGGCTGCTGGCATCGACGGTCTGGTACACCTGTCCGACCTGTCCTGGAACGAAACCGGCGAAGCAGCCGTGCGTGAGTTCAAGAAGGGCCAGGAAGTCGAAGCCATCGTGTTGGCTGTGGACGTGGACCGCGAGCGCATCTCCCTGGGTATCAAGCAGCTCGACTCCGATCCTTTCACCACCTTTGTGTCGATCAACGACAAGGGCCAGATCGTGACCGGCAAGGTCAAGACCGTGGACGCCAAGGGCGCTGAAATCGACCTGGGTGAAGACATCATCGGCTACCTGCGTGCTTCCGAAATCAGCCGTGACCGCGTGGAAGATGCACGCAACGTGCTGAAAGAAGGCGACGAAGTGACCGCTGTGGTGGTGAACGTGGATCGCAAGACCCGCAACATCCAGTTGTCCATCAAGGCCAAGGACATGGCAGACCAGAACGAAGCCATGCAGTCCCTGAGCCAGCAGTCGGCCCGTGAAAACGCCGGCACCACCAGCCTGGGCGCACTGCTGCGCGCCAAGCTGGACAACAACAACTAAACCTTGCTGTTGAACTGAACAAACGACCGGCGGCCTGTGTGCTCCGGTCGTTTTTTCATTAAAAAAGATACCTTTTCATGACACGCTCCGATCTTGTTGAAGAACTCGCCAACCGGTTTGGCCAGCTCACGCATCGCGATGCCGAATTCGCCGTCAAGGCCATTCTGGACGCCATGAACGATGCCCTGGTGGCTGGGCACCGCATCGAGATCCGTGGTTTCGGCAGCTTCTCCATCAACCGCCGGCCCCCGCGCATGGGCCGTAACCCGCGCAGCGGCGAAAGCGTCGCCATTCCAGAAAAACGCGTCCCCCACTTCAAACCGGGCAAGGCCCTGCGCGAAGCGGTAGACCAGCGCACCGCCGAACTCGAAGCCAAGCCCCAAGCCTGAGCGGCAACGGTAGAATCACCTCGACACCGGGGAGATCAATGAAACAACTTGCATGGTTCTTTAAGTGGATACTTAAAGCAGCCATTTTTTTTACCCTTTTCGCTTTCGCGCTGAACAACCAGCACGACGTGACCGTGCACTTCTTTTTCGGCCAGCAATGGACAGCTCCGCTGGTTCTCGTGGTTCTGATTGCCTTTGCCATCGGACTCGTCATCGGTGTGCTGGGCATGGTGCCGCGCTGGTGGAAACACCGTCGCGATGCCACACGCGCCCGCCAGGCAGCGGCCGCGTCCACCGAATCCGAAAAACCTTCCGTCCCGCCACCCTATGGAATTTGATCTGAGTTGGATACTGCTGGGGCTGTCCGTCGCCTTTGTGCTGGGCTGGATGGCCTCCCGGTTCGATGTACGCCAGCTGCGCATGGAAAACCGCCAGGCCCCCAAAGCCTATTTCAAAGGCCTGAATTTCCTGCTCAACGAGCAACAGGACCAGGCCATTGATGCGTTCATCGAGGCCGTCCAGAACGACCCGGACACCTCCGAACTGCACTTTGCTTTGGGCAACCTGTTTCGCCGCCGCGGCGAATACGAACGTGCCGTTCGGGTGCACCAACACCTGCTCTCGCGGGGTGACCTGAGCGAGGACGACCGGCACCGCGCCCAGCACGCGCTGGCGCTGGACTACCTGAAGGCCGGCCTGCTGGACCGCGCGGAGGAGGCTCTGCTCAAGCTGGAAGGCACGCGCTTTGAAGCCCAGGCCCGCCTGGCCTTGCTGGCCAACTACGAACGCTCCCGCGATTGGGAACACGCCGCGCAAGTGGCCCAAAAGCTGCAAACGTCCGGCCAGGGCAGCTTTACCGGACGCCTGTCCCACTACTTGTGCGAACAGGCCGCAACCTGCGTGGCAGCCCACGATCTTCCGCAGGCCCAGGCCCATTTGCTGCAGGCCATGCAGATTGCCCCCGAGGCGCCACGCCCGCGCATGGATCTGGCGCAGATCCAGAGCACGCTGGGCCAGCCCGCCCAGGCCTGCGACACACTGGCCGAGGCCATGGTCGCGGCACCCACCGCCATGGGGCTGATTGCAGCGCCACTGGCCCAGTACGCCATCGCTGCCCACCAGGGCCTGCGTACGCTGGAACAGTTCAAACTTGCCTATGCCCAGGCGCCGTCACTGGACGTGCTCGATGCCATCGTCACGCTGGAGGCAGCCAGCGGCGCCCCCAGCGCCAGCGCCCGCGCACGCGAGTGGTACGCCCGCCACCTGGAGCAGGAACCCTCGCTGGTGGCGGCCGCCAAATGGATTGCCGGCGAGAAACTCGAACACGAGCAGTTTCACCCCCAGGTGCAGCGGGCACTGGACCACGCCGTCAAACCCCTGACCCGCTACCGCTGCGCGGCCTGCGGCTTTGAAGCCAAGCTGCACTTCTGGCAATGCCCGGGCTGCCAGGCCTGGGACAGCTACCCGGCGCGGCGCGTAGAAGAGCTATGACCCAACACGTCAATCCCATGAAAATATCCCGAGAACTGATGGCGGCTGCACGTGTGCTGGTCGTCGGCGACGTCATGCTGGACCGCTACTGGTACGGCGCCGTGGACCGCATTTCGCCCGAGGCCCCCGTGCCCGTGGTGCGCATCACCCGTGAAGAAGAGCGCAACGGGGGTGCTGCCAACGTGGCCTACAACGTGGTGACCCTGGGCGCGCAAGCCTCCCTGCTGACGGTGGTGGGCGACGACGAAGCCAGCCACAAGCTCGAAGCACTGGTTGCCAACACCGGCATCCACACCCATTTTGGGCGCGATGCCGACCTCAAGACCACCGTCAAGCTGCGCGTCATCGGGCGCCAGCAGCAGTTGCTGCGGCTCGACTTTGAAA
>JBAQKO010000289.1:0-12365 GCA_049301075.1 Rhodoferax sp.
ACCCTCGGCAGCAGACGCCGCCGGGCCGGCGCCATTGCCCTCCAGCGCGCGGGCCAGGCCCTTGAAGCCGTATTTTTCGTAAAAATCGCGCAAAGCCCCCGTATCCTGTGCGCCCATAGCTATGGAATCCATAGCAGGCAGCCCGGGCACATAGCCATTCAGATCGCAATCGGTCTTGACGGTAAGCAGGCGCCGGCCGGTCGGCAGCCAGTCCAGCGCCTGGCGCAGGTTCTCTCCAGCCACACCCTTGATCTCGTCGGCCCGGGCCACCAGGGCGTCGAGCGAGCCGTATTCCTGCAGCCACTTGGCGGCCGTCTTGGGTCCCACCTTCTGCACGCCGGGCACGTTGTCGATCACGTCGCCCACCAGGGTCTGGTAGTCCACCATCAGCGCCGGCGGCACGCCAAACTCAGCCGTCACGCCGGCCACGTCACGCCGGCGACCGTTCATGGTGTCGATGATGGTGACGTGTTCATTGACCAGCTGCGCCAGGTCCTTGTCGCCGCTGCTCACGATCACTTCGATGCCCTGGCTGGCGGCAAGGGCGGCCAGCGTGCCGATCACGTCGTCGGCCTCCACCCCCGGCACCGCCAGCACCGGCCAGCCCAGCAGGCGCACCACCTCGTGAATGGGCTCGATCTGCGCGCGCAGGTCGTCCGGCATGGGCGAGCGGTGGGCCTTGTACTCCGGGTACCATTCGTTGCGGAAGGTCGGGCCCTTGGCGTCGAACACACAGGCAAAGTAGTCGGCCGGCATTTCCTTGCGCAGGCTCTGCATCATGTTGATGACACCCCGAATGGCCCCGGTCGGTGCGCTGGCAGGATCGCCCGGCACGGCACGCAGGTCGGGCATGGCATGAAAGGCGCGGTACAGGTAGCTGGAGCCATCCACCAGCAGCAGGGTTTTCTTGTCAGTCATGCGCACATTTTGCCTGTCTCCTGCCCCGGGCCGGCGCCCTCTACAATCGACGACCACATTCTGACATTCAGGCGCGTTGATTCATGGCGGTTTACACAGAGGTCTCCTTCGATGAGGCCAGCAGCTTCCTGCAAAGCCTCAACCTGGGAACCCTCCAATCCATGGCAGGTTGCTCCGGCGGCATCGAAAACACCAACTACTTTGTCACCACCGACCAGGCGCCCTACGTGCTGACCCTGTTCGAGCGCCTGAGCGCCGAACAGCTGCCGTTCTACCTGCGGCTCATGAAGCACCTGGCGCACCACGGCATTCCGGTGCCCGACCCGGCGGCCAACCGCGATGGCGACGTGCTGCACACGCTCAAGGGCAAGCCCGCCGCCGTGGTGAACCGGCTGCGCGGCAAGAGCGAGCTGGCCCCCACGGCCGCGCACTGCGCCCTGGTGGGCGACATGCTGGCCCGCCTGCACCTGGCCGGGCGCGATTTCTCCATGCACCAGCCCAATTTGCGCGGCCTGGCTTGGTGGAATGAAACCGTGCCGGTGGTGCTGCCCTTCCTGCAGCCCGAACAGGCCGCCCTGCTGCAAAGCGAACTGGCCTACCAGAACCACATTGCCGGGCAGACAGCGTACGGCGCCCTGCCCCGCGGCCCCATCCATGCCGACCTGTTCCGCGACAACGTGATGTTCGAAGCCGCCGCCGATGGCCAGGGCAGCCCCACCCTCACCGGTTTTTTCGACTTCTACTTTGCCGGCGTGGATGCCTGGCTGTTTGACCTGGCCGTGTGCCTCAACGACTGGTGCGTGGACCTGGCCACCGGCGCCACGGATGCCGAACGCACCGCCGCCTTTCTGTCGGCCTACACCCAGGTGCGCCCGCTGCAGGCGCAGGAACGCACTCTGCTGCCCGCCATGGCCCGCGCGGGAGCCCTGCGCTTCTGGATCTCGCGTTTGTGGGACCTGCACCTGCCACGCGAAGCCGCCATGCTGCAGGCCCACGATCCCGGACACTTCGAACGGGTACTGCGCCAGCGTATCCTGTACCCCATGACGCTTACCCCCATCACCCCATGAAACTGCACATCGTCCCGGCCCGCCAGGGCTTCCAATGGGTCAAGCTGGGCATCCAAACGTTTTTCCGCCAACCCATGGCCATGGCCGGCCAGTTTTTCCTGTTCATGGCGGTCATGTCGGTGCTGGGCATGGTGCCGGTGCTCGGCCCCCTGGTCGCCATCGTGCTGATACCGGCGGCCACGGTTGGCCTGATGGCCGCGAGCCGCGAGGCCAGCGAAGGCCGTTTCCCCATGCCAGGCCAGCTGATCAGCGCCTTTCGGGCCGGCGCCGGGCCGGCGCGTTCCATACTGGTCCTGGGCGGCATGTACGCCGCGGGTTTTGCACTGGTGCTGTCCTCCACCGCGCTGGTCGACGGCGGCAAGTTCATGCAGGTGTACCTGGGCAACGCCGCGCTGACCGAGGAACTGGTGACGGACAACAGCTTCATGGTGGCATCGCTGATGTTCACCGCCCTGTACCTCCCCTTGAACCTGCTCTTCTGGCACGCACCGGCCCTGGTGCTGTGGCACGGCGTGGCGCCGGTCAAGAGCCTGTTCTTCAGCCTGGTGGCCTGCTTCCGCAATTTCTGGGCGCTGACGCTCTACAGCCTGACCTGGACGCTGGTGGCACTGGCGCTGTTTTTGCTGATTGCGTCGGTGGCAGCGATGATTGGCGGCCCCCAGGCCATACCGGCCATGCTCTACCCGATGGGCCTGCTCATCGCCGCCATGTTCTTCACGTCCATCTACTTCACGTTTCGCGACAGTTTCGACCTGGGCGCCGAAGCCCAGCCGTAACGCCAGCCCGCCGGGTCGCTGTACCCGGCGGACGTGCCTGACCGGTCAACCCAGCTTGATGGCCACCGGATCGGCGGTGAGGTAACCCACGGCCGCACCAAAACGGTCCTTGTAGTTGGCGCGCACCAGTGGGTCCAGCGTCGCCTGCACCTTGCCGTGCAGCTTGGGCAACCAGTCACCGGGGTGCTGGAAGTTGCTGGTGATGTAGCACCAGCCATTGAGGTCATCCACCACGCCCAGGCCGGTGGCCTCCGCGCCCGACGGCATGGACATCAACCGGCTGAGCTGGCGGGTGTCGACGTTGTAGGCCCACAGGAAGTTGTTCACGTGCATGCTGCTGTCTTCACCGATGAAGAGGGTGCGCAGTTTTTCCGAGAACTTCAGGTTGTCGGGGTTGGCCATCTTGTCGGGGTTGGCCAGATTGCCCAGCGCATCGGCGGCAATATCTTCGCCCAGCAGCAGGGCGCGGGTGACGGACGGCACCCATTCGCTCTTGATGGCGGAACCGGTATGGTCGCTCTGGCCGCCGGCAAGCGTGTGGGCCAGAATGCCACCGGCTATCAACGGCTGGTCCAGCGCAATGCCGCTGGCCGCATTCCAGCCCTTGCCGGTCCTGACCATGGAGTCCTGAATGTTTTGCAACGCGGAGTACGCAACCTTGTCCTTGATATTGACCGTCGTGCCTTCCATTTTGGAGAAACCCATGCTGCCCCCCATCAGGTAGGCATAACGGTGGGTTTCCAGGAACGCCGCGGCCTTTTCCATGCCGGGCTTGACCTTGACCCAGTTGGCCACACCGCCGTGGAAAATCTTGGTGAAACTGGCGTCATTCGGATCGACCTTGAGCACCGTCATGATGTCGGACGGCTTGAGCGTATTGGCCAGCTTCTCGATCTCGTCACTGGTGGCGTGGCCCAGCCGGATCCAGCTGAGCTTGGCACCGGCGTCCTGTGGGTTGATGGAGAAGCCCTCGCCCAGCTTGGCCACGTACAGGGTGCCGGCAGAGAGGGTCTTCTCCTTGTCGGCCACAAACATGAAGAAGCCGCCGTTGGTGGCGTCATCGCCCATGATGGCCGTGCGGTTGTCGGGCATCATCTGAATCAGCTCGTGCGAAATGCGGCCCATGCAGTAGTGCTTGACCACGGTACCGGTGCCGTCGGGGTGGACGGTCACTTCAGGCAGATGGCCGTAGTGGTAGGGGTTGGCGATGTATTCCCCGCCGAAGAGGTTCTTGCTGAAGGACTTGAACACCTTGTTGTCGGCCACAAAGGGTGCATCGGGCTCGTACTCTTCGCTGGAGAGGTGGGTGTTCCAGGGCGACAGGCTGGAGCCGCAAGTGATCCACAGGCCTTGCGCCTGCGAGGTATCCACGCTGTGGTACTTCACCAGCGTCAACTTGCCGGTGGCCGGGTCCTGGTCCAGGGTCAGCACGGCGATGGCCGACGGCAGGGTGCCATAGGTGTCGGCGCCGCTTTGGTCCGCATTGGTGTACTCAAACTGCACCACGGCAAACACCGTGTTGCCTTTAACCCCCTGGACCGACGCCTTGGGCAGCTGCAGCAGCGAAGTGCCGTCCGGGCAGTCAGAGAAGAACTGGCGCTCCTTGCCGGGCACCGAGGTGTCAAAAATGGGCTTGTTCAGAATATCCACATAGCCGCCCGCCAGCACGGTGCCGCCCTTGCCGTCCGGCACGCGGTCACCGGTGATGAAGAACGGCTGGTAGGCCAGCCGGTAGGCGCGGGTCGTTCCGTCCTGCAGAGTGACTTGCAGGCTGGAGGCCACTGTGGTGGTCGCCATCGCGGCTGGGTTCGTCAGCGCAGGCGCCGCCATGGACGTGAAGACCGCCGAGGCAAACGGGGCCGTCGATGCCGCGGCACCGCCCGCGGTGGCGCAGCCGGACAACAGGGAGCCCGAAGCCATCGCCCCCAGGGGCAGCATGGGAGCCGCAGCAAGGAATTGAAGGGCTTTGCGACGCGAGGGTTGGGGTGTTTGTGGCATGCGGATTTCCATAGGGTGATGAAATGACAAACCCCATGCTAGAAACCCAATATGACAAACCGGTGAAGCTTTTACGGCACCGGCGTCAGCTTGGCCACGCTCAGCGCCAGCCACTTGGTACCGTGGCGCGGGAAGCTGATCTGCGCGCGGGCGTCGTCGCCGGCGCCTTCCAGCGTGAGCACCGTGCCCTCGCCAAACTTGGCGTGGAACACCTGCATGCCCAGGCGCAGACCGTGGGTGGCCTCCTCCTTGCGTGCAATATTTTGGCCAAAAGATCCTGCAGCCCCCGTGGAACCTGCGTAGCCAGCTCCTGAATGTGTAGCGCCAGTATCAGCACTCCAGGAACGGCCGAAATTCTGGTTCTTGGGCGTGAGCCATTTCAGCGCGTCTTCGGGCAGCTCTTCATAAAAGCGGCTTTTCATGTTGAAGCGCGTCTGCCCGTGCAGCATGCGCGACTGGGAGTGGCTCAGGTACAGGCGCTTGCGGGCACGGGTGATGGCCACGTACATCAGGCGGCGTTCTTCTTCCAGTCCGTCGCGGTCATTCATGGAGTTCTCGTGCGGGAACAGGCCCTCCTCCATGCCGGTGATGAACACGCAGTCAAACTCCAGGCCCTTGCTGGAGTGCACGGTCATGAGCTGAATGGCGTCCTGCCCGGCCTGGGCCATGTTGTCGCCCGCTTCCAGCGCGGCATGGGTCAGGAAGGCCACCAGCGGTGACAGGGTCTCTCCGGTGTCGCCAAACGCCTCGTCCGGCGCAGCGGGCACCGGCGCGTCCGGGTCCAGCCCCTGGCTCGCCGGGCTCTGGCCCAAGGGATTACCGCCGGCTCCGGCCGACAGCGCGGCAGCGTCGCGGCCAAAGCCCTCCTGCATGACAAAGCTCTCGGCGGCGTTGACCAGTTCTTCCAGATTCTCCACCCGGTCGGCACCTTCGCGCTCGGCCTTGTAGTGCTCCAGCAGGCCGCTTTGGTCCAGCATCTGTTCAATGATGTCGCGCAGGTTCATGCCCACGGTCTGCTCGCGCAGCACGTCGATCTTGGCCACAAAGCTGGCGATGGCGGCGCCGGCCCGGCCCGTCAGGGTGCTGACTGCGTCGTGCAGCGAGCAGCCGGTGGCGCGGGCCACGTCCTGCAGCTGCTCGATGGAACGCGCGCCAATGCCACGCGCCGGAAAGTTCACCACCCGCATGAAGCTGGTGTCGTCGTTGGGGTTCTCCAAGAGGCGCAGGTAGGCCAGCGCGTGCTTGATTTCAGCGCGCTCGAAAAAGCGCAGGCCACCATACACGCGGTACGGCATACCGGCGTTGAAGAGCGCGGTCTCGATCACCCGGCTTTGCGCGTTGCTGCGGTAGAGCACGGCAATTTCCTTGCGCTCAAAGCCGGGCTCGGTGCCGTTGTCACGCACCAGCTGCTTCATCTCCTCCACCATCCACTGCGCCTCGGCGTAATCGGTGGGCGCCTCGTACACCCGCACCGGCTCGCCGGGGCCCTGGTCGGTGCGCAAATTCTTGCCCAGACGGCGGCTGTTGTGGCTGATGAGCGCGTTGGCCGAATCCAGGATGTTGCTGTAGGAACGGTAGTTCTGCTCCAGCTTGATCTGGTGCTGCACATGGAACTCGCGCACGAAGTCGGCCATGTTGCCGACCCGGGCGCCGCGAAAGGCGTAGATGCTCTGGTCGTCATCGCCCACGGCCAGCACGGCGCCGCCGGGGGTGTCGGGGCTGGCAAACCCGGCCTGTTGCGCGTCGCCCTGCCCGGCCAGCATCTTGATCCAGGCGTATTGCAGTTTGTTGGTGTCCTGAAACTCGTCAATCAGGATGTGGCGAAAGCGCCGCTGGTAGTGCTCGCGGATGGGGTCGTTGTCACGCAGCAGCTCGTAACTGCGCAGCATCAGTTCGCCAAAGTCCACCACGCCCTCGCGCTGGCACTGCTCCTCGTAGAGCTGGTAGATCTCGACCTTCTTGCGCGTCTCGTCATCGCGCACCTCGACCATGCCGGGGCGCAGGCCATCTTCCTTGCAGCCGGCAATGAACCACTGCAACTGCTTGGGCGGGAAGCGCTCGTCGTCCACATTGAACTGCTTGCACAGGCGCTTGATGGCCGAGAGCTGATCCTGCGTATCCAGAATCTGGAATGCCTGCGGCAGGTTGGCCATCTTGTAGTGGGCGCGCAAGAACCGGTTGCACAGGCCGTGGAAGGTGCCAATCCACATGCCGCGCACATTGACCGGCAGCATGGCGGAAAGCCGCGCCATCATCTCCTTGGCCGCCTTGTTGGTGAAGGTAACGGCCAGAATACCGCCCGGCGAGACCAGCCCGTTTTGCAGCAGCCAGGCAATGCGGGTGGTGAGCACACGGGTCTTGCCGGAACCAGCGCCCGCGAGAATCAGCGCGTGCTCGGCGGGCAGGGTGACAGCGGCGCGCTGTTCGGGGTTGAGCGTGGAAAGCAAGGGCGACAGCGAAGCGTCCTGGGCGGCAGAGGTAAAGAGCATGCCCTGATTGTAGAAAGACGAAAGGCACGCAGGGTTTTGCCAGTTGTATACAATCAGTCACCGGGCCCAAGCAATTGGGACCCGGTTTTTTTATGGCCGGTCCCAGTCCAAGCGCCCACGTTTGAAAGATTTTTTCTTCAACACCGGAACAGGAGCTTGGGAACATGGACATTTTTGACTACGACAACATTCTGCTGCTACCGCGCAAATGCCGCGTGGACAGCCGCTCGGAATGCGACGCCAGCGTGGAGCTCGGCAGCCGGCGCTTCCGCATCCCGGTCGTGCCCGCCAACATGAAGACCGTGGTGGATGAGTCGATCTGCGTCTGGCTGGCGCGCAACGGCTACTTCTACGTGATGCACCGCTTCGACTTTGACAACGTGCAGTTCATCCAGGACATGAAGGCCAAGGGCCTGTACGCCTCCATCTCGCTGGGCGTCAAGCCGCCGGACTACGCCACGGTGGACACCCTGGTCGCCCTGGGCCTGGCCCCGGAATACATCACCATCGACATTGCCCATGGCCATGCCGACAGCGTGAAAGCCATGATTGGCTACATCAAGGACAAGCTGCCCGCCAGTTTTGTCATCGCCGGCAACGTGGCCACCCCCGAGGCCGTGATCGACCTGGAGAATTGGGGTGCGGACGCCACCAAGGTCGGTATCGGCCCGGGCAAGGTCTGCATCACCAAGCTCAAAACCGGCTTTGGCACCGGTGGCTGGCAGCTCAGCGCGGTCAAGTGGTGCGCCCGCGTGGCCACCAAGCCCATCATTGCCGACGGCGGCATCCGCGAGCATGGCGACATTGCCAAGAGCATCCGCTTTGGTGCCACCATGGTCATGATCGGCTCCATGCTGGCCGGGCACGAAGAGAGCCCGGGCCAGACCGTGGAAGTGGACGGCAAGCTGTACAAGGAATACTACGGCTCGGCCAGCGACTTCAACAAGGGCGAATACAAGCACGTGGAAGGCAAACGCATCCTGGAGCCGGTCAAGGGCCGGCTGGCCGACACCCTGGTCGAGATGGAGCAGGACATCCAGAGTTCCATCAGCTACTCGGGCGGCAAAAAACTGATGGACATCCGCAAGGTCAACTACGTCACCCTGGGTGGTGACAATGCGGGTGAGCACCTGCTGATGTAGCAGGCCCAGCGCCGCAGCCTCTGCTCAATGCGGGTGCACCGTTCCAGCACCTAATTGCCGGAGCAGTTCGGGCGTGATGTCACTGGCAGCCAATACAACGCCACCGCGCTCACGCGCAAAGCGTTGGGCGGCCTGCCGCTGTGCAAACGCCGGCAGATTGCCACCCCGCATGGGGCCAACAGCGGTCGAGCCATGCACGTACACAGCGGTGCTGGCTGCAATCCAGGCGCGAGTGTCCACCGCCGTGACGTAGCTGGCAGTGATGTCCTTTACGCTACGCCCCGGCGTGTAGTGCCCCACATCCTGCAAATACGCGTAGAGCGAAAGCGGAGAGTCAAAAAACTGGGTGTCGCCGTTGTCGAAAATCACCTGGGCGGCCCACTCCGGTGCGCGTGCCGGAAACATGCCGCACACCGGACAGCGCGCGTCCGGCGGTACTGAACGCGCAGCATGCAAAGCAATGCCTGAAGCAGGGTCGTAGCGCGTGGGAGGCGCGACGAGGCACACATCCTCGGGCGTGGCAACCAAAGGGCGGGTACGCACGCCATCACCCAACAGTAAAACACCGGCAGCGACGCAGAAGAAAACCAGACCCAACCGCAAACCCATGGCTACATTTTGGTGTCGTGCAGGGCACCGCCGCTGAGGTCGACCATGTCAGGCTTCACGTCCGAAAAACGCAGCACACGTCCACCATTCTTGGCCGCAAAGGCCTTGGCATCGGTCTCCTGTGCGAAGCTGGCGATGGTAGGCCCCATGGAGCCTTTGCGTTTGCTACCCAGTACATAAAAACCGGTACGGGCGTCAAACCAGTTGCCACGGGGTTGATCCCAGTCGGCCTTGCCCATGTCCTGCACCAACACTGCACGTATGGCTTTAACCTGCTCGGGCTTGAGCAAGGTGTTGAACATTTCGACCGTGTCGCAATAGAAACTGGGCTTGGCTTCACCTTTGAAATGAATCTGCGCCTTGGGGCCAGGGAAGTCAGCCAACAGCATTCCATCCAGATCGCAGGTGGTGGCAGGATCAATCTCCACGGCAACCACCGCCGTCTCCACCTTGTCACCACACGCGCTCAACACGGCAGCAGCACACAAGGTGGCCAAAAGAAAAGAGAGACGAAAGGGCTTCATGGGCGAAATCTCCAGGTGGCAATGACCAAGGGTGCGGTAATCCAGGCCACCATGGCGCCACCCATCAGCCAGGGATTGGCAAGAGCCGGTGGCACGATGCTGGTCAACCCGTACAGGCTGCGCATTTGGTCCAGTGAAAAAACATTGAGGATGCGAAATACGTCAGCGGGGTTCAACAGCAATAGGTAGGCCAGCATCTGGCCACCAAACTCACCACCACTGGCAACCAGCAGCCCCAGCAGCAGCAGATCAAATACCAGCACAAAGCCAAACCACAGCGCAATGGCCAGTCCGGATGCGCGGGTGCGCTCTCGGGTCACTACCGATAGCAACAGCGCCAGACTCAAAAAGGCCAGGCCCAACAACACCGAGCTGAGCATGAATCCGACGTAATGGTAGAGGCCCAACAAGCCAAACTGGCGAAACAGCAACGCGGCATCGAGCGCAAAGCCCACCACGGTCGACAAGGTCAACGCCGCGGCAAGCCCCAGGTATTTACCCAGCAACAACTCCAGCCGGGTAATGGGCAAGGCCAGCAGCAGATCCAGCGAGCCCCGCTCACGCTCACCGACAATGGCGTCAAAGCCCAGCAAGAGCGCGATCAGCGGAATGAGGTAGATCACCAGACTGACCAGGCTGGCAATGGTGAACTCAATCGAGCGCAGCCCCACCTGACCTTGTTGTGCGCCCCCAAAATAGGTAATCACCAGCGAAAAAACGGCAAACACCAGCGCCACGGCCAGCACCCAACGGTTGCGCATGCGATCGCGGAACTCCTTGCCCGCCAATGTGGCGACCTGTCGCCATTCGAGATTCAGCATGCGTCTAACCCCTTAGTCCGAAAAACAAATCTTCTAGTGAGGGCTCGTGAATATGCAAGTCCACCAAGCGCGTCCCCAGTGGCGACAGTGCCGCCAAAACCGCCATCTTGGCCGGGCGCGGACAACGCACGACGACCTCGCCATCGACGACCTGAAGGCTCACGCCCGCTATCGCTTGCATCTGGGTCTGCAGCTCAACCAGCGCGGAATGTTCCACGCGCAAAGCGATGGACAGCGGCAAATCCATTTGCTCACGCAACGCTTGCACACTGCCGACCGCCTGAATTTTCCCGCTGGCCATGATGGCCAGTCGATCCACCCGCTCCTGCAAATCGGCCAGGATATGCGAGGTGATGACAATCGTCACGCCTTGCTCGCGCAGGAGGCGTAGCTCAGCATAAAAATCACGGATAGCGGAAGGGTCCAGCCCATTGCTGGGTTCGTCCAGAAACAGCACACTGGGGTTTCCGAGCAAGGCTTGGGCAAAACCCAACCGCTGGCGCATACCCTTGGAAAACTCATACACCGCGCGCTTGCCAACACCCCCCAGACCAACGCGCTCCAGCAAACCGGGGCAGCTAGCGGTATCCGCCCCCTTGAGTTTGGCAAAAAACCGCATGGTTTCCAGTGCGTTCAAGTTGTCGTACAGCACCAGGTTCTCGGGCAGGTAGCCGATTTTTCGCCGCGTGGCGCGAAAGTCATCACCACGCACGGAGGTGCCTGCCACCCGGATATCCCCGGCACTGGCGGCAATCAAACCGAGCATCATCTTGAACAGCGTGCTCTTGCCCGCACCGTTGTGACCAATCAGGCCAAACAGTTCACCACGCTGCACGGTGAGATCAACACCATCTACCGCATGAACATTGCCGTAGTGCTTGCTGACACCTTGCAAAGCAACAGCCACCGACTCAGCCGTCTTACTTGAATTTGTCACGCCAAGCGCTCCAATCTTTATGAAAAGGGTGCATTTTTGGGTACGCATCAACCACGCTGGGTACGCGCAGAACCGGAAACTGTCGGCCCACCAGGCGCAGTGCCTGAACCGCCGGACTGCCAAGCAACAAAGCCATGCTCGGATGGCGCCAGCTCAAACGATCGACCATGTCATTGGCCTCATAAGGAATATCGCCGATGCCATCACCATCACGGTCCCATCCGAGGTAATTTCCCCAGTGGTTACCTTTGTCAACCTGGCCAGGCTGTGTGCCACCCCACGCCTCGTCACGGGTCCCCACATAGCGCACTTGTTCGCGGTTGCCAATGAAATCATTGCCCTGCACGGTGTTGCGGGTAGACCCGGCAGACAGGTGCACACCCACATGGTTGTCCAGTACCAGGTTATTGCGCACGGTGGAGTACTCCACGTCATAAATGAAAAAACCGCGGTCATTGTTGGCAACGATATTGTTCTCAATGACCGAATCCTGCACCGAGCGCAGCATGATGCCGTGGTCGGAGTTGCCCCAGGCGCGGTTGTTGCGCACCACCTGCTCGCGCACCTCCATCAGCGCCAGACCGCCCCGGTTGTCGTAGGTGTCGTTGTCTTCCCATACGTTGTAGTAGGACGTCATGTAATGCGCGCCGTAGCGGCTGTGGTGCAGCCTGTTGCCCCGGAACACCGCATGGTGCGACACATCCACATACAGCGCGTCACGCACGAAGCTGATGTTGTTGCCGATGATTTGCGCGCCCTGCGTGTTGTAGAGCTGGATGCCATTGCCGCGCTGTGCCGACGAGAAATCACGTTTGCCGGTAATGGTGTTGCCTTCAATGCGCACATCCTTCACCTTCTCGATCCACAGGCCAAACAGGTTGTACGCCAGGTCGCAGTTCCGCACGACGGCGCGGTGCGCGCCAGGATAAACGTAGATGCCGGCGTTCTGGTCCTGCAGGCTGCCCCCCGAGTCGCGCACAATCAGGCCTTCGATCGTGACATCGGGCGCAGTGATGCGAATGGTGTCGCCCTGTTCGCCGCCGCTGATCGTGGGACGCTCGATGCCGCGCAGTGTGAGGGG
>JBAQKO010000290.1:0-7507 GCA_049301075.1 Rhodoferax sp.
CGCCCCCCGTGCCCCTGCCCAACCCCGCCATTGCCATTGCCAAGGAAAAGGCCCGCCTGCAAAAGGAAAAGCAGGCACAGCAGGACAAGCTGGAACAGGAAAAACGGCAGAAGGAAGCACTGCAAAAGCAAAAGCTGCAGGAAGCCAAAGACGCGCGGGAAAAGGACGCGAAAGAAAAGGCGGCACGCGACAAGGCGCTGCGTGACAAGGAAGCCCGGGACAAAGCCCAAACCGACAAGGCCAAGGCCGCCAGCGAAGCCAAGAATCTGGCCCAGTCGCGCCAGCAGCAGCTGGAGCGCATCGCCCGCATGGCCGGCGCCGCAACGGGCAATGGCGACGCCGGCTCTACCGGCACCGCCAAACAATCCTCCGGGCCGTCGGCCGGCTATGCGGGCCGCCTGCGCGCCCGCATCAAACCCAACATCACCTACACCGAGCCCATATCCGGCAACCCGGCGGCCGAGGTGGAGGTCCGCACCGCTCCTACGGGCACCATCATCAACCGCAAGCTGGTGAAATCCAGCGGCGTGAAATCGTGGGATGACGCCGTGCTGAACGCCATCGACAAAACCGAGACGCTGCCGCCCGACGTGGACGGCAGGGTGCCTTCGTCCCTGCTCCTGGTCTTCCGCCCCAAGGACTGAGCGACGCTGCAAACGCTATTGTTTTAATAGCTGTCTACGCAATGAATACGCGGCAAGAAGGCCTTTTTCGCCGTTATTTCCGGCCGCCTCACTCGTAGGCGATCGCAGCCTTGCCCTGATCCGCCTGCGCCCGCCAGCCGGCCAGCGCCGCATCGGTGGGATAAAAACGCGCGTTCTCGCCCAGGTGCAGTTCGGCCATGGCGCCAGCGCACTCCGCGGACGCTTCGCCCACGCATTGCACCGCCAGCCGCACCGCCAGCCCCCGCACCAGTTCGCCCTGCTCGGTATTCTCGCGCTGCGCCGGGAATTCCTTCACCATGCGCCCCACATCCGGTACCCTGCCGGAACCGTCCACCCGCACCGCCACCCGCAGGTATTTGCCAAAGCGGCAGCGCGCCTGTTCCAGATCCCACACCTGGGTGATGGTGAGTTGCTTGCCACCCGAGAAGCGGTCATCGCGCACCTTGCCCATGACGATGATGAGTTCGTCGTCCTTGAACAAATGCTTGTTGGCGTTGATCAGATCTTCCTCGGCTCGCGCGTCGATCATCGCGGACTTGTCGTCCAGCTTGAACAGCGCCAGCTTGCCGCGCTGGCCGTTGATGACACGGAAGTCGGTGACGATGCCGGCCAGCAACTGCGGCTCGCGGGTGTCGATCAGCTCTTCAATCGGGCGTTTGGCAAAGCGGCGTACCTCCAGCGCCACTTCGTCAAACAGGTGGCCCGACAGGTAATACCCCACCGCCGTCTTTTCCTGCGTCAGGCGCTCTTTCACGCCCCAGGGCACGGCCTCCACCAGGTCGGGCTCCTGCGTGCTGGAGCCATGCTCGTCTTCGCCTCCCATATCGAACAGACCGACCTGGTTGGCATTCGCCGCCGCGGCCGTCGCAAAGTCAAAAGCGCGGTCAATGCTGGCCACCAGTGCCGCCCGGTTGAGCTGCAGCGTGTCAAAGGCGCCCGCCTTGATGAGGGCTTCCACGCAGCGCTTGTTCAGGCGCGCGCGGTCCACACGGCGGGCAAAGTCAAACAGGCTGGTAAACGGCCCGGCCTCGCCTGTGGGGCCCTTGCCTTCGCGCGCCGCCACAATGGCTTCAATGGCCTGCTGGCCCGTGCCTTTGATGGCGCCCAGGCCGTAACGGATTTCCTGATTGGAGATGGGTTCGAAACGGTAGCGTCCGCGGTTGATATTGGGCGGCTCAAACGACAGGCCCATCTTCTCGGCGTCTTCGAACAGCACCTTGAGCTTGTCGGTGTCGTCCATTTCCACCGTCATGTTGGCGCAGAAGAACTCGGCCGTGTAGTGCACCTTGAGCCAGGCCGTGTGGTACGCCAGCAGCGAGTAGGCGGCGGCGTGCGACTTGTTGAAGCCGTAGCCGGCGAACTTTTCCATCAGGTCGAAAACCTCGTCGGCCTTCTCCTCGCTGATGTCGTTCTTGGCCGCACCGGCACGGAAGATGGCGCGGTGCTCGGCCATCTCCTCGGCCTTCTTCTTGCCCATGGCGCGGCGCAGCATGTCGGCGCCGCCCAGCGAGTAGCCGCCCAGGATCTGCGCCGTCTGCATCACCTGCTCCTGGTAGACCATGATGCCGTAGGTCTCGGAGAGCATCTCGGCCACCAGTGGGTGCGGGTACAAAATCTCCTCGCGTCCGTGCTTGCGTGCCACGAAGCTGGGAATCAGGTCCATGGGGCCGGGGCGGTACAGCGCGTTGAGCGCAATCAGGTCCTCCAGGCGCGTGGGCTTGGCGTCGCGCAGCATGCCCTGCATGCCGCGGCTTTCAAACTGGAACACGGCTTCGGTCTTGCCATCGGAGAACAGCTTGTAAACCCTGGCGTCGTCCAGCGGCAGGTTCTCGAACGCAAACTTTTCCTGGCCCGGGTGGCGCTGGATGATGAACTCGCGCGCAATCTCCAGAATGGTCAGCGTGGCCAGGCCCAAGAAGTCGAACTTCACCAGGCCAATGGCCTCCACGTCGTCCTTGTCGTACTGGCTCACCGCCGACTCGCTGCCGGGCTGCTGGTACAGCGGGCAGAAGTCGGTGAGCTTACCGGGGGCGATGAGCACGCCGCCGGCGTGCATGCCGATGTTGCGGGTCATGCCTTCGAGCTTGCGGGCCAGCTCGAGCAGGGTCTTGACGTCTTCTTCCTTTTCCTCGCGCTCGGCCAGGATGGGCTCGGCCTCGGAGGCATACACGTATTTGTCGCTCTTCTTGCCGTCCGTGGGCGGCAGCTGCAGCGTGACGTTGGTGCCGGGCTTGTTGGGAATGAGCTTGCTGATGCCGTCGCAGAAGGTGTAGCTCATGTCCAGCACACGGCCCACGTCGCGCACCACGCCGCGCGCGGCCATGGTGCCGAAGGTGGCAATCTGGCTCACAGCGTCCTTGCCGTATTTGTCCTTCACATAGTCGATCACCAGGTTGCGGTTGGTCTGGCAAAAGTCGATGTCAAAGTCGGGCATGGAGACCCGCTCGGGGTTCAGGAAACGCTCGAACAGCAGCTTGTAGCGGATCGGGTCCAGATCGGTAATCTTGAGCGCATAGGCCACCAGCGAGCCGGCGCCGGAGCCCCGCCCCGGCCCCACCGGACAGCCGTTGTTCTTGGCCCAGTTGATGAAGTCGCCCACGATCAGGAAGTAACCGGGAAAGCCCATCTTCAGGATGGTGGTCAGCTCAAATTCCAGGCGCTCCAGGTATTCGGGCATGCGCTTTTCGCGCTCGGCCGCATCCGGGTACAGGTGCGCCATGCGGTCTTTAAGCCCCTCGTGCGAGGCATAGCGGAAATACTCTTCCGGCGACATGCGCTGGCCGTTCACCAGGGGCGTCGGGAATTCGGGCAACTGCGGCTTGCCCAGCACCAGGGTCAGGCTGCAGCGCTTGGCAATTTCCAGCGTGTTGGCAAGGGCTGACGGCACATCGGCAAACAGCGCCTCCATTTGCGCGGCCGACTTGAAATACTGCTCGCGCGTGAACTTGCGCACCCGGCGCTGGTTGCCCAGGATTTCGCCATCGGCAATGCAGACCCGGGCCTCGTGGGCCTCAAAATCGTCCGGCGCGGTGAACTGCACCGGGTGCGTCGCCACCACCGGCAGCTTCATGCGCGCCGCCAGTTGCACGGCGGCGGCCACGTGGGCTTCGTCGTCCACGCGCCCGGCGCGTTGCAGCTCGATATAGAAGCGGTGCGGGAACAGGCTGGCAAGCTGCAGTGCCGCGGCATGGGCCCGTTCCGAGTCGCCCTGCACCAGTGCCTGACCCACCGGGCCGGCCTGCGCACCCGACAGGACAATCAGCCCCTCGCCCAACTCCCGCAGCCAGGCCAGCTTGACCACGGCCTGGGCTTTCACCACGTTTTGCGTCCAGGCCCGTGCCAGCAACTCCGACAGGTTCAGATAGCCCTGCTTGTTTTGCACCAGCAACACGATGCGCGACAGGGCTGCCAGGTCTGCCCCCAGCCCCTCCAGAAAAATCTCGACGCCGATGATGGGCTTGGTGCCCTTGGCGCGCCCCTGCTTGTAAAACTTGATGGCGCCAAACAGGTTGCTCAAGTCAGTAATGGCCAGCGCGGGCTGGCCGTCGGCCACCGCCGCCTGGATGATGTCGTCGATGCGGTTGGTGCCGTCGACGACAGAAAATTCGGTGTGCAGGCGCAGGTGTACAAACATGGGACCATTGTAGTTTTTCACGGCCCGTAAAATCGGGGGTGTGACCCCTGTACTGAACATCTCGGCCTATAAATTTGTCCCTCTGCCCGACACGGCGGCGCTGCGTGAAACGCTTTTGGCCCGCGCCCTGGCGTTGCAGCTCAAAGGCACCATTTTGCTGGCCGAAGAAGGCATTAACCTGTTTCTGGCAGGCCCGGCTGGCGATGTCCGCGGTTTCGTAGCCCAATTACAGGGCGACCCGCGCTTTGCCGACGTGGCGCCCAAGGAAAGCTGGTCCGAAACGCAGCCCTTCAAAAAGATGCTGGTGAAAGTCAAGGGCGAGATCATCCGCATGAACCACCCCACCATCCGGCCCGCCGAAGGCCGGGCGCCCGCCGTGGCCCCCGCCACCGTGAAGCGCTGGCTCGACCAGGGACATGACGACACTGGTCGCCCGGTGGTGACGCTGGACACCCGCAACGACTTTGAGGTGGACGCCGGCACCTTTGCAGGCGCCATTGACTGGCGCCTCACCAAGTTCACCGAATTTCCCCAAGCCCTGCGCGCGCGCAAAGCGGAGCTGCAGGGCAAGACGGTGGTGAGCTTTTGCACCGGCGGCATCCGCTGCGAGAAAGCGGCCATCCTGATGCGCGAAGAAGGGCTGGAGCACGTGTACCAGCTCGAAGGCGGCATCCTCAAATATTTTGAGGAAACCGACGCCACCCACTACCAGGGCGGCTGCTTTGTGTTTGATGAACGCCGGGCGGTGGACATGACACTCAAGGCCGCCCCGGAATTGGCAAACCCACCGGTCAGCGAAGCGTCACCACCGGCTGAGTAGACAAACCGGCCCGCAGCATCCAGGCAAAGACCGAATCCACGGTAGTGGTCTCTATACGGTCGGCATAGCGCTTTTCATTGGGGTGATCATCGAAGGCCACATTGGCCGCTGTGACACGCGCACCCAGGCGGGTCAGCGCCCCAATATTCAACGCGGAAGGCTGAAAGTCCTTCAGCTGCAGCCAGGATTGGGCCTGTTGCCGGGTGGGATTGCTCGCGGCGGACAGATCTTCGGATAGGGCCACCGCCATGGTCTCCGTGGCCCATTGGTTGGACTGCTGGTACTTGGTTCCCCACGCGTAGCTGACCATGCTATAGGGTTTCTGTTGCAGGCGCACCGCGCGGCTTTCGTCTCGCAACAAGGCCAGCAGTTTGTTCTGGGCCTCTGGCGTGGGCACTACCCAAGCGGCTTCGTATTGCCAAAGGTCGTCCAGAAAGAACTCGCCCAAGCCCTGGCGGTAGATGTCAGCCTCGGCGGTGCCGCACTGATTCAGTTTGTGCAAAACGCGCCAGACATGCCCGCCCCGTTCATCCGGCTGCTGGTAAGCAAAACCCAAATGCGAGTACCGCAGGCCGTATTTGCTTAAATCCTGCCCCGCGCGCGCCAGGATCACGACCTTGGCGCCACTTTGGTCCAACGCTCGCAAGGTCCGCATGGCCAGATTGAGCGAACGCTCCACCGTGACCACCGTGAGCGGCTGCGGCTCCCCACAGGGCCGGCCCGCATGCGCCAAGCCCATATGTACCAGCAGCAAAGCCGCCAGCAGCCCCCTGCCAACAGCCACCACGCGGCTCACAGCGTCACGCGCTGGTTATGCAGCAAGGCGCGGCCCGCTTCATTGGGTATAAAGGCAATGACCTGCCCAGCCACCGACAACACAACGCCCGCGCTGATGATGCTCACGCTGACTACCGTTCCCACTGTGGTCGAAGCCGCACCAGCCACCTTGCCGGACACCTCCACACTCGCTCGTGCACCGTCCGACACGCGCTCCAGCACATATTGGGTGCCTGTCGCCGAAGCTTCAACACCTTTGACAACCAGCACCGCACCGGCAGTGGAAAAGGCCACTGGCAGGGCCACTGCAGCCCCCACACTGGCGCCCACTACCGAACCCAACGGCATCAGGGATAGTGCACTGGCCGTAGAGGCATTGTTTTGTGCCTGTGCAACAGGAACCCAACCGACAACCATGGCGCATGCAAGCACCCAAGCATTTGTGAATTGTTTCAAGATAGCGCTCCTCCATTTAGCGGATCAACACGCAGCACTATAACGGGGCCATCCAAACAAAAAAGCCCGAACGCTCTGCATAAGCGTCCGGGCTGATCTACAGCAAATACGGAAATATCCGCCGTCGGATTACTTTGCCATGGCGGCAATGCGTGCGCCAAACAGGCGCGCGGTTTCCAAGTCACCGGCATTCATTTCTTCGCCACTGGCGTCGCCCGGGGTCTGGGCCATGGGGCCGGCGCTGGACGCCAGGTAATTCACATCGCTGCGCTGCGAAGCCTTGGTGTTGTTGTAGTTCAGGCCCGTGCCCACCCAGACACCGCCGTGCTGCATGGCCAGCGTCATGAAGTAATGCAGTGTGGAGTGCTTGTCGCCGTTGACGTTGGCGCTGGCCGTGAAGCCACCAAAGATCTTGTCTTTCCAGGCTTGGGTGTACCAGGGCTTGCTGGAGGCATCGGCAAATTTCTTGAACTGCCAGCTCACGCTGCCCATGTACGTGGGCGAGCCAAAAATGATGACGTCAGCCGCAGCCAGGGTGTCCCACGCGCCTTCGGGCACATTGCCGTCCGCATCAATGGTGATCAGTTCCGCACCCGCGCCCTGGGCCACCGATTGCGCCATGCGCTGGGTGTGACCGTAACCCGAATGAAAAACAACTGCTACTTTTGTCATCAACTCTCTCCTGGTTTGCAACTACAAAAATGGGAAGCCCTGCAGCGCAACGCTTCCTGGGGGATCACTTGAAAATCAGGCGGCCAGGTCGAACACCAGCACTTCGGCCGCTTTGCCGTGCGCCAGCGTCAGCACGTTTTCCGCCTCCAGCAACGCCGCGTCACCGGCACTGAGCGGGTGCCCGTTCACCTCCAGCTCGCCGCGCAGCAGGTGCACATAGCCCTTGCGCTGCGGGTCCAGTACCAGTTGGGCGCGCTGATCGCCATCGAGCAGGCTGCTGTACATGCGCGCATCGGCATGGATCAGTACCGAGCCCTCGGCGCCGTCGGGTGAGGCCACCAGCCGCAGCACGCCCTGCTTTTCCGCCACGGCAAAAGTCTTTTGCTCGTAGCCGGGGGGAATGCCGGTCACATTGGGCTCAATCCAGATCTGGAAGAAATGGGTCGTCTCGTTGGGCGCGTGGTTGAACTCGCTGTGCTGCAC
>JBAQKO010000291.1:0-4222 GCA_049301075.1 Rhodoferax sp.
GGGTGATCGGGGCAGCGCAGACCGATGCTGTGTTGCCCACCCGCCGCCGCCGCGCCCACGCCGTCGCGGCGCGGCACGATCAAAGTCAGCGGGCCGGGCCAGAAGGCCGACATGAGTTGCCGGGCAAACGGGGGCACCTGGGCCGCAAAGTGCGCCACGCCCGCCATGCCGCCGTCGTGGGCCGACACGTGCACGATCAACGGGTGGTCCGCCGGGCGGCCCTTGGCGGCAAAGATCTGCGCCACGGCAGCGGCGTTGTCGGCATCGGCCCCCAGGCCATAGACGGTCTCGGTTGGCAGGCCAATCAGGCCTCCAGCCCTTATGGCGTCTGCGCAGGCAGCTATAGATTCAGGAGCAGATGCGGAGAGGATCATGCTCAAAACGCTTCGATGCCCAACACGGCGGCGGCTTGCAGCGCCGTGGCGCGCACCTGCGCCACGTTGGCGCCGGTGATGGTCAGATGCCCCATCTTGCGGCCCGCGCTGGCCTGGGCTTTGCCATACAGGTGCAAGAAGGTGCCGGGCAGGGCCAGCACCTGGTCCCACGGCGGTACGCCGGTGGCGGTGCCACCTTGGCGCACGCCAGGCCACAGGTCGCCCAGCAGATTGAGCATGATGGACGGGCTGTGCTGGCGCGGCTGCGTCAGCGGCAGGCCGGCCAGGGTGCGCACCTGCAGTTCGAACTGCGAGACATCGCAGGCGTCCATGCTGTAGTGGCCGCTGTTGTGCGGGCGCGGCGCCATCTCGTTCACCACCAGGCCACCCAGGGCCTGGGCAGCGGGCGATGCGGGGTCGAGCACAAAAAATTCCACGCACAGCACGCCCACGTACTGCAGACCGGAGGCGATGGATTTCGCCGCCGCCACGGCCCGCTCCACCAGGGCGGGTGGCAGGTTGCCTTCGTACACCTCGGTCACGGCCAGAATGCCGGCGCGGTGCAGGTTGCGCTGCGCTGGCAGGTTCACGCAGGTGCCATCGGCACCGCGCGCCACGATGACCGAGCACTCCAGTTGCAGGGGCAGCATTTTTTCCAGCACGCAGGGCACGTTCTTCAGATCGTCCCAGGCGGCCGCCAGCTCGGCTCGGCTGGCCACGCGGACCTGGCCCTTGCCGTCGTAACCCATGCGGGCAGTTTTCAGAATGCCGGGCAGCAAGTCGCCGGCTACGGCCGCCAGCTGCGCGGGGGTCTCGATCACGGCGTAGGGCGCCACCGGTACGCCGCAACCGGCAAAGTGGGCCTTTTCCTGGGCGCGGTCCTGCGCAATGGCCACGGCATCGGCGCCCGGGAACACCCGCACGGTCTGGGCCAGTTGCGCCAGGGCCGGCGCGGGCACGTTCTCGAACTCGGTGGTCACTGCCGCGCAGACCTGCGCCAGTTGCTGCAGGCCGGCGGGATCGGTGTAGGCGGTCTGGATGTGGTGGTGGCTCACGCGCCCGGCGGGGCTCAGCGGGTCCGGGTCCAGCACGGCGGTGAAGTAGCCCATGCGCTGGGCGGCATGCACGAACATGCGCCCGAGCTGGCCACCGCCCATGACCCCCAGGGTCATCTCGCTGGCGGCACCACCGGTGCCGGGAAGCATTGCGGGTTGACTCATAGCGCCGGCGGCACCGTCATGCCGCGGGCCACTTCGGTCTGGTGGGCACGGAAGGCATCGAGCTGGGCGCGCAGCGACGGATGATCGGCGGCGAGCATGGCCACGGCAAACAGGGCGGCATTGGCCGCACCCGCCGCGCCAATGGCAAAGGTGGCCACCGGCACGCCCTTGGGCATCTGCACGATGCTGTGCAGCGAATCCACACCCGACAGGTGCTTGCTGGCCACCGGCACACCCAGCACCGGCACCGTGGTCTTGGCCGCCAGCATGCCCGGCAGGTGGGCAGCGCCCCCGGCTCCGGCGATGATGGCGCGCAAGCCCCGCCCGACGGCGGCCTCGGCATAGGCGAACATGTCGTCGGGCATGCGGTGGGCGGAAACCACCTTGGCTTCGTGCGCGATACCAAACTGTTGGAGAATCTGGACTGCGTGTTGCATGGTGTCCCAGTCGGAGCTGGAACCCATGACGACGCCGATTTGGATGTTTGTCATCCTTGAATTTTACTTTTTCGCCTTGAGCTACCCAAAATGATCAACGTCACCATTGAAAACTTCGACGCCGAAGTTGTTGCCGCTTCCGCTTCCGTCCCTGTACTGGTGGATTTTTGGGCCCCGTGGTGCGGCCCCTGCAAGGTCATCGGTCCGCTGCTGGAGAAGGTGGAAACCGAATACGAGGGCCGCTTCAAGCTGGTCAAGATCGACTCCGACGAACAGCAGGAACTGGCCCAGGCCTTTGGCATTCGCAGCATTCCCACCTGCGTGCTGATGGTGGGCGGCAAGCCGGTGGACGGCTTCATGGGCGCCAAACCCGAGAGCGAGATCAAGGCCTTTCTGGACAAGCACCTGCCCTCGCCCGAGGCACTGGAGGCGCAATCGGACGCCGAAGACGCCCAGGCCCTGCTGGCCGCCGGCGACCCGCAGGCCGCCCTGCACAAGCTGCACGAGGCACTCTCCATCAACCCCGGCAACGACGACGCGCGCTACGACTACGTGAAGCTGCTCATCGAGAGCGATTTGCTGGACGACGCAGCAGCAGCACTTGCCCCCAAGCTCACCGAGATTCCCCGCCAGTTGCGCTTTGAGGCCCTAGGCCAGTTCCTGGACGCCATCCATTTCGTGGTGAAGGACGACCGCGGCGCCTGGACGCCCGAACAGTTCGACGCCCTGATCGCCACCAACAAGCGCGACTTCGACACCCGCCTGGCCAAGGCCCGGGTGCTGATGGTGGGCGGCAACTGGACCGCCGCCATGGACGAGCTGCTGGAAATCATCATGCGCGACAAGGCCTGGGGCGATGCCGTGCCGCGCAAGACCTACGTGGCCATTCTGGAATTGCTCACGCCCCCCAAGCCCAAGGCCGACCCCGCCGCCGCCAACAAGACCGCCGGCGGCATCGAAATTGCCGGCAAGGCCGTGGCCGTGGAAGACCCGCAGGCCCAGCTGGTATCCAGCTACCGGCGCAAGCTGAGCATGGCGCTGAACTAGGCCGTCGCTTACGCCGCGCGCACGGAGAAACCGGACGACGCAACCGGGCTGCGCTCGGTGGCCAGCACGCGCTGGGCATTGAGGCTGCTGATGGGAATGCTGGCGTCCTGCGGAATGCCGCCCGAGAGCTGCAGCGCCAGGTAGCGCCCGCAGCACACGCGCAGGAACGAGGCAAAGTTGTCCACCGCCCCGCGCGCCTGCACCAGCTCGTCGTAGAGCTTGGTGCAGAGCTGGGGCACGCTCATGCCGTCGCGCTGTGCAATGTCGTCCAGCACATTCCAGAACAAATTCTCCAGCCGGATGCTGGTGGCCATTCCGTGCAGGCGCACGGAGCGAACACGGTAGGCGTACTGGTGCGGATCAGCGCTGATAAATACCTGGCACATGGGCGGTCTCCTGCAGGGTCGCTGGGTCCGCCATCATGCAGCGCGAGCCAGCGTCCGTCAACGCAGTCGGGCTAGTGCGTGATTTTCGTGCCCAGCACCGCCAGAAACTGGGCAATCCACGCCGGGTGCGCCGGCCAGGCGGGTGCGCTCACCAGGTTGCCATCGGTGTGGGCGCCGTCAATGGCAATGTCGGCATAGGTGCCCCCGGCACGCTCCACCTCCACCCGGCAGGCCGGGTAGGCGGAGCAGGTGCGGCCCTTGAGCACATTGGCCCCGGCGAGCAGTTGCGCCGCGTGGCAGATGGCGGCCACCGGTTTGTTGGCGGTAAAGAAATGCTGCACCATGGCCACCACGGCCGGGTAGGTGCGCAGGTACTCGGGGCCGCGGCCGCCGGGCAGCACCAGCGCGTCGTAGGCGTCGACCTTGATGTCGGCAAAGGTGGCGTTCAGGGCAAAGTTGTGCCCGGGTTTTTCGCTGTAGGTCTGGGCGCCTTCGAAGTCGTGGATGGCCGTCTTGATGGCGTCGCCGGCCTTTTTATCCGGGCACACCGCGTGCACCGTGTGGCCCACGGCCAGCAGGGCCTGGAAGGGCACCATGGTTTCGTAGTCTTCACAGTAGTCACCACAAATCATCAGAATTTTTTTGGCCGCCATGCTGGTCTCCTGGTTGTTGTACGTGAGAGCCATTCTTGAGCGCTGGGCGGCGCTTGTGGTGGTACTGGGCTGTTACATGGCCCCGTCCCGGATTCTGCCCGTGAG
>JBAQKO010000292.1:0-2534 GCA_049301075.1 Rhodoferax sp.
CGTGCACCGTGGGCTTGCCGCGGCGCAACACATCGTTGTCCATGCAGGGCATGTCGTCGTGCACCAGCGAATAGGCGTGGATCAGTTCCACCGCGCAGGCCGCGCGCATGGCGGCGTGCGCGGCACCGGTATCCGCCGGGTCGCAGACCGCCTCATGCGTGGCCAGCACCAGCAGTGGGCGCAGGCGCTTGCCGCCATCGAGCACGGCATAGCGCATGGCCTCCACCAACGCGGCCGGCGCGCCGTGGTCCAGCCCCTGGGGCGCCTCCGCGGTAACCCAGCGGCCCAGCGCCTGTTCGACCTGCGCCAGGCGGGTGCGGCTCCAGGCGTCCAGATTGAACGCGACAGCGGCGGCAGGGGGGTGAGCAGCCACGGCGCTCATTGGGGCTTCCAGGCCTTGAGCGTGCCCTCGTCCAGCACCTTGATCTGGTCTTCGACAGCCTGCAGGCGGTCACGGCAAAACTGCAGCAGTTGCGCCCCGCGCTGGTAGCCCGACAGCAACTGATCCAGCGGCATCTCGCCCGATTCCAGGCGCGCCACCAGCTGCTCCAGCTCCGCCATGGCAGCCTCGTAGGTGGCAGGAATCACCGCAGCAGGAGCAGCGGTCGACGCGGGAGGGAGGGTGGCACTGGCCTTGGGCATGAAAATGGGCAGAAAACAGTAAACCGCGATTTTAGGCGTTCTGGCTGGGAAAGCGCCCCCCGGGTACAATCAGCGTCCCGGCAGCTCTCGAGGTAGCTGCCCTCCAAGCCCCTCTTTGAGGGGTTTTTTGTCTCTTTTGAGGACCGAGTTGTGCAAAAATTGTGCAAAACATTCCCTGCCCCGGGTAGCGAACCACCTGCAAACGTCATCCCCCTGCAGCCGTCCAAAGCTACTGCCGATGGCAGCACCCAGTTACCCGTTTCGAGCTACTTTGACCCGGCGCTGTATGCGCGCGAGATGCAAAGCATCTTCCAGCAAGGGCCCCGCTACGTCGGGCACGCCCTGAGCGTTCCCAACGTCGGCGACTACTACGCCCTGCCCCAGGAGCAGGAAGGCCGGGCGCTGGTGCGCAACGCCACCGGAGTGGAGCTGGTTTCCAATGTGTGCCGCCACCGCCAGGCGGTCATGCTCAAGGGTCGCGGCAACCTCAGCCAGGACGGCGGAGGCAACATCGTGTGTCCCATCCACCGGTGGACCTATAGCGCCGCCCCCTCGGGCGAACACCCGACCGGCACCCTGATCGGCGCCCCCCATTTCGACCACGACCCCTGCCTGAACCTCAACAACTACAAGTTGCGCGAATGGAACGGCCTGCTGTTTGAGGACAACGGCCGCGACATTGCCGCCGACCTGGCCGGCATGGGTCCGCGCACCGCACTGGCATTTGACGGCTTTGTGCTCGACCACGTGGAGCTGCACGAATGCAACTACAACTGGAAGACCTTCATTGAGGTCTACCTGGAGGATTACCACGTGGGCCCCTTCCACCCGGGCCTGGGCCAGTTTGTCACCTGCGACGACCTGCGCTGGGAGTTCAAGGACAACTACTCGGTGCAGACCGTGGGCGTGGCCAAGGGTCTGGCGGCGGCGCAGGCAGGCGGCGGCTCCGAGGTCTACAAGCGCTGGCACCAGGCGCTGCTGGCCTACCGGGCCGGCAAGGCCCCCGAGTTTGGCGCCATCTGGCTCACCTACTACCCCCACATCATGGTCGAGGCCTACCCGCATGTGCTGACGGTCTCCACCCTGCACCCCATGGGGCCGAACAAGACCATGAACATGGTGGAGTTCTACTACCCGGAAGAAATTGCCGCCTTCGAGCGTGAATTCGTCGAGGCCCAGCGCGCCGCCTACATGGAGACCTGCATCGAGGACGACGAAATCGGCGAGCGCATGGACGCCGGCCGCGCCGCGCTGCTGGCGCGGGGCGACAACGAAGTGGGCCCCTACCAAATCCCTATGGAAGACGGTATGGAACATTTCCATGCCTGGTACCGCCGCCAGCTGGGACTCTGATGCAAGCCCTGTGGATGATCCTGGCATCGTTCTTCTTTGCCAGCATGGCGGTGGGCATCAAGTTCGCCTCCGCCAGCTTTGGCACCTCCGAGCTGGTGTTCTACCGCGGGCTGGTCAGTGTGGTGTTCATGGCGCTGGTGGTGCGCGCACGCGGCGCGCGTCTGCGCACCCCGGTGCCCATGATGCACCTGTGGCGCAGCACCATCGGCGTGCTGTCACTGAGCACCTGGTTCTACGCCATTGCCCACCTGCCGCTGGCCACCGCCATGACGCTGAACTACATGAGCGGCGTCTGGGTGGCGGCGTTCATCGTCGGCGGCGCCCTGCTGTACGGCGCGCCCCAAAAACAGGGGCCGCTGCTGGGCACCGTGCTGCTGGGCTTTGTCGGCGTGGTCATGACACTGCGCCCGACCATCGACCAGGACCAGCTCTTTGCCGGCGTCATTGGCCTGCTCTCGGGCATGGGCGCGGCACTGGCCTATTTGCAGGTAACGGCCCTGGGCAAGGCCGGCGAGCCCGAAGAGCGCACGGTGTTCTAC
>JBAQKO010000293.1:0-1898 GCA_049301075.1 Rhodoferax sp.
GGTGTAAGGGGCTGACCGCTCTGGCCAGCAGGCAAAATCGGCACCATGCAAACCCCCTTGGCGGCCAGCCCGCCCCCTGTCACCCATTACGAAAACTTCCCCGTGGCCTCATGGCTGTGCCCGGCCCACCTGCGCCGCCCCATTGCCGCCATCTACCACTTTGCCCGCACGGCGGACGACCTTGCCGACGAGGGCGATGCCAGCGCGCAGCAGCGCCTGGACGACCTGCGGGCCTACCGCCAGGACCTGACCGCCGCCTGCGAGGCAGCGCCCGTGCCCAGCCAGCGCTGGCCGCAGGTATTTGGCCCGCTGCACGCGGCCATGCAGGCGCACCGGCTGCCACCCCAGCTGCTGCATGATCTGCTGGACGCGTTTGTGCAGGACACCGAGCAATCCGCTGCGGGCGCGGGCTACGCCACGCAAGCCGCGCTGCTGGATTACTGCCGCCGCTCCGCCAACCCGGTCGGCCGGTTGCTGCTGCACCTGTATGGCGTGACCGACGCCCTGGCGCTGGCGCGCAACGATGCCATCTGCACCGCCCTGCAGCTCATCAACTTCTGGCAGGACCTGAGCGTGGATATTCCCCGCGGCCGCTACTACCTCCCGCAGGACGACTGCGCCCGGCTGGGTGTCACCTGGCAAGACATGCTGGAGCGCCGGCAGACACCATCAGCTACAAAATTAATAGCAATCTGCGCAGATTCTGCAAGGGCCAGCATGCTAAAAGGTGCCCCACTGGTGCACCAGATACCCGGGCGCGCCGGCTGGGAGCTGCGCCTGGTGGTGCAAGGCGGCCTGCGCATTCTGGACAAAATCGAAGCCCTGCAATTTGCCACCCTGCGCCAGCGCCCCACCCTGCGCGCATGGGACTTTCCGGTCATGCTGTGGCGTGCGCTGTGGATGTAACAATACCGCCATGACCCCCGCGCAATACGTCCAGCAAAAAGCCGCTGCTTCGGGCAGCAGCTTCTACTACGCCTTCCTGTTTCTGCCGGCCTCCCGGCGGGCCGCCATCACCGCTTTTTATGCCTTTTGCCGCGAAGTCGATGACGTCGTGGACGACATGGTGGACGTGGGCGTGGCCCACACCAAGCTCGCCTGGTGGCAAGGCGAGGTCGCCCAGGCGTTTGCCGGGCAACCCACCCACCCGGTGATGCAGGCCCTGATGCCGCTGGCGGCCGAATTCGGCATTGAACAGCGCCACCTGCAGGGCGTGATCGACGGCTGCCAGATGGACCTGGAACAGACCCGCTACCTGGACTACCCCGCCCTGCAACGCTACTGCCACCTGGTAGCCGGCGTGGTGGGGGAAGTGGCCGCGAAGATCTTTGGCCAGACCCAAGAGCAAACCACACGCTATGCCCACACCCTGGGGCAAGCCCTGCAGCTCACCAACATCATCCGCGACGTGGGCGAGGACGCCCTGCGCGGGCGCATCTACCTGCCCGTCAACGAGCTGCAGCAGTTTGACGTCAAGGCGCACGAAATCCTGAAACGCCAGGGCGCCGATGGCGACACCGCCGATTTCCAGCGCCGCTTCCAGGCGCTGATGGCATTCCAGGCCGCACGTGCCCACCGCCTGTACGACGAAGCCCTGGCCCTGCTGCCCGACGCCGACCGCCGCGCGCAAAAGCCCGGCCTGATGATGGCCAGCATCTACCGCACCCTGCTGCGTGAAATCGAGCGCGACCAGTTCCAGGTACTGCACCAGCGTACCAGCCTGACACCCTTGCGCAAACTGTGGCTGGCCTGGAAAGTCCAGGCCCTGGGCCGGGTTTAGCACCATGGCCGACACGCCCGTCACCACGGCCGCGCCATGAAAATCGCCATCGTTGGTGCCGGGTGGGCGGGCATGGCGGCCGCCGTAGCGGCCAGCGAAGCCGGGCACGCGGTCACGG
>JBAQKO010000294.1:0-4128 GCA_049301075.1 Rhodoferax sp.
GCTGCCATAGCAGCCGGGCCAGTCCGGGCAGCCCAGGCCACTGTCGGTCAACCGGGTGAACGCCCCGAACAGCACCAGGTCAAAGGTCAGGAACAGGGTCATCACGGTGAGCGCCTGCAGCCGCCCCACACGCGTGGCACCGCGGTTGCGCAGCACCACCCAGGTCAGCGGGCCGGATGCCAGCAGCAGCCCCATGACAAGCATGCGCAAAACCGGTGAAAAATCGTACAGAGCAGTAGACATAACGGTCGTTCTCAGGGTTGGCGGCCGGGGGTGTCCCAAACAGCAGCGGCGCGCAACAGACGGTCCAGGTCACGCTTGACATTGGACGCCCCGTGGGTATCGAGCTGGGGCGGGAACCGCATCATCCAGTTGCCCATGGGGTCCACCAGATAGAGGTGCTCGGGCAGCTCGTGTCCGGCTTGCGGCTGCAGCCACTGGGCCAGCGCTGCCGCCGGTACCCGCAGTACCGTAGCGCCCTTGAGCGCCGGACGCAGCGCTTCGGGCACCGCAGCGGTATCGGTGATCAGCCATACCCAGTCCACCCGGTCCTTTTCCTTGCCCAGTGCCTCGCGCAGCTGGCGTTGCAGGTACAGGTGGCGGGCACAGGCATCGTCGCAGTTACCCGTCGATGCGCTGACCAGCAGCCACTGCCCCTTGAGTTCACGCAGGTTGACGGGCTGGGCATCCAGCGTGGTGCCGACCAGATCGGGCAGCGGACGCTGGGGATCCACCAGTTCGCCGAAATTGCGCCGCCCCTCCGGGCGCAGCACGTAGTACGTGAAGTACGACGCCACGACCGGGGCAGCGCACACCAGCAGCACCACCAGCATCTTCCAGCGCCCGCTGCGGGTGCGGCCCGTCTGCGCGGCTGCCACCTCCTGCAGGGCAGGCATGGAATGCACGGTCATGCCCAGCGGCTGATCGTCATGGAGAGAAGGGCTAGACATGGCGGGACAGGTCCTTGGGACGGTGAATGAAACGTCGAACAATTTGAAACCAGACATACAACACGGCGATCAGGCCAGCCAGGGCAAACCACTGCAAGGCGTAACCCAGGTTCTTTTCCACCCCGAGGTTGGCGGCGGGCCAGTCGCGTCGCAAGCCGTCGCCCGAGGCGCCGGTTTGCTGCAGGGTGACGGCCAGCAGCGGCAAGCCGGTTTCCCCCCGGAATTGTGTCAGGTCCAGATTCTGCCGGATCGCACCATCCCCCACGCCACCCGGGGCATATAGGTCGGACGGAGGCAAGGCCATGCGCCCCTCCACTTCCACCACGCCACGGGGCGTATCCAGGGGCGTCAGGCGCGTGCGGTCCACAAAATTGCGGGGGGTCCAGCCACGCTGCACCACCAGCGCACCACCGCCCTCCAGCAACAGGGGCGTCAGCACCAGAAACCCGACGCGCCCGTCCATCGGCCGATTTTCCAGGTACACCGTGGCGCCCTGCGCCCAGGAACCGCGCAGACGCGCCCGTTGGTACAGCAGTGACAAGGGGTCACCCGCCTGGCGCACGGCGGCGCTGTCCAGCGGCGACTTGGCGCTCTGGCGCTCCACGGCAGCTTGGTGCTCCCGCTTTTCCGTGGCCCGGGACAATTGCCACAGGCCCAGGGCCACGGTCACCCCCACCGCGGCGATGGCCAGCACCGTAACCAGGGCAAACTTGAAACGGGTATTCACCCGATAATCCTGTGCATGACGTACCTTGTAAGCATTGCTTTTGTGGCCATTCTCGCCAGTCTGGCGCTGGCCCTGTTCTTCATGCTGCGCGGCAAACGCAACGGCGAAAGCGCATCCCCCAAAATGGCTCGCGCCCTGGGGTTGCGGGTGGGATTGTCCATTGTCCTGTTTGTCAGTATTCTCGCGGCCTGGAAAATGGGTTACATCCACCCGACCGGCATTCCCCCAGGTCGTTGACCGGCCTGCATTCACGGCCCACCAATCAAAAAGGCACCGCTTGCGGTGCCTTTTTTACGTGGCGTCTCGACTCAGAGCCAGTAGACCAGCACGTACAGACCCAGCCACACCACGTCCACAAAGTGCCAGTACCAGGCAGCGCCTTCAAAACCAAAATGGCGTTGGGGCGTGAAATGGCCTTTTTGCAGGCGCAGGGTGATGAACAGCAGCATCAGCATGCCCACAAACACGTGAAACCCGTGGAAACCGGTCAGCATGAAGAAGGTGGAGCCAAAAACGCCCGAACTCATCTTGAGGTTGTACACCGTGTAGGCGTGGTAGTACTCGTAGCCCTGCACGCAGAGGAAGGTGGCGCCCAGCAACACCGTGGCCCACATGAAGCCAACGGCCTTGCTGCGCTTGCCGGCTACCAGGGCGTGGTGGGCAATCGTCAACGTCACGCCGGAGGTCAGCAACAGCGCTGTGTTGATGGTGGGCAGCCAGAACGGGCCCATGGTCGTGAAGGGCTCCACAATGCCCGCGGGCGACGCCGTGGCACCCGCAGCCAGACTGGGCCACACGGCCTTGAAGCCCGGCCACAGCAGCGAGTTATCCAAGCTGCCCAGAGCGGGCACCGAATGCGCCCGGGCCCACCACAACGCGGTGAAGAAGGCGCCGAAAAACATCACTTCGGAGAAGATGAACCAGCTCATGCTCCAGCGGTACGACAGATCAATCTTGTGCCCGTACTGGCCACTTTCGCTTTCCGAAATGGCGTCGCCAAACCATTGGTACAGCACGGTCAGCCAGCCGACCAGGCCAAGGGCCAGGGCGTATTTGCCCCATTCGGCCCCGTTGATCCATTGGCTCGCGCCCAGGATGACAAAGAACAGGCCTAGCGCCGCCATGGCGGGATGGCGCGAGGGACCTGGCACAAAGTAGTACGGGCTTGCGCCGTGTGTTGATGAACTCATTTCAGCTCCATTCCTTCCAAATACACATCTTGGTGCTACTTAGCAACCACCCAATTGACCAACACCACCAGTCCCACCACCAGCAGCAGCACGCTCACCAGCCCGACTGCCACCACGTGCAGAGGGTTGACCCGGGCCAGGTCGTCCTGGTATCCGCTTTTGCTGCGGATCCCCAGAAAAGACCATGCCACCAGCTTGACGCTGCGCCAGACCGAGGTCTGATGCGCCGGGGTTGCAGAACCTTTATCCATCACGACCGGCTCCCCGTCCCGTTATCACCCCGCACACTGGCCACCGGAGCCGGAGGCGTCTTGCCGCCGACTTCAAAAAACGTGTAGGACAAGGTGATGGTGTTCACGTCCTTGGACAGCTTGGGATCGATAACAAATGCAACCGGCCAGGTTTTCTTCTCGCCCGGGTCCAGCGTGTACTGGTTGAAGCAGAAGCACTCCAGCTTGTTGAAATGCGCGGCCGCCTGCTGGGGCGCATAACTGGGAATGGCCTGCGCCGACATGCGCCGGTTCTGGGTATTCTGGAACTCGTACATCACGGTGGTCAGTTCACCCGGATGGACGACGACCGAGCGCTGTGCCGGCTTGAACTCCCAGGGCCCGCGCGCATTGGCATCGAACTCCACCGTGATACTGCGCGTCAGGTCCACCTGCGTGTTGGCCGGTAGCGTGGCCCGTGTCCCCGGAACCGCCTGCTCGCCCAGCGCCAGGATGTTGATCCCGGTCATCTCGCAAATCGTCTTGTAGATGGGTACCAGCGCGTAACCGAAGGCGAACATGCTGACCGTGATGACGGTCAGCTTGCCCACCATACGGACGTTTTCGCGCTTGAGGTTCATGGCTCAGTGACCCAGGACAACCATCCGGGCCACAAAGCCCAGGAAGAACAGGGCCGCGACCGACGCCAGGATCAAACCGGTCCGGACGTTGGCTTTCTTTTGCTCAGGCGTCATCATGGCGTTTATCCGATGACCTTGGTGGCCGTGGCATCCAGCTTGGGCGGGTTCTCAAAGGTATGGAATGGCGCCGGCGACGGCACTTCCCACTCCAGTCCTTCTGCGGCTTCCCACGGTTTTTGTGGGGCTTTTTCACCCTGACCGCGCATGGTGGGAACCACCACGAACAGGAAGAAATACACCTGTGCCGCGCCAAAGAAGAAGGCACCCACCGAGGCCACGGCGTTGAAGTCGGCGAACTGCATGGGGTAGTCAGCATAACGGCGCGGCATGCCGGCCAGCCCCAGGAAGTGC